>CAZIWL010000007.1:0-68966 GCA_964542755.1 uncultured Anaerolineales bacterium
AGTTTCTTCCATTTCAGAGTGGCGTGCGTGCGCGCCATGGACTTTCTCGCAAGGTCGAGCTAGGGCGTCGCGCGTCAGGGCTTGCCCCGGATGGGACCTGGAGTACAATCTGGGAGGACTATTGGTGATGCACTTCTGCCGCTCTCTAGGACACCGCGCGGCGGCCCTATCGTCCAGCCGCCGGTGAGGGTGTCCATAGCTTCTCAGGTGTGAGGTCCTCCCGGCGTGCTGTGCTCGGCTTGCACGTGCGTATCGGGCGGCTATGCAAGGACAAGGTCGAGGGACATGTGGATGGCAGGATGAAGGAGGTCTCTATAGGACGCTTCGCCCGGTCACGGCGGTTCGCACGGTATGCAGCGGTAGCCTGTGCCTTGATCGTTGTCTTGGTGGGTGGCTCGGGCGCGGCGGGCGTGGCTGGCCCCGGCGGCCCTCCTGGGCTCCAGGTGGCTCCCATCAACCCCGATTTCGAGGCCTCTTTTCGATCGGCCTCCTCCGTCTCGTACGGCTACGTTCCCCCTTCGTTTGATCTGTCGCACATCGAGACGTTGTCCCCCTCGAGAGCCCAGTCGCAGCAGCTGCCGGATCGATTCGACTGGAGGGACCGTAACGGTGAGAACCTGGTGACCCCGGTCCGCAACCAGAATCCTTGCGGCACGTGTTGGATCTTCGGTACCCTGGCGTCCCTGGAGTCCAATGTGCTCATCGATGAGGGGGTGGCGTACGACTTCTCCGAGCAGAGTGTCGGCCTCTGCGTGGATCCCTCGCTGACTCACGTCTATGACGATCCGCAAGACCCCTGCAGCCCTGGAGGAGGCAACGCCCTCATCGCCTCTGACGTGCTCGTCAAGAAGGGCGCCGTTGCAGAGGCTTGTGCTCCCTATGACACCAGTGCCCTCCAGTGTGACGGATCCTGCGTATGCGACACCTGCGCCCCCGTCAAGACGGTGAGTGGCTACCGCCTGGTCACCGACGACGGTGCGCAGATCGACCTAATCAAGAACGCCCTGATCGAGCAAGGTCCTCTGATCGTCTCCTTCCAGCACGAGGGCTCTTGCCAGTACAGCGACCCGACATGGGGTACCATCTACGACTGTTACCGGACGCCCGGTTCGGCCAACCATTGCGTGCTCATCGTCGGCTGGGACGACGACGTTCCGCATCCCCACCCCAGCCACTCGGGGACAGGGGCCTGGATTGTCAAGAACAGCTGGGGAACGGGGCATGGGAATCAAGGCTTCGGCTACCTGGCCTTTGACTCGAGCGATACGCAGGGCGTCGGCTACCTCGACTACAGGGACGCACTCTCCTCGGAAGATCTGCTCCACTGGGACGAAGCCGGGCTTGTGTACGGTGTGGGATACGCAAGCAATACGGCGTGGATGGCCAACGTCTTCACCAGCGATCGGGCACAGCGTCTGACTCACGTCGAGTTCTGGACCACGAGCGACAGCGCCCAGTATGAGGTGTACGTCTGGGCCGGTCAGTTCGGCTCGCAGCTCGCACATCAGGCGGGCACCGCGCCCGAGTTCGGTTACTACTCCGTCCCCCTCTCCACGCCGATCGCTGTTGCCGAGGGTCAAGCGTTCACTATTGGCGTCCGGATGACCACCCCGGGCTATAACCACCCTCTAGCCGTCGAGGGGGCCTATCCGGCGGGGGGTGTCAATCCACCCATCCAGGCTGGCGTCAGCTTCTCCAGGGCCAGCGCAGGCGGTCCTTGGCAAGATCTTAGCGGCGACGATCTGAACGCTTGCCTCCGCGCCCGGCTCTCTCCGCATGCCCGTGTCCTCTACATCCCACTGGTCGTGGGCGGCGAAGGGGCGATGTATGACTTCGAAGGCGGGGGGGCTGGATGGTCCGAGTACTCCCGGCAGGGACGTACGGTTATCACCAACGATCTTCCTGACGGAATCACCGCACGCAGCGGAGACTGGGCCGCCTGGCTGGGGGGCGCCTATGACGAGTTGTCGTACGTTCAGCGGTCAGTGGCTGTCTCGCATGCCTTCCCCTATCTTGCCTACTGGCATTGGATTGATTCAGTGGACTACTGCTACTACGACTTCGGCGGAGTCACGGTCAACGGGGTCGCCAGGGTCGAGGAGTACGATCTCTGCGCATCGGAGAATACCGGGGGATGGGTGCGGCGGGTCGTCGATCTATCCTCCTACACCGGGCAATCCATCACTCTGCGAATCTGGGCGGAGGCGGACTGGTCGCTCAGGAGCAGCCTCTTCATCGATGATGTGAGCTTCGTCGACAGCACGTCCGCAGCTGCCGCCCGGTAGACAAGCCTCGGCCCTCCCACAGCGGGAGGGGCCCGGGTGCAGGGTCCAGCCGAATTGCCTGGAAAGGGCCGCAGATGGCGCCGGGCGCGTTCTCGCTTGACCATACTCCCGTCCTTGCCGTCGGAGATCTTGGATCCCGCCGGGGGTATACGCCCGCCCGAACACCGGAGCCTCGCCCCGCCTGCGCCTTGACAGATCGTGGGTCTCGGCTAGCATGCGACTCTGGCTAGAAAGCCCCGTCGGCGGGTTTGGATCATCCATCCTGGTCCCCTCTCCTGGGACGTCATCAGGCCCTCCGGCCCACGGACAGCCACCGCGGCTGCCGGTTCTGATGTCTCTCTAAGGAGGTATCGGGATGCGTACTTCATCTAAGGTCACGCTGCTGGTTGTAGCCTTCCTTGCCCTCGTCGCAGTCATGTCCATAGGGGCGGCGCCCGACGGCCCCAGACTCAGGTACACCTACTCGGTTGGGGTGCCCCCAGAGACAGGGATCGAGATCCCCCAAGCCGGCCCGCTGTTGCAAGAGCCCGATTCGCTGGGATTGCCCGCTGGCGGCGCGCGTCCGCCAGCCATGGACCTCTCCCACCTGGACGGCCGCTCAACCCTCGAGCCGTCGGCCGTCAGTGCCCTCCCCTCAACGTGGGACTGGCGTGCTCAGGGAAAGGTCTCGCCGGTCAAGAATCAACTCAACTGTGGTTCCTGCTACAGTTTTGCTGCCATCGGCAACATCGAGTCGAAGTTGTTGATCGACAATGATGGCTTGTACGATCTCTCCGAGAATCACGCCAAGGAATGCAACTGGCGCGAGCGCTCCAGTTACCAGGATCCACCGGGTCAACCCTGGGGAAGCTGCGACGGCGGGAATTACCACATGCTCGTCAGCCTCTTCTCCAGAGAAGGCATCATGCTGGAGGAGCATGATCCCTACGTAGCCAGCGATGTCGCCTGCAGCTGCACCACGGGCTGTCCCCACGTTAAGACACTCCTCGATTGGCGTATCGTGTCGGCCAATGCCATCGCCGACACCGCGGCGCTCAAGCAGGCCATCTACGATTACGGTCCCGTCTACACCATGATGCAGGAGAAGAAGAGTGAGGGTTTCGACACCTCCTACGACGGGTCGTATACCTTCGACTATTCGGGGCAGGCAGGATCCACGAATCACTGCGTCCTGATTGTCGGGTGGAGCGACAACTTGCCATCGCTGGAGGGCGGCACGGACCCGGCGGAGGGGTGGATTGTGAAGAACAGCTGGGGCGACGGTTGGGGTGACAATGGCTACTTCTACGCCACTTACGGCACAGCTAATCTTGGGATGTATACCTCCTATATCCACGCCTGGCAGGATTATGAGCCGAACGGCGATGTCTGGTACTACGACGAGGACGGATGGACAAACAGATACGGGTATCAGAATGATGCAACAACAGCCTGGGGGCTGGCTCGCTTCACCCCGGATGCCAACACCCACGTCACACGGGTGGAGTTCTGGACCACGGATGTCACGACCGACGTCGATGTCTATCTCTACGATGAGTTCGATGGCTCTACGCCCACGAACAACCTGGCCCAGGTTCTCAATCAGTCTTTTCCCGCCGCCGGGTACCATTCCGTTCCGCTCGCCGCACCCGTCCCGGTGACATCCGGCAACGATGTGTTCGCCGTCATCGCCGTCACGAACCAGTCCGACGGATATCCCATCGCCGTGGATGAGAACGGCCCCTTCGAGACTGGCACCACCTACCTTAGCCATTACGGTACGTCATGGACCGACCTGGGTCTGACGCACGGCGCCGATGCCGCCATCCGCCTGCGCACGCGCCCGATGTCGCCCACAGCCCCGATGGTCAGCGGAATCAGCCCATCGAGCGGGGTCAACACGGGCATTGTCCACGTCACCGATCTCAGCGGCAGTAACTTCCAGGTGGGCGTCACAGTGGCTCTGACGAAGTCGAACCAGGCCCCGATTGCGGGGACGTCCGTCTCCCGGGTTAGCTCGTCCCGGATCACGTGCGACTTTGACCTCACGGGGGCCGCGACGGGACCGTGGAACGTCGTGGTGACCAATCCCGATGCGCAGCGTGCCACCCTCTTGAACGGCTTCAGTGTGACGGTCCCCGGTGCACAAGAGCACAAGGTCTATCTCCCTCTTGTGCTGCGGCGGTATCCACCGATCCCTGGGGTCCCGTTCCTGAACGCGATCAGCAACCCCGACGGGGATGGAACCTACGACGTGAGCTGGAGCCCCGCTACGCTGGCGGACACCTACACCTTGGAGGAGGATGACAGCGCTAGTTTCTCAAGCCCCTCAACGGCGTATAGCGGCTCGGGGTTGATCACCTCCGTCGTCGGCAAGGCTCCGGGCCAGTACCACTACCGCGTGAAGGCCAGCAACGTCTGGGGCCAAAGCGGCTGGAGCAACGTGCGCCAGGTCAACGTGTCGGCGGCTATGGCGCAGCTCTACATCCAGAATGACACTGGTGGAACGCTCTGCTATGAGGTCTTCGGAACCGGTATCGGCGAGCGATGCTTCTCGTTGGGAAGGCACTATTACGGCAGCTTCCCGGCGGGCACCTATGCATGGTATGTTTCCAGCTCTTGCGGTTCCGGCAGTGCCACCACCGACTACCCGCCCGGAGAGTCTAGTCACCGCTTCTGGTGCGAGTAGTGGGTCTGCCGGTGCATCGTCGCCGACGCCGGTTGGGCTCAAGCGGCGGTGCCAGTGACGGGAGCGAACGCCGGTCAGAGGTCGTCACGCGCCGTGGGCCGCCGACGCGTGGACCAGTGCTGGCGCCTCTCCGCCGGTCCTGTGGGTCGGCGAATCGAGCGGCCAATGAAACCGGTGGCCTGGAGGGGCCGTACGTTCGTGGCTGGCTAACCGCGTGGTCACAGGGGTCCTTGCAGCGTTAGGTCGGGGTGGAGTCTGTCCGGATTAGCGCGGCTGGTGCCGTGCTGTCTGTTCTGAGCGCGCCAGGGGAGATCCTGCGCTCCGAGTGAACAGGGCGCGATCGGGCCTAGGATCGAGCAGTCGCCTGCTCCCAATGCGTTTGCAGCGCCGTGAAGGGCGCCGCCGGGCCCTGGTTGCCCCGCCTGCCCGAGTTCCAGGTCATGATCAGCTCTTTCTTGGCGCGGGTGATGCCCACGTAGAGGAGCCGCATGCGCTCGGAGGCGTAGTCTAAGCGAGCTTCCTGGGTAGCTGTCCCCTCAGCGTAGCCGACGTCGGATGGCGCCATCGCGTCCTTCAGCTGGGCGAGCGCCTCCACCTCCAGGTTGAGGCTGTCGCGCACGAACCACTTCTCCCCGATGAAGGCTTCGTGGGCGAGCCCCGAGGGGAAGTTGTAGTTGTTCAAGGACATCAGATAGACCCGGTCCCACTCCAACCCCTTCGCCTTGTGGATCGTCGCCACGATCACCTTTCCCTTGTGCCGCTCGGGATCGAAACGCATATCGTCGTCGCTCAGACCGAGGAAGCGGCGCTCGTTCCGGGCAATCACGGCCAGCTCATCCGTCAGCTCCGGCAGACGCCAATCGGGATGGCGTTCGCCGACCCGCCCGAGCATCACCGCGAGCTTATGCGCGATCGCCAGGTCGGCCGGCTCCTTGAAGAGGTCCTGGGCCAGTGTGAGGATCAGTTGGTCGATGGGGAGCACGGTGGCCTCTTGCCAGCGACGCACGTAGTCCCGGAACGGCCTCAGATGGTCGCGCAGCCTCACGACGGATTCGGCGCCGTCGATGGTGTCGAGCCAATCCCCGCCGAGCCGTGGCCAGAGAAACGCCTCGACGTGCCGGCACTGTCTGAGGGCCTTCGCCACCCTATCCACTCGCTCCTGCAGCTCTGGCTCCTCCCGGTCCCCTCTCCGCCAGACCCGGTAGACACGGGCCAGCTTGCGTGGCGACACAGGGTCGGCGAGATACTGGATCACGTTGCCCAGGGCCCCGGCTGTCTCTCGTGTGGCCCGAGTGCTGCGTAGAAGCTCGACGTGTTCGATCTCCCGGGCCTTCAGCTCGGCGACGACCTGGAAGCCGCGCAGATTGCGGGGAACCAGGACCGCCACCGTCGCGTCCGCGTGGTGCGGCAGCCATCGTTCCAGCGAGTCGACAACCGTGTCGATCTCGCCTTGCGGGGTGAGTTTCTTGCCATAGACGTGGACCTGATCCGGCCTGTCCGATGGGTTTGATTGAGGATCGCCCTCGGGCGTGGGCTGGATGTGCGGCTCGGTCAACGCGTCCCGCACCTCGTGGACGGGATGGTCTTGCTGGGTCCAGTCGATCAGGTAATTGGCCAGCTCAATGATGCTCCTGGTGGAGCGCCCGGAGTTGGGCAGATCGTGGCGAACAACGTCATCTTCCTCGAGGAAATCCTTCAGATACTCAGGGCTTGCCGTTGTGAATGTCTCGTAGATCGCCTGATTGGGGTCACCGACGCGGACCCAGTTACCTGGAGCGCCCTGGCACCTCGCCAGCAGGTCCAGAATGTCCTGCTGGAGCCGGCTGCTGTCCTGAGCCTCGTCCTCCAGGATGTAAGGCCAGAGACGCCGCAGGCGCGCCAGGAGCTCCTTATCGAGCCGCAGGGCCTCGAGGGCCAGGCGGATCAGGTCGTCGAAGTCGACGGCTCCTCGGTAGTTGAGGGCTCGCTGGTAGTCTGCGTAGATGGCCCAACCCATCTCTGCCAGCGGAAGCGGCTTGGCATGACGGTCGAGCTGGGCCCGGACGTCAGAGGGGGTCGCCTGGTAGTCCTTGGCTTGCTTGATGAGACTGTAGGCGATGGCTCCTACCAGGTCCGGCCACTTGTCCCGCCGGACCCACGCCTCGCGACGCTCCTCCAGGTCGAGTGCCATATACGCGTCGATGGCGTCTGGATGGCTGGCGAGCCAGGCGTCCGCCGCATTCTGTCGGATCCGATTCGCCTCGCGTTCGTCCACGATCTGAAAACCGTCAGAGAGGCCCACCAGGGCCGGCCTCTCCCGCACGATGTCGTGCGCCAGCCCGTGGAGGGTACGCACCCGGTATCCGACGTGGGGCAGCAGCCCCAGATCCTTCACGAACGCCCCGACCTGGCGGGCGAAATTATCGACCGCCGAGTTCACCAGGGTCACCACCAGGACCTCCTGGTCGTCGTCCAGGAGATCACTGGCGATCAGCTTGGCGGCCAGTGCCGAAAGGGTCACTGTCTTGCCGCTGCCGGGGACGGCGGAGACGCCCATCCTCCCACCGGCATAGCGCAACACCGCTTTCTGACTGGGCCGCGGCCTAAACACCTTCACGCGTCAATGCCTCCAACCCCCTGATCTGCCCTGAGCCCGGTGCATCCGTCCGACGGGCCCCGCGTCACACACCACGCGCCACGGATTACGCTGCCCACCCAACCCATCAAGCCGTTCACACGTCGGCCGACCCATCCCCCCCAATCCAGTCTCAACGCCCTGTGTTCTCCCGCGCAGCGGTTTCCCTCAAGACTCTCTGAACGGCCTTCAGGAGTGGACCGGTCTGCTCGTGACCCTGCTCGCCCAACTCGCTCAACCCGAGGAAGACCTTCTGACGGCAACGACGAATCAGTCCTTGGCTCAGCCGCTGGAGGGCCTCCTGTCGGACGGCGACTTCGTCGCTGTCTGTCCAGGTCTCATCGTCTCTTCCTGGCGGCGGCCAGTGTCGGCTGAGAACGTACGGATGGGTCAAAGGCTGATAGAGGCGTTCCCACCACCCCTGACCCCCGATGTTGAGCCAGAACTGGTAGTCTACTGGTCGATTTCGGATGATGAACGTGTAAGCGGGGGCCAGAAGAATCGCCTCCCCCCGCTCCGGCCCCCAGCTCCGGACGTACTGGGCTGCAATCACGCCCTCTTCGACCATCGTGACATATTCCTGGCCAAGGGAGGTCGGTGCCCCGTTCGTCCCTGTATATGGATACCCTCCGTCCTCAGTGACCCAGCGGAACTTGCGCACAGACTCGACGAGGTTGGCCGCCACCTCGGCCCCATCGAAATTGCGGTGGAACCCGTAGCCTTGCTGCGAGAGGAGCTCCCCGAAGAGACGGCTCAGGAAATGGTCGAGCGGTACGTGTTGCTCGTCGGCATCCACATAGGCCTGGATCCATACCCTGAGTCCCTCATATCGCTCGCCGAGCACATAGGTTAGCCGCTCTTGCATCTCGGGCTTGATGGCGTCAAACGAGCCCAGCGTGGGGTTCCCGTCGGACAACCGGTACACAATGCTGCTGAGCAGCTGCGCGCGGACGAGATCCATTCCCTCGACAGCCTGAATCAGAGCTGCGGCCACGTCGTATTTGGTGGGATGCACCCCCCAGGCCGGGTGCGCGATGGCCGCCAGGGTCAGCAGGCAGCGAGTGGCTGCCTCCTCTCTCAGAGCCCGGGACGGTCTATGTGACTGCGTAGGAACGCCTCGTGCCTCAAGACGATTGGTGAGCGAGAAGCGCAGGGCGTCACTGAGAAACGGGGCCAGAACGACGATCTCTCCTGGGGATACGCCCTCTTGCTCGACGAGGATCTCGACTTGGTCAGCGACCCAGTCGAGCATCTGAGGATAGTAACGGTGCGGCTCGAAGATCAGGGCTCGGTCCGTAAACACGTGGGTCTTTGAGGCGTCGTCAGCGGAGTTGAGCTGGCTCGAGAGCGCGGTACCGAGCGCCGCCACGTCCGGCGACATCACGAAGGAGTCAGAGAAGGTGACGTGGTGATCACAGAGGTCGCGCAGAGAGTGGGCGCTTTGCGGGTCGGCACCTAGGAAGCGGCGATACCCGGCGGCCGAGTCACAGATCAATAGAGAGGATCGGGTCAAAGGGATCCACTCTCGCAGCAGATCGTGGGCGACGGGCACGTCCTCCTCGACGTTGTCTACCAGGATGTGCTGATACCGGCCCGTCAGGTAGTCTCGGCAGATGGGCCGGGGCCAGAGATACGTGCAGAAGACCTCAACCTGGAGGGAGAAATCGAGGAGATTGTGATCGAGGCAGTAGCGCCTGAAGCGGTTGGCGCACGTTTGAGCCTCCTCGTAGATCCGCTCGCGGCCGGGCTCGCCACTCCAGGCGGCCCTCAGCCTCTGCCCAATCCGCGTGTAGGAGAACCCGACCACGGCCGACTTGTTCAGGTTATCAATAATCTGACTGTAGAGCCGATTCCGATCAATAGTGACGCTCTCGAAGGCCCCCTCATCCAGGAGGGGGCGGATGACGCGTGCCATGTAGTACTGGGCCGTCTCCAGAGTCAAGAAGGTAGGGGGGTGATCTGGATGCCCGAACCCGGCCTCTTCGACGATCAGCGGCCAGAAGAGGTCCACCATACGCTGAGCCAGGCCTCCCAGTGTGAGCAGTGTAACCCTGCCCCGCGTGTCCAGGAGGGGCTGGTGGAGGGCCTCATAGTAGGGGACGCTCAACGTCCGTTGGGGCGTGAAGACCAGCATAGAACGCGCCGACGCGCCTGCCTCCAGCAGATGAAGCATGCGCGCTACCCCTGCCGTCGTCTTCCCCGTCCCGGCCGGGCCTTCCAGAAAGAGCTTGCTCCCGACGGAGCGATTCAACACACTCTGCTGCGAGGGCGACAGATTGTCCAAGGCGCAATGATCGGCGTAATCGAAGGTCATACTACCGCGCTTAGTCGGCGGTCTCGCCTCGTCCCTTCATGAATAGATAGCCGATGAGAGAGACGATGACGGTCGCTGCTGCGAAGAGCCAGGTGGAGCCGGGGACACGCTTGAGCGAGCGCCATTTCTCCCCCAGTGACAGGTTCATGAGGAAGCCGGCGATGGGCTTGTGCTCCCGGCGGGCGATAGCGATGCGCTCCTTGAGGAGCTGTCTCACCTCGCCTGGCGGCAGCGAGGATACCAGGTCGGCCAGCATGGCCCCTTCTTCCTGGGTGATGGACGCCTTCTCTTCCATCAGCTCCTGGTAGGAATCTGCGGTCTGTTCGACGATGTTCGACCAGTCCAGGTGGCTCACCCGCTCCCGAGCATTCTGGCAGAGAGCCTCGTAGTCCGCTGCGGAGAGATCGCAGATGCGGCGCACGCTCTGTGCGAACCGTCTTGGGCCTGTCTCCTTCGGAAGGCGCGCACCGACCTGGTCGTCCACGAGTTCGTCGATCGTCTCATTCGAGAGCCCCACGACGGGCGTCCCCGAGGCGAGTGCCTCGATGACCACCAGGCTCTGCACCTCCATCTTAGAGGCCGAGACAAAGATGTGGCTCCGCTCAAGGTAGGAGGGGATCTCCGGATGGGGAACCTGCCCGGCGAACAACACGTTCTCCAGATCTTGATCACGGCACGTCTGCTCCAGGCGCACTCGATACTCAGGGTTCAGCGCCTTGCCCAGCAGGACCAGCTTGTAGTGCTCTGGCAGGTGGGCAAGGGCGTTGATGAGATAGGCCTGGTTCTTGCGCTCGCTGAGGTACCCGATGAACACAAGCATCTTCTCCTCAGCCTCCACATCCGCGGTGGCACGGCCCGTATAGTGATCGAGATCCCGCCCATTCGGGATCACGAAGACCTGTCCCCTGTAGCCGAATTCGCGCAGCGCGCTCAAGGCTGACTGGTTCAGGGCTATGATGGCGTCGCAGTTGGTGTAGAAATCCGTCAGCACGCGACGTGAGATGGACTCACTCAAGGACCCCTGAAGCAGTTTCATGTCCAACGCGTCCGTCGCTCCGAAATCCAGGACCTTGCCGGGCAGCACGTGACTCGTGTGCACAAAGGGCACGCGGTTCATCTTGGCCCATATCTGGCCGATCAGGCCTACCAGGGCGGGTTCGTGGGCGTGGACGACGTCAGGACTGAAGGTGTCAAGGAAGTCGAACAGAGCCCGCACCGTCTTGGCTGAGAGTGCCGGCATCTGAAACTCACCTTCTCCCGCGCTTCGCACGCCAAACACGTGGAGTTGACTATCTTCTTCCTGGAACAGCCCCGTCTCGCGGGAGGGGCAGATCATGACCGTCTCGTGGTGTTCCGCGAAGTGACGCGCAAGCTCGTGAGCCACGCGCCCTTCGCCTCCCCCGTGACCTCTCCTGAACAACGACAAGAAAGCGACTCTCATACTCTCCTCTGAGCCTATGTATCCTCCGGTGGAGCCGTGTTGGCCTCGGGTTCGAAGGTCTTCCTGGGTGGGTCCTCAGGTGCCTCTGGTGTCAAAGTCGAAACGGTCGAAGACCTCCCTGTACCGGTCCACGATCTGCTCCTGGGTCAGTCCCATCTCCTCGAGCGAATACTCGTGCTCACTCTCGTGTTGACGGGCTCGCCGCGTCGCCTGGATCAGTATCTCGTCAAACTCGGAGCTCAGCTCCAAGCCAAATCGCTCATAGATCGTTCTCACCACCTCGTGCGCGTCGGTGACCAGATCGTCGAAACTCACCACGATGGCGCTATTCGGAAGAGCTCTGTCGAGATGCTCCAGGGGGTAGGTGTACCAGTGGTGGGCCATGTCGAGGATGTACTTGCGACTGCTGTAGGTCTCGACGGGATCTCCCAGGAGCTGCCATTCATTCTCCTTCAAACTGATGTACGAGGGGATCATGTCGAGAGGGTTGCGCGCAAGATAGATGAACTTGGCGTCCGGAAACTCGCGATACAGAGTGTCGACCATCGGTGAGAAATGGGGGTCCTTGGCCAGATAGCATCTCTCGCTGCCACTGTGGGCATAGATGTGTCGCTGAAGGCAGTGCGTATAGAACGCCATGATCCGTTCTTTTTCTTCTTCCGGCATCTGACTGTCGAAATACGTATACCGTTCAGCCTCATCCAGCATCGCCACGTACAGCCATATCTTGAGCGTCGAGAAGATGTGGATCAGAAGGTACTCATCCTCTTCTGGTGCACGGAGGGCGATCCTATGAAGGACGTTGTCCTCTTGCCAGCCCTCCTCCAGCATGCCCAGCAGCCTGGCCATCGGTCTTCCGATCCGGTTGTCCAGCGAGGAGAGTGCCCAGAACGCTTTCCTCATTGTGACGGAAGGTGCGAGAAGCATCTCCCAAGTGCGCATAGAGAGGAACGTGGCCTCGTCTCTTGCCAGAAGACGCTGAAGAAAGGTCGTGCCGCTCCGTGGGTTCCCCACGATATAGATGGGTCCTTTGATTCTTGCCTTGCGATAGCCTGGATAGAGGATCTCGTCAAGCAGGAAACCGGACCACGTCATAATCTGGACCAAGCCGTAGAGTGAGCCCGCTAGCGCTACCAGCCCGATCCGCTTCAGAGTCAGACGGTAGGCGGTCCCTTTGCTTTGAAAGAGTTGTTTGTAGAAAAATCGGGCGAAGCCCGCGAAATTGTATGCCACGCCCACCCCTTCTTGTCCTCAGAAAGCTGCCAGGTGCACTGCCAACACGCCCAACAGCGCCCTAAAGCACTCCAGCTTGCACCATGATGGCCTCTATGGTCTCAAGCTCAGCGTCGTGCAGTGTCCGGAGTGGCGAGCGGACGGGCCCGCCGTAGTACCCCAAGAAATCCAGAGCGGCTTTGAGGCCGGGCACACCGAAACCCGATGTGACCGCGGTGTTGAGCGGGACCAGTCTCTGTTGGAGGATAGCGCCTTCACGCCATTCCTCCCGCCGGTAGTGATGGTATAGATCGATCAGCATCTGGGGCGCGACATTCGCCAGGGCCATCACGCCGCCGACGGCGCCTACAGCCAGGCCTGGGAAGAAGAAGCTGGCAGATCCAGCCAGGACTTGGAGGTCGTCCTCAGCCGCGCCCACGATTTCGGCGAGTTTGCCGACGTTACCGCCACTGTCCTTCAGTCCCACCACATTCGGATGACGCCCGATATCCAAGATGGTCTCCGCGCTCATATCGATGTGGGTAAACCGCGGCATGTTGTAGATCATTACCGGTACAGGTACCTTTTCCGCCACCGCCTCAAAGTGGCGGCGCAGGGCGCCCGGGGACATCTTCCCCCCGTAATAATGAGGGGTCAGCACGAGCACCACGTCGGCACCGGCGTCGGCAGCCAACTGGCTGACGGCGATAGTCTGCCGTGTTGACTCACATCCTGTGCCGGCGATGACGAGTTTGTCCTCCGGCACCGCCCGACGCACCGTCTGCCAGACCTTGACCTTTTCTTCCGTCGTCAGGTAGACGCCCTCCCCGTTGGAGCCGAGGACAACGTACCCGGACAGGTCATACTCGTTCCAGCGGCCCAGGTTCTCGGCCAGGGCTCCCAGGGCGAGGTCTCCCCGCTCATCGAAAGGTGTCGGGATGGGCGGAAAGACGCCGTGCAAGGATAGCATCTTTGTCTCCATAAGGGTGTCGTTGCTCCTCATCCTCTTGTGTTCCGCGGATTGCCAACCCCTGCTTCTCAGAGCCCCCCGCATCGAACCGCCGGAGACTCAGCATCGTGGGGTGTGGACTAAGCTCCTACCCAGGCTTGCTGCGCCGCCGCCAGGCCCGCCCCCACATCAAACCCGTAGCCCACGTCCGCCAGGCCCTGCTCGACGGCGCTGATGGTGGCCATCACGTCGGACTGATTGACTGCCCCCATATGCCCGATGCGGAAATAGCTTGACTTGATATCCGGGTGGAGGCCGCCGGCGAGGATGACCCCCGCCTCGTTGATGCGTGCAAGCACGGAGCGATCCACGCCAGCGGGGAAGCAGGGTGCCGTAAGCGTGCGGGCTGCCACCTCAGCGGTTGCCGGGACCTGTGCCATTCCCAGGGCGGCGACAGCTGCCTTCACCGACCTGCTGACCCGTCGGTGGCGCTCAAATCGGGCGTCCATCCCCTCCTCGAGGATCTGCCCGAGGCTGATGTTAAGGGCCCAGATCAGGTTCACCGGCGGCGTTCCGAAGTAGCCGGTCTCGCGAGCCTCGTAAGCTTCCATGATCGGCAGCCATTTCGTCCAGTCTGAGTAGTAACTCACCACGGGGGACTTCCGCTCCCAGAAAGCCTTCATCGCCCGGGGTCCGGCCATCACCAGCGCAAGCCCGGGCGGAACACCGATCGCCTTCTGCGACGCAGTCAGGGCGAGGTCGACGCCCCAGGCATCTTGACGGAGCTCCTCACCGGCAACCGAGCAGACGCCGTCGACGACGACGAGCACGTCGTGCTCTCGCCCGATCTCTGCCAGCGCTTTCACGTCGGCTGCGACCGCCGTCGACGTGTCGACCTGGGTGATCGTCATCAGCTTATAGCCTCGTCCCGAGCTCGCCTCGTGTGCTTCCAGGGCTACCCGAACCTCATCCAGCGGCGGCACGTCGCCTATGGCGGGGGCGCGAACGTGGTTGACTTCGGCTCCGTAACGCTGCAGGATCTCGCCGAAGCGATCCCCGAAGACCCCTGTGTTGACCACCAGGGCTGCATCGCCGGGTTCGATCAAATTCGAAGCGGCCATATCCATGGCGAGTGTGCCGGATCCGGCGACGACGAACGGCTGCGCCTCAGGGGCGAGAAACACGTGGCGCAGTCGCTCCAGCGCTGTCCCAAAAACCTCGACAAACTGGGGAGCGACGTGGCTTGTCGTAGGCATACCCATTGCCCTCATCACAGCCGGCGTAAACTCAATGGGGCCCGGTATCATAAGAAGCTTGCGATCTTTCATCTGTTCTACTCCTCCTCAGAATGTGGACGGTTAGGGTTATGAGGGTCAGCTTCAGCCGAGCTGTCCCAGTATGCTTAGAAGTTCCCGCACAAAGTTCTCAAATAGACGTAGTCCCATCTGTGCTCCAGACCAAGCCGCAATCAAGCAGAGCGGAACGACGCTGAACGCAAGCCCGCCCCAACCAATCAGAACCGCGAGGCGCGCTAACTTTTCGTCACCACACTTCCCTCTGCGAGCCATACCCCGGGCCCGATAGGCCATGGCCAAGCCCATTACGGCCCCCAGTGGCGGGAAGAAGAACGCGCCGAGCACGCTGACCAGCATGCTTACTGCCGCCGGGTTGCCCCGGAGCCGCCCCAAGAAGGCGCATAGGCCCGTGACCTGGCTACCACAGCGGTTGCAGTAGAGGGAACCCGCCTCGTTTCCGGCCCCGCACTGATAGCACGTGATCGTCTTCTTGGGTTCGCCGACAGGCTCGGAATGGTCTAGCGTCGCCTGCGGCGCCGTTGCGCTTTGTCCGCAATACTTGCACCGTGTTCTCCCTGGCTCGACTTCAAGGAAATCGGGACTGCCGCAACCTGGGCACTTGAAGAAGTCGGCCAGGTACAATCGGTCTTTCTCCCTGTAAGGGGCCACGCTCCCCTCATCTGTCTCGGCCGGTCCTTTCGAGATCGCCTCCGGTCACCATAGTGTAGCCCATCCCTCTCGGTAGAGCAAGTAACACCCGGCAGCCCCCGCCTTCGACTGATCCTATGGCTCGAGGGTCCTATTGCTCCTGGTCCGGCGCCGTGGTACAATTTGAAGCAGACGCCGGTGGAGAGGCGTCGTTTTTTGTGCCTGGGACATGACCGAAGATTCGGCCCCCGTGCTTCGAGATGGGGTGCCCGACACGTTTGAGGGCTTCGCACAAGCTACAGCGAATTATGGGGAATGGAGGACATCCGCGACTGGCGCGGGAGCGTAAAACGCTCAGGGCGATGGTCCACATCGCCTGCGAGGGGCGCCACGGGACGCAGGACACCCTCTGCGACACCTGCAATCACCTCTTGCGCTACGCCCTGGGACGCCTGGATAAGTGTCCATATCAAGCCTCCAAGCCCACCTGCGCCAACTGCCCCATCCACTGTTACCATCCCGCGATGCGGGAGGAGATCCGCTCGGTGATGCGGTACGCGGGTCGGTGGATGATGCTTCGCCATCCCTTCCTGGCTCTGGGACACCTGTTTGACGGCCTGCGCAGGGCTCCGCAAGATGGGCCCCGTCAGGACAGAGAGCCGGGACACGCACCGGACTAGACACACGTGAGTAAGGACGACAGAATCAGATGACATCCCTCTTACAGAGGATACCTTTGAACCACTTTCCTTCGGAGCAGCTCGTCGCGCTCCGGAACGTGATGCGCACCCGCGCGTACAGCCGCATGACACAAGCCTTCCAAGCTGCCAAGACGGTTCTGTTCGACGATGATGCGCGCCTGGTCTTCTTTAGCGACCTTCACCGCGGAGACAGCTCACGCGCCGATGCTTTTGCCCAGAATGAGGAGCTTTTTCTTGGGGCGCTGCGTCACTATCTTGAGCGAGGCTTCAGCTACGTGGAGGTCGGTGACGGTGACGAGCTGTGGCAGAACCGCCGTCTGGGCGATGTCAAGCGGGCCCATCGGCGCACGTTCGACCTGCTCCACACCTTCGCCGCGGTTGGGCGGCTCCACTTGGTCTTTGGAAATCACGACATCCAGGGTTTCCAGCGCCGGTGGATGAAGAAAGACGGCTTGACGGCGCATGAGGGGCTCGTGCTGAAGCATGCCAGAAATGGTCAGCGCATTTTCGTCGTCCATGGTCATCAAGTGGACTTCAAGAGCGATGCCCTCTATCGGCTTTCACGCTTGATCATCCGCCACGTCTGGCGGCACGTACAGAACCTGGGGATAACGGGCGTCGCATCGTCAATCGGGGAGTCCCGGAATCGCGAGACGATACGCCGGCGGGTCTCCGAGTGGATCGAGGCGCGCAAGCAGATGGTCATCTGCGGCCACACCCACACGCCGAAGTGCGCTGGCCCGGGCGAACCGCCGTACTTCAATACCGGCTCCGGCGTCTTCGACGGGTACATCACGGGGCTCGAGATTCAGGACGGTGAGATAGCCCTGGTGAAGTGGTTCCGATCGGAATGGGGCCGGGCAGAAAGGTGGCTCCTGGCACCGCCGCGCCCGTTGAGCCTCGCTAGCTGATTCCTGCCCTGACGGGAGGCTCAGCCCGCCGCTGACGGACCACGGGGGATTGGGGACGCAGCTCGGACCCAGGTGGCTACCCGGGCTCAAGGCGCGCTTGCCGGATCCGTGTCGGAGTAGCGCTGGGCTATCTCGAGCAACGTCGGGATGTGTACGTTCCCCCCGCTGAGGACGACGGCGACGTTCTTGCCCAGTTGTTCGGCTCTGCCGGAAAGAACGGCGGCCAGCGCCACGGCGCCTCCCCCCTCCAGTACCAGATGATGATGCTTCAGGGCGAAGGCCATCGCCTCGGCGATCTCCTCCTCTGTTACTACCATGGTTGCATCGACGTACCTCTGGACCATGCAGAACGTGTACCGATTCGAGAGCCCGATACCGCCCGCCAGGGCGTCGGCCAGCGTCGGCTCTTCCTCCATTTCGATCGGTTTACCAGCTCTGAGGCTGTGGACCATCACCGGGGCGCGCTCCATCGATACGCCCACCGTCCGGATCGATGGGTCGGCCGCCTTCACTACCAGCGCAATACCCGAGATCAGTCCGCCGCCCGAGAGGGGGACCAGCACGGTGTCTAGCTCAGGAAGGTCCTCAAGGAGCTCCAGACCGATGGTTCCCTGTCCGGCGATGATCAGTGGATCGTCGAAGGGCGGGATCATCGTCAGCCCCTGGTCCTCCCGAACGTCGACGGCCCGCCGTTCGGCCTCGTCGTAGCTGTCGCCGTGCAGGACAACCTCGGCACCCAGACTTCGGATGCTCTCCACTTTGTTTGATGGGACGCGGGTCGACATACAGACCACGGCCCGGATCCCGAGCTCCTGTGCCACCAGAGCGACCGCCCTGCCGTGGTTCCCGCTGGAGACAGTGATGACCCCTCGGGCGCGCTGCTCCTGTTCCAGCCTGCGCAGCTTGTTGGCGGCGCCCCGGATCTTGAAGGCCCCGGAGCGCTGGACGTTCTCCAACTTCAGGTGGCAACGGACGCCCGTGCGCTCCTCCAGCGCGCTGGAGGGGAAGAGGGGTGTCCGGATGGCGATGCTCTGAATCGCACGCCTGGCCTCGTAGACGTCACGTAGCGTCACAGCTGCGTCAGTCACCCTGGGCCTCCGCCGGGTTCATCAGACGGCCTGCAACTCGATGATCAGATCGTGGATACGATCTAGAGCTGGGCGCAGGTAGTCAGCGGGAAGCCCAAAGCTGATTCGGAGGTGATGGTCGACACCGAAATGGTCCCCTGCCCCAACCAGGACGCTCTTCTCGCGGATGAGGCGATCCACAAGCTCAGTTGAGTTGATATCCAGGTGATAACGCGGGAAGGCGATGGCCGCTGCCCGGGGTGGAACCAGACTGAGGGTTCCTTCGTGTTCCTCCAACCAGGCCTCGAAGATCGCAAATCCCCTTCGGATATACCCGCGAACACGCTGAATCAGACGAGGACGCACCGAGGGGGAGAGGGCAACGGTCGCGAGCTTGTTGGAAAGCATCGTGGCGCTGATTGTCGCGTACTCGTGACGTCTCCAGATGGCGTCCCGTGTCTCCTCCGGAGCAACGACCCAGCCGATGCGCAGTCCAGGCAGCCCGTAAGCCTTGCTCAGGCTGTTCATCGCCAGGACTCTGTCGTAGCGTCCCCAGAAAGTCGGCGTCTGTTCATCCGTCAGCCGTTCCGCTCCGCTGTAGACCTCGTCGGCCAGGATCCAGGCCCCCACCCGATCCGCAGCCTCCGCAATGCCGTCCATCTCGTCCTCTGAGAGGATGGCCCCCGTGGGGTTGTTCGGATTGCAGACCGCGATCAACTTGGTCTCCTCCGTCACCCTGTCGTTTAACTCGTCCAGATCCGGGGCCCATCCTTGCTCCTCTCGTAGGTGGAACGGCTTCACCCTGTACCCGCGATTGTGGCCGATGCCCCAGATCTGCAGATAGTTGGGAAGCATCACCACGATCTCATCGCCTCTGTCGAGCATGGTCTCGACGGTGATGTAGTTAGCCTCGGCGCAGCCAACCGTCACGAGCACGTTGTCTGGACCAGCCCCCGGGTAGAGGGCGGCAATCCGCTCCCGCAGTTCCGGGGTGCCCTCCACGTGGGGGTAGTTGAGCTCTGTCGCCATCAGATCATCAAGGTCCGAACCGTCGCTCAACAACTCTTGCAGCGTCAGAGGATGGGCGCCGCTTTCGGAGAGATTGAACTCGACAGCCTGTTCCCAGTCTGACATGATGCGCTCAAGCTCGAAGGGGTGAAACTCGGTCATGATATCTCCTCGTCTCGCCTCGCGCTACGCGGTGTCACGTGGTGAAGATCACGGCGGCACCGATCAGGGCCACAACGGTCCCAAAGATGGAACGGGCCGTGATTGCCTCGTCAAAGATCCAGTGGTCGAAGGGGATGAGAATGATGGGGCTCAGAGCCATCAGCGTCGAGGCGATGCCCACAGGGGCGGATCGAACAGCGATCAAAGACAGCCAGACACCGATGAAAGGTCCGATGAACGCCCCGCCGACCAGCCAAATCCGGGTACGGGGGTCGTGCAACGCCTGCAACGTTGGTGCGATCTGGCCGCGAAGCAAGGCCATGAGCCATAGGATCGTGGCTGCCACGATCATCCTGATGACTGTGGCCGAGAGGGCGGGAAAGTCGCCCACCATGCCGCGCTTGGCCGCAACCAGTCCCAGGGCTTGACCCGTGGCGCCGGTTATGCCCAGGAGCACCCCCAGGGTTCTTTTCCGTGCGTCCTCCGCTTCCTTGATGTTGTCCTCGGACCGCGAGTCCGGCTGGCGTTCCGACACGACCCAGGCGATGCCCGCCACCGTGATTAGAATGGCGGCGATCTCTAAGGGCAGCAGCATCTCTCCCAGCAGAGCCCAAGCTGCCACCGTACTGATGACCGGCACCAGCGTCATCAGCATCATGGACTTCCGCGGCCCAATCAACAGAAATGCGTGAAAGAGAGACCCATCGCCCACGATGAGGCCGATGGTGCCCGAGACGCCCAGCCAACCCCAGCGATACAGCTCGGCTTCGATGGGCCACACGGTGCCGCGGACCAACAGATGAGTCAGCGAGAGAAAGATGACGGCGAAAATGAGTCGGACCCGATTGACGACCCGAGAACCGACGCGTCGGCCAGCGAACGTGAACTGAATCGAGTTAAGCGACCAACAGAAAGAGGTCGCCAGAGCGGCAAGTTCTCCCACTACGTGCTCCTCTTGAACGCGAAAGTTGTCGGCGACTGCCCTTCTCCAAAGAGGCTGCGTACGACGGGACTGCTCAGAAGCCTCTCTGCTGCCCCTGCCAGGGAGGAGGGGCGTCCTCCCCAAACTCCTCAACGCTGGGCCCGTTCAACGTCTGCAGCCGCCAGGTGCCGTAGAGATAGCTTGCGACCAGCAGCACAATGGTCGCTGGCCACCCCAGTACGACCGTGACGACGCCGAGGGATGCTGCCCCCGCCCTCTGGAATAGCGCCCACTGTATGGCCAGGCGGAGGCTGAAGAAGACCCCCCACGCCGATGTCACCTCGCTGTAGGCTGGACGTACCTTCGGGTGCCAGTACCACGCCAGCGGCCACCCCCGGGCTAGATGGCTGCTCAATGCCACCAGGGGCCGCCCTATCAGCACACTGATCAAGCAAATCAGGGCCGTCAGTCCGCCGTTGACCAGATTGGGAAGAAAGTACCCCTCCGCTCGGTCGCTCCCCAGGGCGGACAAGAGGGCCAGCGCCGTCGCGGCCAACCCCCCGGCGGCGTAGCCCCAGGGTTCCCCCCGAACGAGACGCACGAGACCCAGCGCGACGGCAACGCCCATCGCACCCCAGCTCGCCGCCGTGAAGCCGAGCACGGCGTTCAGGACGAGGAAGATAGTGGGGGGAAGAATAGCGTCGATCACGCGGCTGCGACCCGCCACGACCGCGCGGAACTCCTCTAGCACTTCCTGAAGCCTACTATCTTGTGCCAACAGTCTATCTCCAAGTTAATGCCCGGCGTCTCGTCCAGTCCAGGGTAGAGTATAGCACGCCCGGACCCGCTGGCAAACCGGTTCGAGTGGAGGTGTCGGCCTGATGCGGGTCCACAAGGTGAGATCGCCACTGGCCCATCTGGGCAGTCCTACGGCTTCTCGGCCTGCGTGCGCTGTCCCAAAGAGAGAATGCCCGCCATGGTCCGACCGTGTTTCCTTCCCGCGGATGGCGCATACAGTGCTATGAGTCCTTGCTTGGCGACCACAGCGCCACTGCATATGGAACTCTTATCCTTGTTGTCCAAAACAGCCTTGACAAGCATAACGGCTCACGCTATAGTCCAGGCATTGCCTAGGTAAGGTGCATGAAGATCTAGCGCCCAGTGTCTGATCTAGTCTGGGCGTTTTTGTTTTTCTGCTCAGGGTCTCTTGAGGGAGGCTATCGGATGACTCACAGGCCATTACGGCAAAAGGATACCAGTGACTGAACAGACTTTGGACATTGCTGACGGGAGAATCGTCTGCCTCGACTACACGCTCCGCCTCGAAGATGATGAGGTCGTCGACACGTCTGAGGACCGAGAACCGATCGAGTTCGTGCAGGGACAGCGGCAGATCGTACCCGGACTTGAGGATGCGCTCTACGGTATGGAGGTGGGCGACGAGAAGAGCGTGGTCGTGGAACCGGCTGAAGGATACGGCGAGAGGAATCCAGAAGCCAGCCAGGACGTGCCGCGGGACGCGTTCCAGGAGGACGTGGAGCTCGAAGCCGGCATGCCGATCCAGGTTTCGGATGGGTCAGGACGCACAGCCACGGCTTTCGTCGCGGAGGTCGGAGACGATTCCGTGAAGCTTGACTTCAACCACCCGCTGGCGGGTGAGACGCTCCACTTCGAGGTGGAGGTGGTAGACGTTCGGGAAGCGAGTGCCGCAGATCTGATGGGCGGCTGTGGAACGTGCGGCGGCTGTTCAAGCGACTCCTGCTGCTGAACTCCGCGCGCAGACAGACCAAGAAGGGAGAAGGCCCGGCCATGTCCGCCGGGCCTTCTCACATGGAGGCATGCGACGGGTTTCGGGGCCGAGGACCGCGCCGCGGCTCAAGCCGCATGGTCTAGAATCCCTTGTGCTCGGTCCGGGCGATGATCTCATCCTGCAGGGCCCGGCTCAGGTCACAGAAGTAGTCGCTGTACCCTGCCACGCGCACGATCAGGTCCCGGTAGTCGTCAGGGTGCTCCTGGGCCGCTCGCAGCGTCTCCGCATCCACCACGTTGAACTGAATATGGTGCCCATCTAGATTGAAGTACGTGCGGATCAACCGGGCAAACTTGTCCAAGCCGTCATCGCCCTCCAGCACCTGTGGCGTGAACTTCTGATTGAACAGGGTACCGCCCGTTCGAACGTGATCCATCTTGGTGACAGATCTTATGACCGCCGTCGGTCCCTTGCGGTCGGCTCCCTGGACCGGTGAGATTCCTTCGGAGATAGGGCTGCCGCCCCTCCGACCGTCGGGCAAGGCGCCCACAACCGAGCCGAAGTAGACGTGTACCGTCGTGGGCAGCATGTTCACCCGGTAGGTGCCGCCGCGCGGTGTCGGTCGCCCGTCGACGGCGTTGAAATACGCCTCGAAGACGGCGACCATCACGGCGTCTGCGTAATCGTCGTCGTTGCCGTATTTGGGGGTCCGGTTTAGAAGCTGTTGCCGGAACCGTTCGCTGCCGCCGAAATCCTCCTGGAGCGCCCGTAGGAGCTCACCCATGGAGAGCGTCTGTTGGTCAAAGACGTGGTACTTCACGGCAGTCAAGGCGTCACTCATCGTGCCCAGTCCGACGCCCTGGATGTAGTTGGTGTTATAGCGCGTCCCCCCGTCGTGGTAGTCTCTGCCCCTCGCCACGCAATCGTCCGTCAGAAGGGAGAGGAACGGAGCCGGTAGTTCGCGAGCGAAGAGCCGCTCGATCACATTGTTGCCCCGGACCTTGACGTCGATGAAGTACTGGAGCTGCTTTCGGTAGGCGTCGAAGAGCTCTTCGAAGGTCTCAAAGGTTGTCGGATCACCCGTCGACAGGCCGATCACATCTCCGGTCCTTGGATCAACCCCATTGTTGAGTGTGATCTCGAGGACCTTGGGCATATTGAAATAGCCGGTTAGGATGTAGCTCTCTTTGCCGAAGGCCCCCGCCTCGACGCAGCCGCTCGTACCTCCCGCTCGGGCATCCTCGATCGACTTTCCTTGCCTCACCAGCTCCTGAACGATTAAGTCACAGTTGAACACGTCGGGCTTGCCCATTCCTTGACGGATTACCCGGCAAGTGTGGTCGAGGAATCCCCTGGGGCTCTTCTTGCTGATCTGGACCGATGGGTTGGGCTGCACCTGACGCATCGTTGCGATCACGTCTAGCATCAGGTGTGAGAGCTCGTTGGAGCCGTCGGAGCCATCCTGCCTCAGCCCGCCGAGGTTGATCTGCACGAAATCGGTGTACGTGCCGCTTTCCTCGGCCGTCACGCCTACTTTGGGCGGGGCCGGCTGATTGTCGAACTTGATCCAAAGGCACTGGAGCAATTCCTCGGCCTCTTCGCGTGTCAATGTGCCCGCGTCGACGTCCCGACGGTAGAACGGAAAGAGGTGTTGATCCAGATGCCCGGGACAGAACGCATCCCACGGATTCAACTCAGTGGTGACTCCGAGGTGCACGAACCAGTAGTACTGGATCGCCTCCCAGAAACTACGCGGCCCGTGCGCGGGGACGTGTCTGCAGATCGCGGCGATGCGGTCCAATTCCGCCCTCCGATCAGGGTCATTCTCCTGGCTGGCGAGCTCGATAGCCAGATCCGCGTGACGCTCCGCGAATCGAACCAGGGCATCCGCACAGATCCGCATAGCCGTCAACTCTTCCTGCTTGTCGTAGGCCTCTGGGTCGCCCAGGTAGTCGAGACCCCTCAGCTGCTGCGTGATCTCCCGCTTGAAGTCGAGCATCCCCTTGCTGTATATCTTATCGTCGTGGACAGTGTGCCCCGGGGAGCGCTGCTCCATGAACTCGGTGAAGACCCCCGCTTCGTAAGCGGCCTTCCACGCCTCGGTCATCTCACCGAATATCCTGTCTCGCATCGACCGACCCTCCCAGAAGGGAATGATCGTGTCGCGGTAGACCCTCTTGGCGTCGTCGCTGACGGCGAAGGACGTCTTCTCCCGTGAGTCGAGAATATCGAGGTCTTCCATGGAGTGGCAGCAGAGCTCTGGGTACGTGGGGGCTGCCTTCGGGCGGGGGCCTTTCTCTCCCACGATCAGCTCGTCTGGCGCGATTATGATCGTCTTCCTGTCCATCAGATGACGGAAGGCCAGCGCACGCTCCACCGGCGTCGACAACGGTCGTCGCTGTTCTTTGTAGAACGCCGTCAGGAGCTCGGCCCGTTCGGCTGAGAGCGCGGTGACAGCCTCGCGGCTCTGCTCCCTCAGTCGACAAACTCGTTCAGTCATTTCCATAGGCTCGGCCCTCCCAATACGTGGGGCAGATGTCGCCCCCCGTTAGATCTTAGACGTGGCAGCTTGCTCTCTCACTATCTAACCTATCCGGGCATCACGTTCAAACCCCGGGACCGTAGACGCTCCCGGACCTCTTCAATCCTCTCCGGCCCGGGCGGTTGGATCTCTGGCATAGGACAATGCTTGCCCAACCGCTCATACTTATCGCGCCCGATCTCATGATACGGCAACACGTCAATTCCATCAAGGGCCGGAAGGCTGAGGGCGAGGGTGCCGATGGCGCGAAGACTCGACTCATCCTCGTTGATTCCCGGTATCAGCGGCACACGTAGAAGGATGTGCTCACCGTGCTGGGAGAGTGCACGCAGGTTTGCCAGGATGCGCTCGTTGGACACACCCGTGACCTCCCGGTGGCGCTGGTCGTCAACCAGTTTCAGATCGTACAGGAAAAGGTCCACGTCCTCCCGCAGCTCATCAAGCACAGTCCAGGGTCCAAAGCCGCAGGTGTCCAGACAGGTGTGAACCCCCTCTCGGCGGCAAGCCGCCAGGAGACCGCGCAAAAAGTCCGGCTGGGACAGCGGTTCACCCCCTGAAAACGTGACGCCACCCTCGGACGTATCATAGAAAGGTGCGTCACGCAGGATCTCGTCCACCACCTCGCCGACGGTCATCTCCCGGCCCACCATCTCACGTGCCTCGGCGTAGCAGACCTCGACACAGGCCCCGCAGCGGGTGCAGCGCCTCCTGTCCGTGGTCATGTCACACTCATCGGATGCGATAGCGCCCTGCTTGCAGACAGCGACACAGGCCTGGCATCCGATACACCGTCCAGGGCGCAGGATCAGCTCCGGCGCGAGTAACTGTCCCTCGGGGTTATGACACCACCAGCAGTGCAGGGGGCAACCCTTGAGAAACACCGTGGTCCGAATCCCCGGGCCGTCGTGTATCGAGAACTTCTTGATGTCAAAGACGATTCCGCTCAACATGACCTCAGTCCCTGGTGCCCCAAACCTCCTTGCTCAGAACCGGGCGGCGACAGCCAGCTTGTCGGAGTCTTCGCTGGCCCCCTCAGCAGCACGGGGGCTGCGCAGGTGTCGAAGGGCCATCCGATCCATCAAAGCGAAACCGCCAGACTGGTTGATCTGGCGGTGTAGGGTCCTCTCCTATCTCGTCCGGCAGGCATGTGGAACCCGGGGCCCGATGCCCTACGGGGATCCTCCCTCCAGCAAGAAGCCGGACTTGAGCGGATCGTCACGGTCCACGACGAAGTGCTGGAAGCCTGTCACGTAGGCTCGACCGGCAATCTCGGGTATCACCGCGTCGAAGGTTCCTACTTTCGTCTCTCGGAGCAGGCGGCCCGTGAAGCGCGTGCCCAAAATGCTCTCGTTCACAAAAGGCTCGTCCAGCCCGAGATGTCCCTTCGCGTACAATGCCGCCATCTTGGCGCTCGTTCCGGTGCCACACGGGGACCGGTCCGCCTGCGACTCGCCGAAGATGACGACGTTGCGGCAGTCCACGTCGTCTTGTGGTCTGTCCTCATAGATCTCCACCAGGTCGATAGCGTCGATGTGGGGAGCCGTGGGATGGACCACGTCGAGCTGCTCGTTGACCGCTGTCAGGATCTCCATGCCCTTGGCCGTGAGCTCTGCGAGGTTGGCCCGCTCCACTGGAAGGCCCAACTCCCCGGCGGGCACGAGGGCGAAGAAGTTCCCTCCAAATGACACGTCCACCGTCAACCGACCCGAAGAGAGCTCAAGCTCGAGATCGTGCCGGTACAGGAAGGCGGGCACATTCTCCACCGCGATTTCGCCAACTCGACCGTCTTCCACCTGAGCACGGGCGCGTACCAGCCCTGCGGGTGTGTCCAGCACGACGTCTGTCTCTGGCTCCTCGGCGGGGACGACGCCCGTTGCGAGTGCAGCGGCCACGGCCCCGATGGAGCCGTGCCCGCACATTGCCAGATAACCCCCTGTGTCCATGAAAACCACGCCTAGATCTGCTTCGGGGGAGGCCGGCGCCATCAGAATGGCGCCGAACATGTCTGCATGCCCGCGAGGTTCGTGCAAGAGCGTAGTACGGATGGTGTCGTATGCTTGCTGAAGCCGCTCGCGCCTTTCCGCCATGGTGCCGGGCAGGAACGGAACGCCGCCGACAACTACGCGGGTCGGCTCACCCGCTGTGTGTGTGTCGACGGTGGTGAACACGTGCTCGTACGTCATTCCCACTCCCTGCTTCCCGAGGCGGCGTCCCCACCCAGGTACGCCTCAATCACGTGGGGATCGTTCTGCACGGCCGTCGGCTCTCCGGAGGCAATCACTTTTCCTGCGTCGAGAACGTAGACGTACTCGCAGACGCCGCTGATCACGCGCATCTTGTGCTCGACGATCATCATCGTCTTCCCTTCAGCATGGATGTCCTTGAGGAGCTCCATGATCTGATCCGTGAGGGCTAGATCGACGCCCGCTGTGGGCTCGTCCAACAGGAGGAGGTCGGCGTCGGTCATCAGGGTCTGAGCGATGGCCAGAAGCTTGACCTGACCTCCGGACAGACTTCCGGTTACCTCATCTCGCTGATCCAGGAGCCCCACCCGGTCCAGCAACGCCTCGGCCCGCTCGATTTGCTGCTTGCCCTGACGCCGAACGGCAGGCCAACGCAACAGGACTGCCAGGGGATTCTCCCCCGTCAGCCGCTGACCAGCCACCAGCATGTTTTCCATCACGGTCATGTCCCGAGGAACCTGTGGGATCTGGAAGGAGCGAACCATGCCGCGATTGGCAATGCTGTGGGGAGGGAGATCGCCGATGGAGTTGCCCCGGAGCTCCACGGTGCCCCTGTCCTGCTCGTAGAAACCCGTGATCACATTGAAGAGCGTTGTCTTGCCCGACCCGTTCGGCCCAATAAGGCCCGTGATGGACCCCTCTTTGACGCTGAGAGAGACAGCGCTCAAGGCCTGAAGGCCGCCGAACGCCTTGTGGATATCGTTGATTTCTAGCATCAGCTGCCTCCCTCCTCTTTCCCATAGGAGACCACGTGCCTACGCTCTGGAAGGATGCCCTGTGGTCGCGCCACGACAAACCCGATCGTCAAGACACCTATCGACAGCGTCCGCAAGGCGGCCACGAGGCTGCTGGGTAGGTAGAGGTAGTCCTTGAGGAGTCGCGTCGAGGTATTGAGCAAGGTGATGACAAGAGCACCAAGGAGGACTCCTTTTGCATTGCCCGAACCACCGACGATCATCATCGTCCAGATCAAGAACGTCACATCGGGTGCAAACGTCTCAGGACTGATGAAGGTGATGTAGTGCGCGTATAGACTTCCACCCAGAGCTGCCACCAGGCCGCCGACGATCATCGCCAGGGCCTTGAAGCGGAAGACGTCCTTGCCCAAGGCCTCCATGAGATCCTCCGCCTCGCGGAGGCCGCGCAGGACCCTCCCAAAGGGCGAGCGGTTCAGTCGCTCCAGGGCGAAGTAGACTGCCGCCAGGCAGACCACCACGAACACGAGATAGAAGAGGGTGTAACTGTCGCCGAAGAGCGAGGAGAGCGGGCGAGGGATGCCGCGAATTCCGAACGGGCCCTCAGCCAGCCATTTCTCGTTGTTCACGAAAAGGCGCAGGCTCTCGGCCGCTGCGATGCTCACGATCGCCCAGTAATCGGCCCTCAGGTTGTGGGAGGGCAGGGCGATGATTAACGCGAAGATCGACGAGACGACCATACCGGCAAGCACCCCGAAGACAAAGGGCACGCCCGCCATGTACATCATCGCCGATGTGTATGCTCCGATCAGCATGAAAGCCGCTTGACCGAAGTTGGAGAGACCCGTCAGGCCGACCTGGAAGTTCAGGCTGAGGGCTACGATGGCGAAGATACCCGTCATAACCAGGAAATGAATCAGAAATGCTAGCACGTTATGACTCCTTTCTTCCCAGGACGCCACTAGGTCGGATGAGGAGGGTGAGGATGAGGACGATGAAGGCCAGTGCGGGCTTGTACCGCACCGGGAACTGGAAACCGCCGATGTTGATGGCAATGCCAATGTTTTCGGCGGCTGCGAAAATCAGCGATCCAACCATCGCCCCATAGACGTTGCCGATGCCCCCGAGGATGACCACACAGAAGGTCGCCAGGAGGATGACCTGGCCCATGCTCGGACGGAGCTGGGTCTCCAGGCCGATCAGGATCCCGCCGATGGCTGCGAAGGCGCACGCAAGGAACCAGACGTACAGCACCACGCGTTCGGTGTCGATCCCTGTTGCCTCGGCCAGCTCCCGATTGTCCGAGGTGGCGCGGATCGATCGCCCCAGATTCGTCCGATGAAGGAAGAGGTGGAAGCCGAGCATAGCGACGCCGGCGACGACCACGATCAGAATGCGGATCGGGGTCACTGTGGCCCCTAGAATCGTCAGCGGCTCCTGGACACCCAGGCCGTAGTCCTTAATCTGGCCGCCCCAGAAGACCTGTACCAGGCTGCGGATGCCCTGTGCCAGCCCGATGGATGCGACCATCCGAATGAACGCGCTGCTCTCCCGCAGCCATTGGAAGATCGCGCGATCGGTGAGCATGCCCAGAATCCCGGTGATGATGACTGCCAGGACGGCGGCCAGGATGAGGGGCATCCCGAGGCCTACGGAGAACAGCAGAGCGAGATAGGCGCCTAACGTGGCGAATGAATTCTGAGCGAAGCTGGCGAAATCGAGAAGATCATACACCAGGGTCAGACTGATGCCGATCAGAGCTAGCTCGCTGGCTCGAGTCAGGATGTTGAAGATAAGCTGCGTTATTTGCACGTCGACCTCCTCCAAGTCAGGAGCGGGTTGCAGGGGGATGAGATAGACGACAGGGCAGCGCGCCCCGAGGAGCGCGCTGCCCACGGCCTTCAGTTCTACTGGTTGTACAACTCCACGTGACCGTCGGTATAGATCAATTCGTCGTACGGCTGCTCCAGGCGCTGACCGTTCTCATCGAACTCAAGATCACCGGTGGCGGCATCGTACCCCTTCGCCACCTCGGGGAGCGTGTTCTTGATGGACTCCGCGTCGGTGCCCCCTTCCCGCATCGCCAGCGCGATCAGCCACGCGGCATCGTACGCCAGGTAGCTGAAGGGGCCGCCGGGTTCCTCACCGAACTTCTCCTTGAAGGCCTCGGTGAAAGCCTGACCCGCCGGCATGTGGTACGCTGGCTCCAGGCCGATGTGCCCGTCGACAGTCTGGGGGTCGGCGACGCCTGTGCACATGGTCAAGTAGCCACCGATCCACTGGGCTTCCGCGCCCATCTCCATCGCCTGCTTGGTCAGGATCTTCGACTCCTCGCCGTAGGCCGTGTAGAGGATCGCCTCAGGATCCCCTTCGAATAGCCTCTGCAGCTCGGCTCGGTAGTCCGTCTGGGCCAGCGGGTACTCGATGATGGTCGTGATTTCGCCGCCGTTCTCCTCGAAGGTCTTGACCATCCATTCCTCCATCCCGATCCCGAAGGGGTTGTTCGGTACCAGGATGGCAGCCTTGGTGTAGCCTTCATCCAGCGCCAGCTTAGCTTGCTCGGAACCCATCAGGTGATCCAGGCCGATGGTGCTGAAGAAGTAGTCGCCAACCTCGGCACACTTAGGGGACGTGGAGCCCGGGTTAACCATTACCACGCCCTGCTCCTGGGCGTAGGCTGCCGCTGGGAGGGTAACGCCGCTCGAGAAGATGCCGATGATAGCCGGGACCTTGTTGACGTCGATGAGCTTGTGAGCGGCATCGGTGCCAGCCTCGGGACGGGACTCGCTGTCCTCGAAAATCACCTTCAGGTCACGGCCGTCGATGCCTCCATCCGCGTTGATCTGCTCGACCGCCAACTCCACGCCACGGCGCTCATCAATACCCTCATGTGTCGATGCGCCCGTCAGGGGGAAGATCGCACCGATCGTCAGTTCGCCACCACCGCCTCCCAGCTGCCCACAGGCCGTCGTGGGGAGCAAGAGGACGACAACCACTAGTAGCGCAACAAGCTTGTGCAGGGTCTTCACTTCCTACCTCCTCGTGGATTCTACTGTACGCTCTCTCAGCGTCGTTCGTTGACGCTTGACAGTTCGAGGCGATCGTCTCGCTTCTGGTTCGGCACCACCTCCTTTCTTTGCCTGCGTCTCCGGAACCATTGGATGGTCGCTCCACCATGTTGGGGGCGAGTCTCAAGGCTGCTCCGGTTCTAGGGGTGGAGCTACGCGCCGCCCAGGTAGGCGGCTTTAACCTGGGGATCCGCCCTCAGTTCTTCGACCGATCCCTCCAGAACAACATGACCGGACTCGATCACGTAGCCACGCTCGGCGACCGAGAATGCCATACGGGCATTCTGTTCCACGATGAGGATGGTCATGCCTTCCTCGTTCAGCTTCCGCGTAACGTCGAAGATCTCTTGTACGAGAAAGGGGGCCAGTCCCATGGAGGGCTCATCGAGAAGCAGAAGATCCACATCGCTCATCAAGGCGCGGGCGATAGAGAGCATCTGACGCTCGCCACCGCTGAGGGTCCCGGCAAACTGAGTCGTCCGCTCCTCCAGGCGAGGGAACACGGAGTATACCCATTCCAGGTCTTCCTGGACGGCTTTCTGATCCCTGCGGGTGATTGCCCCCATCTTGAGATTCTCCAAGACGGTGAGGGTGGGGAAGACCTGGTGCCCATCCGGGACCAACACGAGTCCCTTTGTGACCAGTCGATGAGCCGGAGTGCCCTGAATCTCCTCGCCTCGGTACCTCACACGCCCAGATCGTGGGGACAGGAGGCCGCTGATGGACTTGAGTGTGGTGGTCTTGCCAGCTCCATTGGCACCGATCATCGTTACGATCTCACCCTCATCGACCGTCAGGGAGACCCCGAAGAGTGCCTGCATGTCGCCATAGGAGGTGTGGATGTCCTCGACTTCCAGGATGGCCATTGGTGCTCCTTCTCGATCTTGACTACGAAGCCCCCGGGAGAAGGGTTGTACCGTGGCGGGGTATGCGGCTGGTTAATTTCGATTATATTCACGACACTTGAAGGTGTCAAGTGGGCATTCCTCCCGATAAACCGCGACAACTCTCACCAGTCAGCCCCAAGCGTCGGAGGGCGAGCCCGCTGGCTCACCGTGCGTTGATCATCGTTCTTCGCTCTACAAAAAGCTACTTAAGCTTCTCTTCGGCACCAAACTCCCGATAGGGACTGAGCTCCTCAAGCGTTTCCTCATCCTCCGGCGTCAGGTCCTCCTGGACCAGACGGCAGAGCACAGATCCCAGGCCGGGCCCGAGCATGAAACCCTGACCGCACATGCCGACGGCGAAGATATAGCCCTCCAGTCCCTTGGAGCGTCCGACGATGGGGAAGCCATCGGGCGTCATGGGATAGAGCCCGCGCCACGTTCGGCGAACTCGAATGTTCGCGAGCTTCGGCATTAGGCCGACCATCCGCGGCGCTATCATGGGCAGGAAATCTGAAGTCTCTCGGCGATCGGTCCCTACGATGGGGGGCTCGGGGGTGATACAGAACACCAGGGCTCCGGTTCCGTGCTGATAGAAGTAGTAGTTCTTCGAGCCCTCAGCCGGGCGCAGGTCGACGACCATAGGTTCGAGAAACCGTCTCACCGGTTCTGTGATGCCTGCCTCGTGGCTGTCCGGGGTCACCGGCGCGTCGAGCCCTGCCATCCGGGCCGCCTGTCGACCCCACGCTCCAGCCGCGTTAATGACTGTCTCCGTCGCGTATCCTCCCTGGTCCGTCCGGACGCCAACAACCTTGCCCCGTCGCGTAATGATGCCCGTGACTCTCTCGTTGAAGTGAAATCGTGCTCCGCGCTCCGCAGCACGCTTGTAGAAGGCGTGAGCACTGAGGAGCGGGGACGCGGAGCCGTCGCTGGGTGAGTAGGTACCGCCGATCAGGTTATTCCGGTTCAGCGAAGGGATGACGTCGAGCAGATCGTCCCGGTTCAGCCACTTGATCTCCAGCCCGAAGCCATGCTGGACGTCTAGCAGGTCCTTCAGGGCTTGTTCCTCCCGCTCGCGGTAGGCGACGAAGGAGTAGCCGCCCCGGTGCCACTCGATGTCATCGCCGTAAGTCTCTTCCCATGTGGAGAAGACCTGAAGCGACTCGATGCATAGGCGAATCTTGGACCTGGCTGAGTGCGTGGCTCGGATGCCGCCGATGGCAGCCTTGTTGGACCCCTGCCCAGGACTGGCGAATTGGTCGATGACCAGGGGCTGGAGGCCTGCCTCGGCTAGAGAGAGAGCTGTCGGCAGTCCCACACTCCCCGCACCGATGATCACGGCGTCGTAGACTTTGGTGGTCATGCTTACATGCCTCCCTCGTGTGCGTCCGTGGCGTGGGTGACCAGCACGTGTTCGGAAGGTCTCTCCCCCGCGCTAACCCCGGCGAAAGCCCCGAGGGGGACCTCCATGAAGAGCGGACGCTGTGTGTTCTCCTCGATGCTCTCGAGCTCGATCCCTTCCTCGCGGAAAAGCCGCTCGATCAGCGTGGTACACGTCTTGCCGCCGCAGGCTCCCATCCCGGCCCGAGTGACGGCTTTGATGTAGTTCATGTCGCGCACACCAGACCGAATCAGTTCCCGGATCTCCCCCGCCGTGACCCGCTCACAACGGCAGATGATCTCGTCGTCCGCTAGCCGCTCAACGGCCTGTCCCTCGGCCTCCGTGACCCAGGGGTCCTGGACTCGAATGCCGGCGATCCGTTTCGCGATCTCTCGGGGCGCTCTCACTCGCACGAGGAGGGCACGGTCGGCAAACCGGGGGGTGCGCACACGCGAGACCTCAACGTTGCCAAGCACCTTTCCTTCCGTGTCCAGCACGGTCACAATGTCGCCGGCGTCGATGGTCTCCGATGGGAACTCGTAGGGGATTGTGACTGTGGGACGCAAGCGGTCGTCACGGTAATCGACCAGTGTGATCGCCAGTCCCGGACAGACGGCGACGCACTGCTCGCAACCGATACATCCGTCTCCGATGTACTGCGGCAGGCCGCGGATGTCATTGCGCTCGATGACGATGCTTTCCTGAGGGCACACGGACGTGCAAGGGTTGCAGGGGATTTCCTGAGCACAGTGGAGGACCGGCAGGACACCTTCCTCCCCCTCCGGGATGTCCTCCGTCACGACGGCGCCAGGCCTCGACTTGAGAATCTCGGCGGTCCGATGCCACTCGGGGGGAATGTCCCCTACGTCCCTCCCCAACGTTCTCGCGATCTCCAGGCCACGAATCCGACCGGTGAACATAGCTGCCGATGCCTCGGCAATCTCCTCTGCGTCGCCAGCTGCGTAGACAGGAAGACCAAAGGTCTCTGCCTTCTCCACGAACTCGTCCACCGGCTCCAGCCCAACAGCCACGAGGACTGTATCGCACGCAAAGGTCTTCTCCGTGTCGGGGATGGGTTCCCAGTTGTTGTCGATCTCGGCGATGGTGACCGAATCGACCCGACTCTCGCCGTTGGCGCTTACGATGGTGTGGGAGGTGTAGATCGGGACGCCCAGGCGGCTCAACTTGTCCTTGTGAACCTTGTAGCCGCCACACTCAGCCAGCGCCTCGCAGAGACCGATTACCTTGATATCCGCCTGCAGGGCGTGATAGCCAGCTATCAAGCCCACGTTCCCCCCGCCCACGATGAACAGCCGATCAGCCGACTTCACCATGTCGCGGTTGACCAGCGTCTGGAACGCACCGGCACCGTAGACACCGGGCAGGGTGTTCCCCTTGAACGCCAGGGACTTCTCCCGGGCCCCGGTTGCCACCAGAAGTGTCTGAGGGCGGACCAGCAGATAGTGACCCTCCCTCAGCAGACCGACTTTTCTGTCGGAGAAGACGGCAAGGGCCGTAGAGTCCAGCCAGACCTGCACGTTCTCGAAGTCACGCACCTCTTCTTCGAGTTTCTCGGCGATGTCGATGCCTCTCGTCCCAGCGTAGCAAGCTTCAATCGATCCGAAGAATTTGTGCGTCTGGAGCACCAGCTTGCCCCCCAGACGGTGTTTGTCGTCGACGATGAGGGTCCGGACGCCAGCCTTGCCCAGTTCGATGGCCGCGGAAAGCCCGGCCGGACCGCCGCCAATGATCAGGCACTCGATGTCGATCGTTCCGATGGGGTGAGTCTCCGGCGCGCTCTGAATGTCAGGCAGGGTCGGCCGTCCGTCCATGGGCTGGACATCCATCCCGGCAAGCACGGGTGCCATACACGACTTGACGGGGATGCCATCCGCCATCACCAGGCACTGAGCACATTGCCCGTTGGCACAGAAGATGCCCTGGGGGGCGCCGTCCTTATGGTGATGCCCGAATATGCGGATGCCGTTGGCGAACAGGGCCGATGCGATGGTCTCACCCGCGTGCCCCGTCAGGGTCTCACCCTGCCAGGTGAACTCGACGGCCTCTTCCTCTTCGGCCGCGAGGATGGGATGCTCACGGATCCGATAGTCCGTCATTGGGTCTCTCCTTGTCTCGATCCGCACTTTTGTTCACCTCTCTTGCTGGTCGGCTGCCTCCACGTATCGAGTGGCCGGCAGTGAATATGCGGGAACTCAAGCTCAGCTGCGGTCGCAGAGGGGGCTTATCTAAGGCCGTGTCCCAAGATGGTGATCAGCCACCGCTCGGGAAGCTGTGTGCGCTCTCTTCCCCGCCGTTAGCCCGGGGGCCAACTCAGAGGGCGCCCGCCCAGTAGATGCATGTGGAGATGGTGGATGGATTGACCGGCCTCCGCCCCGGTGTTGACCACCAGACGGTAGCCTGAGTCGAGGCCTTCGTCCTCGGCCAGCTGGCGTGCCACGAGGAAGAGTCTGCCCAACCAAACCTCATCTCCTGATTCGACCGCGTCGACACTTTCCACGTGTTCATTCGGTAGGATGAGGATGTGCGTAGGGGCCTGGGGGTTCTGATCCCGAAAGGCCGTCACGTACTCCCCTTCATAGACGATGCGCGCTGACTCTTCGCCCGAGGCGATGCGACAGAAAACACAGGTCGTCATAAGACAGCCTCTCCTCTCAAGTGGCCCTTCTCGGCACTCAGAATGCGCGCTTGGGTGATCTGGTTCATGAGATCTTGCTCGGCATCTGCGACGACGCGGAGGTAGTTGTCTGTCCAGCCGGTCCAGTGACCGTCCTGCCGTTGTTTCTCCCAGAGCACGGGCAGCTCTCGACCCAGGAAGCGAAGTCGATACCGGCATCGTTGGCGGCGCGCTAGATTTCGTATCTTTCGGGCTCGGTCTTCCTTCACCTGGGAAGCGATGTGATGGGGGAGCCTTGAGGCTGGGGTGTGGGGTCGTTTGGAGTACGGGAAGACGTGGATCTTGGCGAAGGCTGTCTTCTCAACGAAGGCGTAGCTTGTGTCGAAGGCCGCCTGGTTCTCTCCAGGAAAGCCCACCATCACGTCGGTGGTGATCGCCACCTCGGGGATCTGGTCGCGGGCGGCCGCCACGAGTCGCGAGAATGCTTCCGTCGTGATGCGGCGTCCCATGCGCCGGAGCGTGTCGTCGCACCCGGATTGGAGCGGGAGGTGGAACTGTCGACAGAGACGGGAATCGTCCCAGAGATCGAAGAGGGTCTCCTGGATGTCCCATGGCTCCAGGGAGGAGAGCCGAAGCCTCCGCACGTCGGTGTCGGCCAGGACGGCTTCGACCAGGGATCGCAGTCCTTCGGGATACCCCAGATCTTGCCCGTACGCCCCGAGACACGCACCTGTCAAGACTACCTCGCGGGCATCAGCTTTCTCCACCAGCATCTGAATCTCGTGGACCACGTCGGCCATTAGGCGGCTTCGAGACCGTCCACGCAGCGAGCGAACGATACAGTAGGTGCAGTGGTTGTCGCAGCCGTCCTGAACCTTGACAAAGGCCCTGGTTCGCATGGTCTCCAGGGTCTCACCCGCTTCGCCAGGACGCCCGGGTGACTGCGCAAGATTCGTGAGCAGGTCACCCGCGCGCTCTTTCTCCGCATTGGGAATCACCCAGCGGACCCCGGGGAGTCGGGCCGAGGTCTCCGGCCGCAGAGTTGCGTAGCATCCCATGATGGCAAGCCGAGCCTGAGGGTTGTCGCGATGTAGGGAGCGCATCTCGTGCCGCGTCTTTCGCTCGGCCTGGGCGGTGACGGCACACGAGTTGACGGCGATGGTATCGGCTTCGGCTGCGCTGGCCACGATCGTATGCCCGGCCCTCGCCAGCTCCTGGGCCAGCAACTCGATCTCGCTCCAGTTGAGACGACACCCAACACTGTCGAGGTAGATCCGCATAGCAACTTCACAGCTTTCTAGACGCGCAGGGCGTCTATCAGGAGCATCCGGGCTGGCAGAGCGATTATAGCACGCGTCCCCGCTCTGCAAAAGGTCCACGGCCTGCCCCTCTCAGAGCACGTCAACAGGATCCACCTCGACGTGCCAGCCTGGAGGTATGTCAACGCGGCTGAGGAATGCCGGTGGGTCTGGATGACGTATCAGGATCTGCCAGCGGTAGCGGCCTCGGAGGCGTGCGAAGAACGGAGGGGCCGGACCGATGAGATTGGTCGTGGGCCATCCAGACCGCGCCAGGCCCTGGCGCAGCGTTGTGCTGAGTGTTTGCGACCTCGACTCGGCGCGGTAGTAGTCCTCGTCCTCGCAGGTCAGCTTGGCCAGGCGGCTGTAGGGAGGGTAGCCTTGTTCCCGCCGGAAGGACAGTTCGCGATCCGCAAACCCATCGTAGTCGTGCGTCGAGGCGGCGACGATAGCGTAGTGGTGTGGGTGGTAGCTCTGTATGACGACCCGGCCGCCCAGGAGCCCACGGCCCGCCCTTCCCGCCACCTGGGTGAGCAGTTGGAAGGTCCTCTCGCTGGACCGGAAGTCCGGCAGGTTGAGCGCCGTGTCCGCTGAGATGACGCCGACCACCGTGACCAGAGGGAGATCCAGGCCTTTGGTGATCATCTGTGTCCCCACGAGAACATCGGCGGCTCCGCTCGAGAAACGTTCAAGGATTGTGCTGTGGGCCTCGTGGGTCTGAGCCGTGTCCCGGTCCCAGCGCAGCAGACGCGCCTCTGGCCACCGGTCGCGCACGGCATTCTCAAGCTTCTGGGTGCCAAGGCCGAAGTACCGAATGCGGGTGCCTCCGCACTCAGGACACCGCTCAGGCTGGGGCTCACGGTGATTGCAGTGGTGACAGATCAGCTGTGCCCCGGGGCGGTGGTACGTCAGTGGAATATCACATTGGGGGCAGCGAACCACGTGACCGCAGTCACGGCATAGCACGTGGGTGGCGCTCCCCCGGCGGTTGAGGAATAGGATCACCTGTTCTCCGCGCGGCAGCGCCCCATCAATGGCCTCTTGGAGTGGCCGGCTGAAGATAGATCGATTACCGGCCCGCAGCTCCGCGCGGAGATCCACGACCTGGACGGGCGGCAAGGGTAGATAACGCGCCTTGCTGCTCTCGCTGCTCAGGGAGCGGTAGCGCGTCATCGCCAGATGGTGTCGGGCCTGGAGCTCCTGCAGCCGGCGGGTGTGCCCCATGATGCGCCGGGGCATCTCCTGCAGGGAGAACTCGCCCTGGGCGGCTCTGTAGTATGAGACCAGGCTGGGTGTGGCCGAGCCAAGAATCACCGTTGCTCCCGCCAGGTGACCGAGCTCAAGGGCCGTATCTCGGGCGTGGTAACGCGGACGCGGGGCCACCTGTTTGTAGCTGTCGTCGTGTTCCTCGTCCAGCACGATCAGACCGAGAGGGGAGAGGGGCACAAATAGAGCTGAACGGGGGCCGACCACCACGTCCACGAGCCCCTCTCGCGCCCTTCGCCAGGTGTCATAACGCTCGCCGTCCGTAAGGGCACTGTGGAGAACGGTCACACGGTCCGGGAAGCGGCCCGCGAAGCGAGCCACCGTCTGAGGCGTCAGCGATATCTCCGGAACTAGAATGATAGCCTTGCGCCCTTGGCGAAGGACCTCGTCCACGGCGCGGAGGTAGATCTCGGTCTTGCCCGAGCCCGTCACCCCGTGGAGCAAGTAGGAACCGGGCGTCCTGCTGTGGCTCGACGCGTGTCTTGCATCACGAAGTGGTCCGGGCCGCGCCCTTCGGTCGATACCTTGCTTGATCGCTCGCCACACGGCCTGCTGGTCCGACGTCAGCGGCGGTGGCTCCGTGGTGACGAAGACGTCGCCGGCCAGCGGGTCCCGCCATACCTCCCTCTTGGAGAACACGACGGCTCCTCGCTCCTCCAACTTCTTGAGGTGGTACCTGTCACAGTCGGTCTCCTCGTAGACCCAGCTCACCGGCACCGGCGCCCTCTCGAATTTGAGGAGATCCAGGATCGGAGGGTAGCATGCACTTTTCAGTCCCTTCGTCGCCTGGGCAAGATCCACCTCCGGCACCAGACGCACGTGCTCCACGAGCTTCGGCCCGGCCGACGGCGCGGCGAGAAAGGACTCTCGCGTGACGACGCCCCGGCGCTCGAGCTGTCGCGAGGCTGTACGCCAATCCACGCCAGGCAGCGCAGCGTTCAACTGATTGCCTGTGAGCCGGCCCCGACGTTTGAGCAACTCCAAGAGCTGCCCCTGCGCGTCGGTGTTGGCAGCATCCGGCTCGGCCCGGTCGTTGAGGGCGACCCGTACGTCGGAATGGCCTATCATCCCGGGAGGGAGCATCAGCTCGAGGCATTCATAGAGGGAGGCGACGTACTCGTCCCTCATCCACCCGGCCAAATCGATCTGTTCGGGCGTCAGCACCGGGTCGGGATCGACTAGCGATCCTACCGGGCGGGTGTCAACAGCAGGCGGATCCCTGCTCAGGCCAACAACGACGCCGTAGAGCCGACGGGCTCGGAATGGGACCACGACCAGGGAGCCGATACCGACTTGTCCGATGAGTTCCTCGGGCACGTGGTACGTGAAAGCGGGTCCGTTTTCCGAGGCCTTCGCTGGAGAGAAGACCACCACATCGGCAAAGGCACGGTGTGTTTCTTCAGCCGTCGACGAGACCCCCGCGGTGCTCATAGGCCCGGCGGCGCCCGGCGCTAGACCTCCTCGCCGAAACGGGGGCTGTAGCGCAGGAAGACCGCATACCCAACCGCGAGTACGACGAGGGATGTCACGGCGGTGCGAAGCAAGAAATCGAGTCCCGTGTAGGTCCCCCGGTAGAGCAGGTCTCGATAGGAGGCGATCACCGACGCCATAGGATTCAGGCGTCTGAGCCAAAGTTGCGCGTCGAACGTGATCCCCAAAATCGTCTTCTCCTCGCCTATCTGTGTGATGGGATAGAAGACGGGCGTGAGAAAGAACCATGCCTGCATCAATACGCTCAGGATGATCTGGGTGTCGCGGTAGAAGACGTTAAGCGTGGCAAGCATCAGGCATATGCCCAGGGCGAAAGCCATTTGCACAAGGATGGGTATCGGCAGCAAGAGGGCCCAGGGCGTTATCCTCGCCCCGGAGACCAGAGCCAGACCAAAGAAGACGGGCAGCGCGATCACGAAGTTGACCAGGTTCGACAGGAGAATCGAGATGGGCAGTACCTCTCGCGGGAAGTAGACCTTCTTGATGAGGTGGGCGTTCCCAACGATGCTGTTCGTCGCCTCCATGACTGCCTGTGAGAAGAACTGCCACGGCAGGAGCGCCGAAAGAAGGAAGACGTGGTAGTGTTCGAGATCGGAGCGGATGAACAGGAAATTGAAGACAACCGTGAACACCAGCATCATCAGCAGTGGATTCGCCCAAGACCACACAATCCCCAGCACGGAATTCCTGTAGCGAACCTTCAAGTCTCGTACCACAAGATTGCGAATCAGCTCGCGATACGTCCAGAGCTCGCGGAGCCGACCACCTATGCTTCTGGAGAACTGGTTTCCGCTCACGTGTCCCTCTGCATCTCTACGCTCCCGGCTGCTCGTCTCGGAGCCTCTGTTTCGCCGAGGAGAGACTGGTAGATCTCCAACAGCCGCTGCCCGGAGCGCTCCCAGGAGAAGTGGGCGCTCGCTCGGGCGCGCAGCCTCCGCCCGAGCGCTCGTCGTTCAGGGCGCGGGAGCTTGAGCAACTCGTGCATAGCCCTGGCGAGAGCCCTTGAGTCGCCCACAGGGCTCGCATACGCGCCCAGTGATCCCAGGTACTCCCGGCTGACGGGCGTGTCGAAAGCGACGGTGGGCAGCTCCATCGCCATGTAGTTCAGGATCTTGCCCGCGCCCTCGGTCGTCGAGAGCTTCGGCGCCACTGCGATATCGCCCAGCGCCAGGTGTCTAGGGGCGTCCTCGTACGGCACCTTCCCTGTGAAGGTCACGTGCTCCTCGATGCCTAGCTCCCGTGCCATATCCCGGTATCTCTCAACGCTCGGAAACCCCATCATCAACAGGTGGAACGGGGTCTCCCAGGCCATCAGATGGGTGGCAGCCCGGAGGAGATGGGGCGTCCCCTGATAGTCGGCCAGAAGCCCGAGATAGGCGACTATGGGTCGATCATCCGGGAGGTGTAGGGCCGCGCGACTCTGTGCCAGGACCGCGGCGTCTATGGCGCGAGGATGAAAGAACTCCAGGCTGACACAGTCGGGCAGGGCGTGGACCGTCTCCTCACGGCACTCAAAGTCTTGCTTGAGGAGGAGGGCTGTCGCGCTGGTGCTGGACACGATGGCATCTGGCATCTGCGTGATGCGCCGTTCCAGGAGTCTCGCCCAGCGGTGCCAGGCCCCTTCGGGATTCAGGAAATGGTGGTCCACCATCTCGCTCGTCATACTACCTTGAAAGTCCGCCACCAATGGAAGCCCCTTCAGCCCGCTGAGCAGGCGCCCGATCAGCGCGCCCTCATGGAGGTGTCCATGGATCAGGTCGTAATCGTGCCTCAGGACGGTCTCCAAGCCGGTCCACACCAGGAAGGCATCGAAGGCGATCTTGTGGAGCGACGACCCGACCTCGTAGTTGGACCTCCACGGCGTCGCTCTCGTGCGCACGATATCGAGATCTGGAAGGTCACGCCCCAGGTAGTACGTGACGATCGTTACCCGGTGGCCCAATCGCTGAAGGGCCCGGGTCTCCTCCAGGATCCGTACGTGACACCCGTAGTCCAGAAAGAAGGACGTCGGGGCAACCATCAGAATGCGGTATGATTGGCTCAAGGCGCCGGTCGTGATAGGACGCGTCGAGAATGGGTGCGCGCCGGTCTAGTCCTCGTCGGATTCCCCGGGACCTCGCTGGAGGCGAGAACCTAGGCTGCCGAAAAGCATCTGTCCGAGCTGTTTGGCAGCCCCTGGCATGTCCCGTCTGTCGAAGGTGCCATCCTCCGACCACATTCCCTTTCGACGCTGATTCATCCATCGAGATCGACCCTCTGCCGCCTGCCGTACCACGTCCTCCAAAGCCTCTTCGTCCGCCTTGACCAGAAGACCACGAAGATGAGTCAGTTCATCAATCAGAGCGTCTAGTCGTCGAAGCAGGTTGTCTCGATTGAGATAGAGCGACGGGTGTCGAGAGGGGACGTCCTCGATAGCCTCGGTGGCGCTGGCGAAGCGGCGCCCGGCGAACTTGCGCATCTCCTTCCAGCCGGGTGAATCCACGGTCGTGCGAAGGAGGGCGATGGTGAGCAGGTCCGGTAGTCCCTCGATGCCTGCCAGCAGGCCGTCGTGCTCCCTGACGTCGATGAAGAAGGGGTTGGCCTGGACTGCGTAGGCGAGCCAGGAGCAGACATTGATCGCCTCGCTCGGCGTGCTGGGAGATGCAGTGAAGCAGTAGAGAGCCTCGCGCAGCAGATCTGCTTCGGCATCCTTGAGTCCCTCCAGCGCCCGCAGCCCCACGATAGCGGGGTTGAGGATCACGTGACCACCAACAAACGACGTGTGCTTCGGAAGGGTCTCATCTGCCCACCGGAGTACGGGGGCCTTCAGTCTCGCCGTGTCGGTGACGACGGCGCCGTCCGCCAGGTGGGGCCCGATCGATGCAAACGTGTCCCGGATTTTCGCGAGGGGCTGAGCGACGATGACGAGCTCCGCTCCCTCACAGGCCGCCTCCGGTTTGCGGCGGATGTCGTCAAGCGCCCCGCGGACCTTGGCTAGGTCGGCGATAGCCCGGTCCTCGTCGAAGCCCACGATCTCGAGAGACTCCTCACGGCCCTGAAGCGCGTAGGCCATAGACGCGCTGACCAGATTGATTCCCACAATCGCAATGCGACTGGTACTCATTGTTCCATCTCCTCGATCAAGAGGCGCCGCGGGATGTCACTTGAGGCCGCTGGGTCTCGGGACATCCGGTTCCGACGTCTCATTCTCTAACGCTAAGCCCTAGTTCGCGTCGTCTGCTGCCTGAAGAGCACGCAGCAAGCGATCGCGCTCCGTCTCACAGACCGTTACCTTCCGCTCGTGAGACCTGACAAGTTCGACCGTCAAAGGCGAGCAGCCCGTCTTTCTTGCCCACCGTGCGCCGATCTCCGCATGGTCGCGGTACGTGGCGGCTGGACCTGCGTTGACCCCTCTCACGGCCCCTTTGTCCCGGTCCAGCAACGAGGGTGCGACCTTCTCCACGAGCACGAGGAGGCCGCGTTGCCAGGGAGTGAGGAGACCAGCGGCCTTGCCGACATCGTGAAGCAGGGCTGCCGCCAGAAGGTCTTCGTTGACGTGGCCTCCTCCCAGCAGGGCTTCGTAGACCTCCAGGGCGTGGCGCTGATCCTGAGGCGCTTGTCTAGCGAACAGGCACCGGGCCTCGGGCGGAAGAACCCTGGTAGCACGGCTCACCCTCCCTGGCGAGATCGCCCGGCGCGCTGTCAGCGCTCGCACGAACTGGTCCACGCGATAACGGACAGCGCCGATGAACCTCACGTCGGCTCCGGGCTGCTAGTACACCAGCAGGGCTCGGAACATGAAGTTCATCAGCGGATTCATGATGAGGCCGAGGATGCCCAACCTCGATAGTAGATAGAGCCCTAACATCAGCCCAGGCCCCCCAAAACGCTCCAGGTCCTCCAGTTTGTTGGCCCACTCCCGCGGGAGGAGCCACGCGAGGACGCGCGAGCCGTCCAGCGGTGGGAAGGGGATCAAGTTGAAGACCATCAGGGCCAGGTTGATGCTGATGAACTGGATCAGGATGCCCTGCAGGCTGATCCTTGAGGAGCTTCTAAAGAGGCTTAGCCAGCCGAGACGGAAGGGTATGGCGGCCAGCATCGACAACACCAGGTTCGAGAGGGGACCGGCGACGCTCACCAGCGCGTGACTCTTGCGCCTCTCCCCGCGCAGACGGAAAGGATTGACGGGCACGGGCTTGCCCCAACCGAATCCGAATATGGCCAATGATACCGTCCCGACGGGATCGAGATGGGCTAACGGATTGATGGTCAGACGCCCTCGTCGGGCGGCTGTGTCGTCTCCCAGTTGGTAGGCTGCCCAGGCGTGGGCCCATTCGTGGATGGGCATACTCGTCAGAAAGAGAATCCCCAGCGTAATCAGCCGGTTCAGATTGAACAAATTGTCAAACAACAATATCCCTCGTGTGGTTCTATGGGCGACAGTTGGGTCTGAGAGCCCTGTCGCGACCTTAACGTCAAGCTGAAGGGATTATAACACGGCAAGAGGTTGCGGGCGAATAAACGGGGATTTGAGGGGGCTATGCAAGCTGTCGCCGCGTCAGTGTCCAACGCAGCCTGTCCGCAGGCTGGTCAGGAGGGCTCGATGGACGAGCCATGTGTCGATTGTCGGTGGATCAACTCCGTCGCGGCTGTCGCCAGGCCGACGACCAGCCAGAACAGTGTCACTGAATGGTGGAAGTCGAGATTGAAGAAGTAGTGATCGAAGACGCCGCCCATCAAAGCCCCCACTAGGCCGGCGTGCAGGCCCCACCAGTATGCCTCGAGTTCGGTCCCCTCCGCCAGCTCCCGCGTTCGCCAGAAGCGCACCAAGAGGGTGCCGATGACGACTAGGAAGCTTGTCAGGCCTACGAGGCCCACCGTCTCGGCCATCAACAAGTAGAGATTCGCGACCCCAATGTAGGTGTCGACGTCCGGAGATCCGGCAAAACCTACCCCAAGGACGGGATACCGGCGGATGAGTTTGAGCGCGTCCCGATACTCTCCCATCCTCATCTGGGTGGCCAGATCCTCCACCATGAATCCCTCAAGGAAGTGGGAGACCAGTGCTTGAGTCTGCGGGAGGAGGAGCATGAGCACCAGCGCCCCGCCCAGAAGAATCCAGATCTTCCGGTATCGTAGCGTTGCCATGATGACCAGCGCAGCTCCGAGGCCCACCATGGATCCACGGCTCATGGTCAATCCCAAACAGATGGCCATCACACCCAACATAGGAATCAGGTAGCGGCGGCGCATCAAGGGGCGCTGCACGAAGAGCTGAGGAAGGGTGATAGCGAGGCTGACGTTGAGCAGGCTCCCGAGCACGTTGGGGTCTACGGACGTCGATGTGGCACGCAGCGGCAGCTCCGGGTTCTCCCGGATGTACCGTAGGACACCCGGTCCAGTTGGGTATCCGATGCGGCCCAAGGCCGATAATGCCTGGATCACCAAATCGCGAGAGATCTGGTCGGCCACGATGTAGAGCGCCACGCCCAGCAGCGCGGAGACAAAGCTGCCCACCAGTAGGGCGAGCAGCACCCGCCTTAGTCGTTCCTCGCTCCGCACCGTATTCACCACGACGAAGAAGAGGGCCACACTCAGCATCATCTCGGCGAACCGGCGGAGGTATGTCTGCAGGAACCCCAACGCAAGCGGCACGTGGCGCAATCCGAAGACGAACGCACCAACCGCGACAAGGATGAAGGCGAGGACCGGCCCGCCCAGTGGCGTAGTCACCGGGTTGTCGTCTGTGCCGCCCGCGATTTGGAGCAGCCAGACCAGGAAGAGGATTCCGAGCGCCGCGTCGAGGAAGGTGGGGGTGAAGCCCAGGTCGAAGGGAAATGAGGCAAAGGGGAGCAGGCAGACGACGCCGATGACGGACACGTAGGCCACCTCGATATCCTGCAGCATCCAGATGCCCAGAAACAGAGCGACCACGCCCGCTCCAGCCAGCAACGGGCCGACCTCCGACAGGAGGAAGCCGACACCGATCGCCAGGACGGCGCACAGGACGATCGCCGCCAGCGCCGAGAGCCAGCGATAGCGGGATGCGAACACGCGCAAGAGCCACTCTTGACTCGTCATGGATTCAGTCCTCGTCCAACCCTTGATCGGCGCTCACAGAGAGCGGGATCTCGACGGCGGTGCCACCGTCCGCACGCGGGAGACGTTCCATCGTATCCAGGTGATACATACCCACCAGGATTCGGTGCGGCCCGGCCGACGCGTCGGACGGCAGGGCAACGCGATGGAGATCGACCACCGTCTCCCCCGCCTCCCACAGCGAGGTCGGATAGTCTCCCGTCACCGGTGGGCCGTCCCCCTGTGCTATTGGCCGGTCCTCTTGCCCCAGCAGGTGCACGAACACCTGGTAATCCCTGGATGGGGCCTGGCGGGCCTCCCAGTGCAGGGTCACGGTCAGTGGCTCACCAGCACGGGCCGTCGCGGGAGAGAGATCGTAACCCAGAAGTGTCACGCCGTCGGCCAACTTCACGTCGAGGCGGTGCTCGGCACGAAGCTGAGTATCCGGTGGCGCCAGCTTTGCATAGCCCACCGGGATTGCACCGAGGGTCGCCTTGGCCTTTGGGTCGTAGAGTCCCACCTCCAGACGCAGGCGACTGGGAGCCTGCGCGTCCGGGGCCACGGGGATGCGGTAGGGGTCGCGCCAGACCTCGCCCGGATGCCACAGGCTGGTCGGGACCATCCCGCACGCCGGGTGTCGATTGATGTGACCGGCCAACTCATGCCCCCGACCTAGCAGACGCGCGAAACTCACGTAGTCCGTTGGGGTGGAGGTCATGGCCTCCCAATAGACGACGGCGTCAACAAATGCCCGGGGATTGTCGGCGTCCAGTGATTGCGGTTCGTATTCGACGCCCACCACCCGGGCAACGTCCTCCAACTCTTTGGGCTCAACACGTGCAGACTCCGGCACATCCGAGAGCTCCAGTGACTCTGGGCGTGCGTATTCCGGCGCGATGGCCACAAAGGGCAGCAGGCCGGCGATGATGAGCAGCAGCGCCCCGATGGCCGTCCCCACGGTCGGCCGCACCGGCTCTGGTGCCCACTGCCGGAATCCCAGGGCCATGAGCGAGCTGATGCCCGCGATGCCGGGAAAGACGAGCCGCCCCTGGAAGGCGGGCGAGATCCACGTCCAGCGCAGCACGGAGACGAAGAGGATCAGGCCCCAGAGTGCAGGTATCATCACGGCACGGTCAGGGGCTTTGAATCCCCGTTGCCATCGTCGTCCGACCCAGATCAAGAAACCCGCCAGACCCAGCAGGGACAGGAGATCGAAGAGCCAGTAGACGGCCCGCGGGGCCATCACGTTGACGCCCCCGAAGAGCCCCCAGTAGGTCCAGCGGAACGTCCCAAACTCGCCCAGCCAATCATGCAGGTTGGGTGGTTGAGCCCGGGTGCCCTGGACGGCGATGAAGACGTTGAGCGCGGTGGGATCGCCGTAGAGCCTCCAGTTCCTCACGAACCACCATCCGCTCACTGCGGCTGCCACCAGCGCCATGATCACTCCATAGCCAAGAATCCGGAGCAATCGATGAGACGGCCTTTCGTGGCTCCGTGTTTCCCAGGCACGAATTGCCACCACCAGACCCGCTACGGGAATCAGTCCCAGTAGGCTGAGTTTCGTCAATGCCCCGACGCCGATCAGGAGCCCCAAGAGGGCGCTGCAAAGCCCCAGTCTGCCGAACCGGCCCGACTCGCCTCCTTTAGCGACGCGCACAATGACGAGGAGGGTGAAACTTCCGACGAGGGCAGCCATGGCATCGTTGTTCACCGATGCACTGACGAAAAGGAACATCGGATTGAACGCCGTCAGCGCCGCGGCTCCCAGGGCGAGTGTCGGCCTCTCCGGGAAAAGGGTTCGCGATAGAGAGTACGTCACCAGCACCGTGGAGGCTCCGAAGGCTAGCGTCAGAAGCCGGATAACGCGGACGGCCAGAACGGAGCCCCTCCAGGGGAAAGCTTCCCTCTCTGGTCGATGGATGATCAGGTTCTTGTTGCACACCTGGGTGGGATTGCCAATGAACGCGTGTTTGTTCTTCCACAGCAGGCTTGGGAGATCAGAGGTATCAATCCAGGACGTGGCCGCCGCCATGATGGCGTAGTAGGCGGGCGGCTGTCCCCCGTCCTGCAGCCAGGCGCAGTCGTCGGGCGACGCCTCGCAGACCTCGGGCTCAAGGACCGGCAGCTCACGATGTGTCTGGACATGCTGCACGTAGGGATAGTGTTTGAACTCGTCCGAGGCCTCAAGCACGGGGGTGACGAGGCTGTACAGGACGCCGAGCAGCACGAAGAGGACCACTATCGCAGCCGCCATCATGGCTGGTCTGGAAAGCCAGCTGCGCGGCGGACCAGCCTCCACCCGGTCTCCCAGAGGGAGCTTGGGGCTCTTGCCTCTTCCAGTCATCGGACGGTCACGTGCCCGATCACGACCGCATCATCCTCGATGCGCAGATCTGGACGATGCGCCCCTTCCTCGAGGCACGCGGGCAGACGGTGTCGGGTTTGGGATTCGTACATACCCGCCATCAGGAGGTAGCGGCCTGGCCGGGCTGTCCTTTCCACCTGAAGTCGATGGGGATCGCGCACGACATCCTCGGGTATCCAGAACGACGTGGGGAAGGCGCCGTCAAGCGGAGGGTGGTCGCTCTGGGAGATCAGGGACTCCTGCTCGTCTATCAGATGGAGGAAGACCGTGTGGTCGGTGTTCAGCGTCTTCTCCGCCTGCCACACCAACGTGACCGAGATTGCCTCCCCGGGGTGCACCTCGGTCTCCGACACATCGTAGCCCACCAGCGTGATCGCCCCATCGAGTCGGGCCCCTACCTCGTGGGCGGCTTTGGCAGAGGCTGGCTCCATCGGGCGTACTGGAATGAGGTCGAGCAACATCATGTCCAGTGGCGTATCGTCCGGCGGACGCGTCACCGGCAAGCGAGTGCGGTTCTCGTCATAGAGTCCAGCATAGAGCGCAGCGGCTGTCGGCACCTCCGTGTCGAGTGGGAGTCTGAGCTCGTACTGGTCCCGGTAGATCACGTTAGCTTCCCACAGCGACGGGGGGAAGGTGCCCCTGCCGGGGTAGCAGTCCACGCCGCTGACCGCTTCCTTATCGCGCCCGAGTATCTGGACGAAAGCCAGGGCCTCTTCTTCAGGTTTCTGCCGCGCCCGCCAGTAGAGGCTGACGGAGAGGATGTCGCCAGGGTGGGCCCCCTCAGCCTCGATGTGACCTCCCAGGAGCTCGATGGGTGTCTGCCCAAAGGAGAGGTTCAGGCGGGACATATCCCTGGGCAGTTCGCTCTCATGCACGATCGCGGGTTTCGCGTAGGCCGGGACGATGAAGGCGAAAAGGGAGATCGCCGCCATCGCGCATTGACCGCTGCCCATGAGGGCCGCCAGGGCCGGCCTCCAGCGATCCAGTGACAAACCCTCGGCCAGAAGGCGACTCATGCCCAGCATAATGAGGATCGATATCGCGGCCGTGGTCGGCATCAGATAGCGCCCCTGGGCTCCGAAGACGATCATGATGAACCGCCAGACGGAGCCTACATTCAGGAGCAGGGCGAAGGTGAGCACCAACAGCCCCTGCTGTACCGGCCGCGTGAACTTCCGGGGGGAGAATTGATCGAGGGTCACCAGGACCAGGCCCAGGAGGGAGAGCCGCGTCACCACTCGCCACACGACGTACATCCATGGGGCCGCGGCGATGTTGAACCAGCCGAACATTGCCCAGTAGGATTTCTCCAGCCCCCCCAGCTCGGGGATGACCTCGAGCACGCCGATCGGCTGGGCCCGCACGGTGGCAGTGTGACTCAACCATGCGTCGACGCCCATCAACTCATCGTAGAGGATAAGGTTACGGGCGAACCACCAGCCGCTCACCAAAGCCGCTGTCACGACTACCAGGGCCCAGCGGCCCCCCAGGGTTCGCAGACGGTGGCTGGCAGGATCCTCCTGGCGCTCGCCCCACTCTCGTAGGCTGTCGAACAGTAGGGCGAGTCCGACGGCGGGAGCCAGGACGACGCCGCTCAACTTGGAGAGCGCCGCCAGGCCCAACGCCGCACCGGTTAACAGGAGGCCTTTGGGAGGCAACCCTCTCGCCGCCAGGCGCACTGCTCCCCAGATGGCCAGTGACCCGAATGCCGTCACCGCCGCATCGTTGCTGACCCGGGCGCTGGTGAAGATGAACATGGGGTTGAGGGCAGCCAGGGCCGTGGCTCCCAACGCCAGCCAGCGCCTGTCCGGGAAGAGCTCCGTGGCGATGCCGTACACCGCCACGACAGCTACCATGCCCAGGGCTGTGGAGACGAGGCGGGCGATGTGCATCGTCAGAGGTGTACCGCGCCACGGGAAATGTTCAGCCGGGGTATGCACCAGACGGTTCTTGTTGACGGTGCGACTCGCATCGCCCATCGTCTGATAGGGGTTCCGCCACGACCACTCCGCGAGCTCGACGTCGTCTTCGATCCAGAATGTCAGGGCGGCAACGAGCGAGTAGTAGACCGGAGGGTGGCTGGCAACGTAGCCGGTCACGCGCGCTCCCGACGGCGTCCCCTGGACCGGGAAACCACGGCCCTCGGTCAGCTCGTGGATGTAAGCGTAGTGCCCGTTGGCGTCCGGGGTCTCGAATATGGGTATGGTTACACCGTACAGCAGGGCCAGCGTCAGATAGAGCGCGAGGATGACGCCAAATGTCCGGTGTCTCTTGAGCCGCGCCATCACTCTACCCTCACCTCTTCCAACAACACATAGCCCCCGGGAACGACCTTCCCGTCCACCGTGGTCTGGGGTCGCTGGCCGGTCTCGGGGTCGAAAAACCCTATCAACAGGTCGTAGGTGCCGGGGGGGACGTCGGACAAGGACACGACGTGCGTGTCCGCGATGACTTCTCCTGCCCGCCAACTGGTCGTTGGGCGGGTCCAATCGACCGGCAGGCCACCGGCCTCGGCCAGCGGAGGCTCCTCCGCCTCGCCGACGTGTACGAAAACGTGGTAGTTCTCGTCCAGGGAGTCGTCCGCCTGCCAGTACAGGGAGAGATTCAGGGCACTGTCTTCACGCTCCAGGTCATAGCCCCGGAGATGGACCTTCTCCGCCAGCGTGTTGTCGCCCATCGTGTGGTCAACGTCCTCAGGCATTCTGGTAACCATAGGCCAGACGTCAATCTGCACGCTCCCCAACGTCAACCAATCGCGCTCTCCGTACCAGTGCTTCACTGGCACCACGCTTCCGTCTCTCTGCTCGATCAGACTTATCTGCACCTGGTGGCTTCCGCTCTTCAATTCGGCCGGAAGTTGCATAATCAAGCGCCCGGCCACTGGATCGCCGGGGGTCCACCTGCTGGTCGGATACTCTGCCGCACTGAGGGGCGTCTCCCTGCTGGTCACCACCCCCCGCTGCGGGTCGAGGATGCGGATGCGTAGCGCGTAGTCGTCCTTCGGGGTCGCGCTTGCCCTCCACGTCAAATTCCCCGTAAGCGGATAACCGGCTCGGAAGGTATCGCTTTCCAGCTTCGCGTCGAGCAATTCAAGATTGCCCTCAAAGTGGGCCATCGGGCGGGCTGCGCCGTCCTGGGACGTGGGAGGGTCTACCCCGAGTTGTCCCACCTGGCGAGACTCGCCGAGCCCTACCGGTTCCAGGCTTAGCGTGTAGCTGATGGGAGGTAGATCCTCCGGCAGCGGTAACCGGAACTCGACGCGAACGATGTCGTCCGTCGGCCAGGCCGCGGGCGGATAGAACGGCAGGACGTCAGATCTTCTCTCATGCCAGACAGTCCCGGCGCTGTCCAGGAGTTGAGCCTTCAGCGTGAGAGGCTCCTCTGGTGGATCCTCGCCCACTTGCCAGTAGAGGTCCACCCACGCCTCCTTCCCTGCAGCGGTGCCCTGCGGGCGTATGCCCACCAGGTGAAGTCCGCCCCATCGCTCGTCCCGGGCATCCACGCCCGTCGGGATCGTCTCGAGAGTGGGCGGGTGGTGTTCATACCCTGCGACTCCGACGTAGGTCCACCAGGCTTCGAATTCTTGCTGGCAAACCTTGAAGAGGTTCGCCTCTGCCCAGTCCGGCAGGAAGTCGTGGGGGAAATACGTGGGCGGTGGGCCGTACATGAACCAGATACGCTCGTACCGGCGGGCCCACGCCTCAAAGCTGGCCTGGGCACGGGCTGTGTCCCGGTTGTTGCCGTAGCGCGGAATCGCGACCTCTGGGTAGGGGCCGTCATAGTAGTAGTCAAAAGTTAGGCGAATCACGGGGTGGTGCAGGATGATGGCGTCCCCGGGCCGGGCCCTCTCCTCGATGTACTGGACGGCGCCCCTGATGTCGTCCTTCCAGAATTGGTGAGAGGTGAGGATATCGTAGCTGGCACTGACGCGCAGGACAAGCACCAGACCCAGAGCCAGCACCAAGCTCGGGCTGAACCAGCGTCTGAGGGTGGTCAACCCTTGGGCCAGCATCAACTCAAAGGCCGGAGCGACCACCATCAAATGCCGCGGGTTCATGTAGTTTGGTTTGATCAGGGAGAGTGCGTACTGAAGGAGCACGGGGATAGCCAGGTAACCTAACCCGACGACCCAGCCACGCCGACGGGTCTCAACACCGGCCACGAGTATCCCCACGCCGAATAGGCTGAGGAAGGGGAGTAGGCGCCACCACGGCTGTATCGCGGAGCGGGTGGGGCCCAGGCTGAACGAGCTCCAAGCTTCCTTAAGGATGATGCCTAGGGGCCGATAGGTGAACGAGAAAGGATGGACACCCAGCAGCCGCCAGAGGAAGGGGACCAGGGGGAGCACCGCGATGATCAACGCGGCAAGGATGACCAGCGGCTCGCGGCGCTGCCGCCGCACCCGGTGGAGACCGTAGACCCCCAGTTCGAAGGCCAAGAGGAGGAAACCCGCGTAATGAGTGTACAGGAGAGCCAGCGTCGTGACGACGTAGGCTGCGTAGTCCTTCCGTCGAGCCCCCTTCTCAAGAAGTGGTAGGAAGAAGTACATCGACGTCAGGCTCAGGACGACCAGCCAGGTATACATGCGGGCTTCCTGCGCATACCAGAGGAAGAAAGGAGATGCCGCCCCCATCAAGGCTGCCCAGAGACCTGTCTCGCGGTTGAAGAGAGCGCCTCCAACGACGTACAGGAGCGCTACGGAGAGCGTTGCTGCGAAGACCGAGGGAAACCGCAGGGCGAACTCGCTCCGCCCGGCAAGCGGTAACCAGACGTGCATCAACAGAAAGTAGAGCGGAGGATGGAGATCAGGGGTCCTGACGAACGATCCACGAGTTGATCCGTCTTGGTAATCAGGGTCGACCGGGATCAGATTGACGTTCTCGAAGATCAGACCGAGGGATTGCTCAGCCCGACGGAGCGTCAGGCCCTCATCGCTCCACAGGCTCTTGGCGCCCAGATCGTGCGTGCGGATGGCGAACGACAGCGCAACCAACAGGAGTAGAAACGTCCACACCCGTCGCGAGAGAGTATTGCGGCTTGAGAAAGTGAGTCGACCGTCCATCTCCGGCATGTTACCGCACTTTTCCGGATTCTCAAGAGTCGCCGGCGCGAACCGTCACGGTATCCAGGGGCACTGAGTCTCCTTGTACCACACCCTCGGGGCCAACGTAGGGTAGCCTGCGACTTGTCTCCAGGACGTAGAGTCCCGTGAGGAGCACGTAGTCCCCAGCGGGCACGTCCGGAGGGATGTGAATGGTGCGGGTCTCGGTCACCACCTCGCCTACGTCCCAGAAGGACGTGGGATACGTTCCATCCTGAGGCTGGTCATCATGCTGAGCCAGTGGAGGGCCGCTCTCTGCCGCTAGATGGAGGAAGACCGAATAGTCCTCCGCGGGCCGTGCTTCAGCCCGCCAGAAGAGGGACACGTCCAGGCTGTCTCCAGCCACCACGTCGTTCCTTTCGATCTCATAGCCCAGAAGCGTGATCTCGCCGCCTAGATCCGCGTCGAGCCGCATAGGCACGGCGATTGTCGCATAGTCCTCGGGCGCGACCTTCAGCCGGTCAATGAACACCAGCCCCTGGGGGGCACCGTCCGGCGCATAGGCCGGGAGCCGGCGCTGTTCGCCAGGCTCGTGCCAGCCAACCTCAATGGAATAGACGGCCGGTGCCGGAGCCTCCTCATTGACCTCGAGGTCGATGACGTCGCAGAAGCGGTCCCCGGCTGCCCAACGGCCTGTGGGGTAACGGCCCAGACCGGGGTGGGTGTTCCGGGCCCCCACGATTCTCTCCTTCTGGCCGAGGAGATGGACGAATGTGACGTAGTTTTCGTCCATCGTGCGCAGAGCCTCCCAGCAGAGGGTTACCTCGATTTGGTGTCCGGGAAGGGCGCGCCGGGTGCTGACGTCCTTGCCCACCAAACGGATTGACTCGCCGAATCGGATGTCGGTCGGTTCGGCGCACGTCCGCACGTCCTCGAGCGAGAGCATACGCGGCGTGCCGTAGGCTGGTCGAAGCACGCCGAGGAGTGCGAAAAGGGCCAACCCGAGCATGATCGTGACGACGCCGGCTGCCGTAAGAGATGTCCGGTTGCCTGTCCATTCCGCCAGCCCCGCTGCGTAGAGTGGAGCCAGGAAAGCTAGCGAGACGAAGAGGTAGCGGCCGAAATTCGCGGTGTCAATCAGCGTCATCCGCACGAAGACGACCAGAAAGGTGATCAACCCTGCGCTCGCCACGACGGCGACAGGAGCCCAGCTCAGAGGTCCAAGCGCGCCGAATGCCGACCTGGAGGGATGAGCCCGCCGTCGCGCCCAGGCAAGGGTCCACCCACCCAGGGACAACAATCCCAACAGGCGTGGGACGGCGTAGGCACTTGCCGGCATCGGGAGCTGCCCGTACCCGAAGACGCCCCAGAAGGAATCGTGCAGGAAGCCCAGCTCGCGGATTGCGGCGGCCAGGTTGGGTGCGTTGGTTCTGAACCCGCCCCAGGCCTCGACTTGCCGCGCCATGCTGGTCGGCTCACCGTAGACGATCTGATTGCGAATCAGCCACCACCCTCCGACCATTAGCGCCACGGCGGTGATCGTGCTTCCGAATTGCAGCACCTCCCGCCACCGGAGACTCTTACCTCCTGTCCAAAGACTGACCAACAACGCCAGCCCGATCGTCGGTACCACCAGGAGGCATGTGAGCTTGGTCAGGAGAGCCAGCCCGACCAATCCCCCCAGCGCGACCGCCCGGCGCATAGTGACACCCCGTCTCAAGACCCGAGCGGCGAGGTACAGCATCCCCGCTGCCACGAGATTTGCCAGGGCGTCGTCGTGAACCGACGCCGAGATGAAGAGAAACATCGGATTGAGGGCCACGACGGCGACGGAGAGCACCGCCAGAGCCGGCCGCCCAGGCACCAGCTCACGGGTGGTGGCGTAGATGCACAGGATGGTGGCGCCACCCATCAGCAGCGAAAGCCAGCGAACCAGGTGGACGCCCAGCGTCACATCTTGGTAAGGGAATCCCTCGAGTTCGGGATCGTGAAGATAGAGGTTCTTGTTGTCCACCCCGGGCTCATCCACTCGATGAATCCAGAAGGCGTTCACCCGCTCGGTGATCAGGTCATAATTCTCATTCGGGACCCAACTGGTGAGCAGCGCGCCGAGCACATAGTAGGCAGGGGGGTGGTGGGCCTTTGTCGGCTCATCGGGCGTGAGGACTGGCAATCGGCGCTCCTCGACGAAGAAGCGGATGTTGGCGTAGTTCAACGATTCATCCGGGCTCTCGAAGATCGGGTTGATGATGCTGTACGCCAAACCCAGGATGAGGTAGAGGGCCAGAATCAAAAACAGCATTCGGCGCGCCAGCTGGTGTGTCACGGCAGCTGCACCTCCGCCAATGGGATCGCGCCGTCCGTCAGATGCTCACCTGTGCCAGTTTGGACCGGCAGTCGTTCGCCCGTATCCAACAGATAGAGCCCCACCGATAGGTCGTACTGCCCCGCGGGCAATCCCTGGACCTCCAGGACCCGCTGGTCCACGAACGCCTCACCCGGCGTCCAGTATGACGTGGGATAGTCACCATTCAATGGAGGACCGTCCGCCTGGGCCACCACCTTCCCCTCCTCGTTCCGTAGATGCACAAAAACGGTGTAGTCGCGGGGTGTCGAGGCCCGGCTGGCCCAGTGGAGGGCTAGCTGGAGGCCATCTGAGGTCCGCTCTAGCGCGTACCCCTCCAGGTTGGCGATGGGCCCGATCTGGTAGTCCGTCGCGGTCTCTGGCGGGGGCGGGTCCGCCGTTGGCGGCAGCTTCAGCCAGCCGATCGTGGCCTCCTGCATCTTGTTGCCCGCAGCGTCACGAGCGGTCAGGCGTCCGCTGCTCGGCTCGTAGAGTCCAACGTCCAGCCGCAGACGGCTCGGCCCCACGGCGTCGGCAGCGATGGGAATGGGCACCTCGTCGACGATGATCTCACCAGGCTCCCAGAATGAGGTCGGATAGTGCCCCAGGCCGGGATAGGTGTCCCGCTGCCCGACCTTCTCGCCGTTCCTACCGAACAACTGTGCGAAGAGGACGTAATCGCTGTCGGTAGCTGCGATCACTTCCCAGATCAGCGTCACGCGCACGGTCTCCCCGGCGTCCACGGTCTCCCGACCCGAATCGTACCCGACGAGCCGCGCCAGGGGTTCTGCGCCCTCAAGGTATGTGCGATTTGCGGTGTGCGCCGACTCTGGTGGATCCGTGAGAATTGGCGGCCGTGCGTAGGCTGGGGCCAGGAAGCAGGTGAGCCCGGCAGCTCCCAGAATCAGCATCCCGACTGTGAGACCCACGGCCAGAAGGGTGTGGAACCGCCGGGGCAGCCACGCACTTAGCCCGGTTACCATAAGAACTGCGATGGAGGGCAGCACCGGAAAGAGGTAGCGTCCGAAATTGGGCATCGGCCTCAAGAAGCGGCGCACGATCATCGGTCCGAAGCTCATCAAGAAGCTGGCGCTGAGGACTGTGAGCTGCGATCGTCGTCCAGTCAGGAGAACGGCTTCGAGCCTCGACCTACCGGGGTCGAGCGCGTGTCGGAGGCGAGAGAGGCCGAGATACCCCAGGCCCCCTATAGCAGTGACCGTCATGGCGTCCAAGACGCGATAGATCCACGTGGAAAGTGGAATCTGATTGTAGCCTAGGCGTCCCCAGAAGGATGTGCGCAACCAGTAGAGATCGGGACCCAGGTTCGCCAGCGTCACAGGCTCTTCCCGCAGCCCCCACTCGCTCATCTCTCGGCTCGTCCCCGTTGGATCCCCGTAGAGAACCGTCTGCCGCACCAGCCAGGGACCGATGAGGAGGCCGGCGATGGCGAACGTCATCAATCCCAGTCGGGCCATCCGCCGCCAGGACCGATCGCGCCAGGCCACCAGCGCCAGGGTCAGTGCGGCGGTCGGCACGAGCGCCACAACCGTCAGCTTCGAGAGCCAGCCCAGCCCGAGAGCCAGCCCCAGCCCGGCGCATCGCCGCCAGGTGGCGCCACGCCGCAGGATGCGCAACATAGCCCAGATGGCCAGGGCGCCGAAAAGCGTCGCCCCGTTATCATCGTTCACGGCCCCCGAGATGAAGAGGTACTCGGGGATGAAGGCCGCAAGTCCCGCGGCCCCCAGTGCCATGGCCGGGCGACTAGGGTAGATTTCTCGTCCTATGCGGAAGGTCACCCAGATGGTGAGCGCCCCCAACAGGACCGATGCCAGGCGCACGACACGGATGCCGAGCCAGGTGTCGCTTTGCCGGAAGGTGTCGCTATCGGGGTGGAGATAGAGGTTCTTGTTGTCGCGTCCCACCTCACCGAACCGGTAACCAAAGAACGGATTGTGCCGCTCCGGCCACAGGTGAAGGTCGGCCTCGTCCATCCAGAAACTGACCAGGGCGCCGTAGGCGTAGTAAAGGGGTGCGTGGTGTCCAAAACCGCGGCCCCCGCCCTCCTCCAGCACGGGAGGACGCCCCGTGTTGACCAGGGCTCGGACGTACTCATAATGGTAGATCTCGTCGGGGGCCTCCAGCGTGGGCGTGGTGATTGCATACGCCGCGCTCAGTCCGATGAAGACGACGAGGATGACGATCAGGCCGTGCCTTGCTCTCTTCTCAGTCATCGCTCGCACGTGCAGGTTCCAGATACGTCGATGGACGAAGAGCGCTGCAATCTCGGTTCCCAGACACTCTGGCGTCTCCTGGCCCATTCCTCCAAAGCGTATCAGCCGCCATCCGAACTCGCTCGAGCGAGTGGGTCATCATGGTGCTCCCGAAATCGCGAGCTCGGAGAGGGTGATTTGCCCTCCTGGCAGCTCGGTTCCGTCGGCGTCCCGAGCCGGGAGACGCGCCTTCGTGCCGTAGTCGTACATACCCACGGATAGGGTGTAGGTCCCTCGAGGCAGGCCCACCGGCACCGGGACCGGGTGGTCATCCCGGACTACCTCGCCCTTCTGCCAGCCCCAGGTCGGTCGGTCGCGCGACGCTGGCACGCCGTCGTGCTGGGCCACCAGATTGCCGCCCTGGTCCAGCACGTGCACGAAGACGTGGTTGTCGGCGCCTACCAAGCCGTCAGAGCGCCAGAATAGGGTCACCGAAAAGGTGTCGCCGGCGGAGAGCATCGTCGAGGGCAAGGTGTAGCCCAGCAGCTCGACGTGATCCCCCAATCTGGCGTCCACCCGGTGGTCGACCGAGAATGCGCTCAGGTCTCTCGCATAAGCACTACAAACCCAGACGTAAGGGACGCCGTCGAAGGACTGCGTCCAGATCGGACCCTCGGCCTGGCAGGCCTCCCAATACGTCTCACAGTGCTCAAAGCGGACCGATCGCTGGACATCATTGACGTGGAAGACTCGGTAGTCCACCGTCGTGTGGTTGATGGGCTTCGTTACACCCTTGAAGTTCTCCCGGAACATCAGATTGCCCGGGTCGCAGATGCCGACCGTGAGGAAGCCAGCTCCCGGCTTCTGGTTGAGGTACCGGGCCGCCCGGTCCAATCCCTCCCCTTGATCCCCGAGCTGGAACAGGCTACGGGCCACTCGTGACCCTCCCAGCAGGAGGTTGTGATGGGTCCCGGGGTAGGGGTGCACGCGCAGCACCAGCCCGCTGTGCAGGGCCAATACGCCGGCGAGAAGCAAGGCCGAAGCCCGGCCGGTCAGCCATGTGGTGCGTGCCCGCAGCGTCTCCATACCCCTGACCAATCCCCAGGCCGCCAGCACGTCCAGCGCCAGGAACACGGGCAACACGTATCGCGATGTCTTCTTAGCACTCAGCGTCATCTGCAGCAGAAAAGCGGTGGCGTAGACGAGCACATAGCGCGCGGTCCGCGAGTCCTCTTCACCCCGGTCCCGGACGGCGAACCAGAGGGCGAGGCCGAAAGCCGGCAGTGTGACCAGGCTCATTTTCCAGGCCAAGACGGCCGGATAGTATGTGGGTCCCAGGTTTCGGACCGTCTCGCCGAGGAAGAACTGGGGGAATGGGTGGGACTGCTCGGCGTGGTGCAGGACACCGTTGAGGAGCATGTCCGAGACAGTTCTTCCGGGTTGCACCCACATCGCTGGCCAGAGGACGAAGAAGACGACCGCAGCCGCCATGACCCACACCGCCAGCGCCGGAATCGTTCTCTTAGGGAGCTTGCGCCAGGTGCTCACCTGCAGGAAGCTTGAAGCCCCGTCGCTGGACAGATGTCCGATCGTGAGGCTTAGACCGGCGAACGGTACCAAGAACAGGGCTGGGCTCTTCGTCAGAAGGGCGAGCCCTCCAAAGACGCCGCTGAACACAAGCTCTGACCACCTCTTCGTCTGGGCGTAGCGAATCAGAAGGAGAGCACTGAGCAGCATGAAGCTTGACAGCAACGCATCGACGTGGATCAGCTTGCTCTGCGCGACGAAAAACGGGTCCAGCGCGAGGAAGACGCCGGCGATGAGACCCACGGCTTTGCCCATCAGCTGCGCAGCCAGCGCGCATGCGCCGAGAATGCATAGGGCGATCACCAGACCCAGGGCCGCCGTACCGGCGTGCGCCGAAGGGCTCTGGGGACTCGGCAGCTCGCCCGGCAGGGAGACGATGTCCGCCGCGGGCTGCCCCTGGTTGGCCAGATAAGCCCGCATCCCTGAGCCAGCGATCCACATCGTGGTGACCCCGGGATGGTAGCTCTGGTAGGTCGCCTTCAGGTCTCCCTCGAAGAGGGCGCCCCAAAACGCGGCCGAGCGCTCGTACCAGACGGTATACTTCGACGCGGGGCACGGGAGGCGCACTGAAAGGGCCAGCAGGAATACACTTGCCATGCCCAACCAGTAAGCGCTTCTTTTCATGCTAGCCTCGGCCTGAACGGCGTCCACCACGATCGACTCCTACTCATGCACGGTGCTAAGGGCTGAATCTTTGCGCAGGGGCTCCATTGTAACGCGAGGCATGGGCGCAGGCAAGACCTGCTACGGGTCTTGGAACTCGATGGTGCCGGGGAGCACGCCATATTGGCTCTGGTCACCCACACGCTAACCCGCGCCGACTGATCTTTCGCCTCGGTCAAGGCGACCCAACCGTAGGCGGAAACGCGGCCGACCAGGTGCTCGGGCATCAGCCCGCCAACGATGCGGAATCCGGCTGCTTCGTGGCTCACCGGGCTGATACCGTTGGGATGATGGAGATAGGGGGTGTGGTAGAGCTGGTGATCCCTTGTCAGGGCGCGCCGGGTCCACCAGCCGTCCCAGTGGTGGCGGAGGCTGTCGTTGGACGGTCCCGGAAGGTGATCGTTCGTCTCCGTAATGAGGGGCCAGGTGATGAGGAGGCTGAGCGCCAGGTAGGCCAAGAAGGCCGCGAGGAACACCCAGCCTGACACGCGTGTCTCTCTCCCGCGTCCCGCGGTCTTGTTTCCCGTCTCCCAGCTAATCCCCGGCAGTCTCCTACGCGATTCCACTCTGCAAGGCCCTCCCGATCCCAGGTCGTTGGTACACTGGACACTTGCCCGGCTGTGCTGAGCCCTCGTCACGCATCTAGTCTCTGAGCTGGGCCGACAGGGCAACTCAGAGGCTCAGCCGTCGGATAGACCTGGCGAGGCTCTGCCGTGCGCCGCCTTGAGGATTCCGCCAACGGTGGAGAGGAGGACCAGTAGACCGAGGAGACGAGCCCATTGGGCCTGGGGGGCAGCTCGCCGCGCCGAGACCTGCAAGGAGGCAGCCACGTAGTGGTCCCTACTTGTCGCCCGGCTGTCGCCACCAACGATGAGGCGCTCCCCGGTTCTCCAGTCGTAGAGCCCGACGGTCAACGTGTAGTCCCCTTCTGGGAGATCGGCGGGCAGCTCCATGGTATGTGGGTCGACGACCGTCTCGCCCGGTGTCCAGCTCCAGGTGGGTCGTGTGCCGTGATCCGCGGCCCCATCCTCTTGCCAGATCAGGCTGCCGTTGGGCCCTGTCAAGTGGAGGAAGATACTCAGGTCCTCGGTGATGGCCTCGGTTGCCTTCCAATAGAGGGCCACGGGGACGTCGTCCCCCGGCGCCGCCTCCGTCCCGCGCAGGTCGTAGCCCACCAGACGGAATCGCTCGCCAAAGCGAACCTCTGTCCGGTGCTCGGGGGGGCTGCTCGATCCTAGCTTGGCGTAGAGCCAGGCATAGGGCACGCCGTCGAATGCAACGTCGCGCGTCGGCTGCCGGGCCGCGTACCGTTCCCAGATCCGGCCCCACTCCTCAGCTTTGTAGTCGCGCGATGTATAGTTGCGGTGGAACGCGACATAGTCGGCCGACCCCGACGGCAGCGCCGCTCCCTCGCCGATCTCCACGGTGGTGCCACGGAAGGTCTGATTGAAGACGTGCTTCAGCTGGGCCGCCGTGGTGAGTCCCCCGGCCGCGGGCTTGGCGTTCAAGTAGTCAGTCAGCACGGCGTATCCCTCACCTTCCTCTCCGATCAGGATGGCGTCGGCCGCAGCTGGCGGTCCCCCCGCCAGCCAGTTCAGGGCCGTCCCGTAGTAGGGATGACGTGGCAGGGACACGGCTCCCTGGATCACCACCGGTAGGGCCATTAGAGCCAGGCGGGCGAAACGCCGCTTCCCGGCGAGGGCCTTCGCCCAGGCGACGGCACCGGCCGCTGCCAGGATGGTGAGCGGCAGGAGTGCCGGGAGGATGTAGCGAGGCATCTTCTTGGCACCTAGCGACATCTGACCCAGGTAGAAGACGGCAAAAGCCAGAAGGAGGAGCAGATCGGTGATGGTCTGCTTTCGCGTAGCCTGGCAGGCACGCGCGGCGGGCTGAGGATCAAGGAGGGCGCCGAGCCCAATCGCTGCCCCGACGGCGAGGAAGAGTAGCTCAATCTCACTCGAGCGAAAGAGGAGCGAGATGAGATAGAACAGAGGCCCGGGGTCGTCCCGCACCACTTCGCCCAGGAAGAGCGTCGGACTGTCGTGGGCCGTCGTCGCGTGACGCGTGAGGCCCCACCTCACCGCAGCGATCCCCTTGCCCGGCGCAACCCACATCACCGGCCATGCCGCCACATAGACGATGCCGGCGACCAGAAGCCAGACGACCAGAGGCCCCGCCACGCTGAAGAATAGGTCCTTGATGGCGCGGCGGCCCTCGACCGCTAGGTCGGTCAGCAAGATCAGGCCGAAGAAGGGCACCAGGAAGACTGCCGGGATCTTCGTGAGTAGCGCCAGGCCTCCCAGCCCGCCAGACAGGACCAGCCAGGCCCACCCCCGCTCGCGGCGGTAAACCATCATCGCCAGGGCGGAGAGGAGCATCAGGGTGGCCATCGCAGCGTCCAGGTGGAGAATCTTGCTCTGTGCGATGAAGTAGGGGCTTAGGGCCAATAGAAGCCCTCCGACCACAGCCGTGCTTTCATCGAAGAGCCGCCTCAGGAGGAGATACACGCCGACCACGCCAACGGCTATCAGCAGGGCCAGCGGCACCACGGCGGCTGCTATCTCATTCAGCGGAACGGGCCCGGAGAAGTGGATCGGCTCGAAGTCCGGCGGGACGGTACTGGCTGCTGGACGGATGCCAGAGAGGGCCCAGAAGACCTTCAGCCCGATCCCGGACAGCCACATGAGGGTCACCCCCGGATGCTCAGAGTAGACAGTACTCGCCCAATCACCACTCAGCGTGTCCTCGATGAAGTAAGCCGAGCGGAGGTACCAGACAAGGGGACGAGAGACCGGTTGTACGGCCCGCGGCAATAAGGCGACGAGGAACAGGATCGCCACGAATAGTCCGCGACCGAGTCTTGGTGAAAAGAACCTGGACCCCTTGGCCCGTCCGATACTATCGTTCTCCGTCATTCTCGCGTGCCCCTGTCTCGCGTCTCGCGACTCAAGGCTCTACCTCGACGTTGCCGAGCATCACCCGATCGTCGGGCAGCCGGTCTCCCCCCGGACCGTACACGAACAGACGATCCCCGCTCGCGGGATCGTAGAGACCGATCCCTAGGGAATAGATGCCGGGCGGCGTCGCGGACGCCAGCTGGACGTGATATCGATCGGCCACGATCTCACCTTTCTCCCAGTTTGTGGTGGGTCGAGCTCCCAGCCCAGGATGTCGGTCCCGCTGCGCCAGAATCCCGCCCCGACCGTCGTACAGGTGCACAAACACCTTATAGTCGCGATCTGGCGCCCGGTCGGCCCTCCAGTACAGTGTCACGGCGACAGTCTCTCCAGGCTCTGCGCGACGATCCACGGTGTACCCCAGCAGGCTGATCCCCTCACCAAGCGTGAAGGACACGGGCTCCTCCGGGTCCACGGTCGGGGTTGAGCCTGGGGTCGTTGACTGCACCCAGAGGTCCAGCAGTTCCACCGGATCGACCAGTACGGGCTCACCGCTCACGTCGAGGAGCTCGAGCGACAGCGTTGCTTCTCCAGTGGGCACACTCTCTTCGGTGGACAAGTAGTACCAGTCAGCCACCAGCTCGTCCGGCTGCCACTCGGAGGTTGGATGGTTGGTGCTTGTGACATCAAGCGCCTCCTGCCCGTAGATGGCGCCGTCACGTCCCGCGAGACTGAGACGCAATCGGTAGTCGCGATCGATTGCGCCATTGGCTTGCCAGAAGAGGCGAAGGCCGACGGTCTCCCCCGCGAACATAGCCTCAGCGATCCCCGTGCGTCCAGGCTCCAACTCGTATCCCAGTAGGTTGAGATTCGCCGTAACCGGAACAACCACGCGGCGCGGGATGCTCAGATCCTGCGGGTTGGGCACCTCGTCGGGACGTCCGATCTCGACCGTCACCCGAGCGTCTGTCTCATTGGCAGCCTCATCCGACCCTAGCAGGCGCAAGCGCTCACCCGTCTCCAAGGTGTACACGCCGATTTCCAGATCATACACCCCTGGCGGGGTGCCCGGAGGCACGGCGAGGTGATAAAGGGCCGACCTGGTTGCACTTGTTTCCCAACGGGACGTTGGCTCGAGAGTCCGGTCTACGATCAGGCTGTCTCCTTGAACAATCCGGTGACCATGGCTATCATACACGTGGAGATAGACGGAGTAGTCCTCCTCCAATTCCTCTGTCGCCTCCCACGTGAGCACTATCCCGCCATCTCTGCCCCAGGCGGGTGGCGGATCCGTGACTCCGTAGCTCACCAGACGGAGCCCTTCGAATGCGAGGTCTAGCTCCCGGGACGCGACAGCCGGGTCCACGAGCTGATGGCGCGTGACCTCAGTCTGCCGGAAGCTGGCCCTGTCAAGCAGCAGGCCGCGGGCCTCCAGCAGGTTGAGGTAGCGATCACCCTCTGCCTCTGGGTAGCGGGGATACCATATCCGGCTGCAGCCGCCCGTAATCCCGTCCAAGAAATCGCTCATCGTCCCCAGATCAGGATAGGTGTACGAACGCGTCTTGGGGTCATATTCTGGCGAGAAGGTGTGGAGTGGGAGATTGCCTTTGTAGTGCTTGACGAACAGCGACTTCCCGTTGGCCAACACACATTCCCCTCGGTCGGCCTGGGCGAGCTGTTCCACACGTGCTACGGCCTCCTCGTAGTCATCATTGTGGTACACCCAGGCATAGTCAACGCCATGTAGGGAGACGACTCGCTCAGGCGTGCGCGAAGGGTTCAGGAGATACCGCTGGAGCAGCGCCGGCTGCTGGCGTCTCTGCACGTCCGAGATGTAGAAGACCACGTAGTCGCTCTGCCACGGGAAATACCGGTCCATCGGCCAGGTCTCCCCCTCGAACAGGGGAGCGAACGCCGCTGTCGTTGGCGTCGTAACCAGAAGCTCTTCGGCCTTAGGCTTCCCATTCAGGTACTCGGCGACCTGGTCGTAGCCCTCTCCCCACCCCACGAGGAGGACTCTCTGAGCTTTCTTTGCGCCTCCAAGTAGCGGATCGTAGTACGTCAGGTAGTAGGGATGGTGTGGCACAACCAGTGCCACCTGTGCGACGAGTATCACCAAGACTATCGGGAGCAGAAGGGCAGGGGGGCTGGAGGTCCGGTCACCGTTCACGCAGCGTCTTATGGCTTGGCACAGGCGCTCGCTTCCCCCCACCAGGCCCTGGGCAGCGGCGATTCCCAGGGCTGGGAAGACGGGCAGCATGTACCGATCGAACATCTTGTCCCCCAGGCTCATGAAGATGGTGAAGAGTCCGCTGTAGGACAGGAGCGCCAACAGACTAAACCGTGCGGTTTGCCGTGGGCCGCGCAGCGTGAGCCGGACAATGCTCCCTGCGAGGCCCAGCACGACCAGAGGACTAAGACGGAAAAGCGCCGCCACAGGATAGAATAGCCAGCCGGGATCGTGAACTGGTCTCCCGAGGAAGAAGTTGCCGGGGGTGTGTCCTTCCGCGGCGTATCGTGTGGCCGTGCCCAGCACTTTCCTCACCGTTTCCACAGGTTCGCTCCACATAGCCGGCCACGCACCCACGTAAGTCACGGCGGCAGTGACTCCCCACGCGATCAGCATGGGCAGCACCTCATATCCGTGCGCCCGCCCATCACCTCGGCGGAGTAAGCCCGCGCCGATGATGAGAACGAGGAAGGGAGCCAAGAACCCAGCTGGTGACTTCTGCGTCACCGCCAGCCCGCCGGCGACACCTGAGAGAACTAGCAGCATCCTCCCCCGCGGTTCGCTGAATCGGTGTCGCATCGCATTCAGCAGAGCCAGTACGGATACGGTCATCAAGCTGGCAAGCACGGCGTCGGTGTGCAAGAAGCGCGATAGGCCGAGATAGAAGGGGTCCAGGGCCACCAGGATCAGACTCACGAGCCCGATCCGCCCGCCCCAGAGCGATCGGGTCAACAGGTAGATGGCGACGATGCACAGCCAGGTGAAGAGCGCCACGCCGCGCCGCCCCTGAAAGACCATCGCACCCACCTCCGCCAGCTCGTCCTTCGTCGAGGCTGGGAGGTCGTCGCTGCGAAAGTGGCGATAGTCGTCGAAGGCCTCGCAGATTTCCTCGGCCTGGGCTCCGCGCGGGCCAATGGATAGAGCGCCCAGCCACATCGTCACGACGCCGGGATGCCCCACCCGATACGTCTCCCCCCAGTCGCGGCTGGTCAGGCCGTTGCGGAATCTTACGGAGCGGCATGCCCAGCGCATCTCGTCGTGGACCACAAAGGCGCTCAGGTTCGCCAGCCGGAGGACGAGGCTCAGCAGGAGCACCCCGATCACCACGGTGAGCTCCAAGCGAGAAATCTCCCTCAAGGCAGCTTCCTCCCCGATCCCATGGTGGCGACCGCAGCGGGCGGCAGCCAGTCCGCCCGCTTGCTCCCCGTCCCAGGCGCCGTTCCAGCCCCGGTCGTGGGTTTGGCGGGGATCGGGTAGACAATCAGCCAGCTGTCCTCGTGCGAGGGCGGGAAAGGGAACCAGCTTTTCCACGCCTGTGCGTCCTCCGAACTGAGGAACCGCTTGTGCACGATGAGATACCGGAACCCATGATCTGCCAGATTCCCAAATTCCTCGCGGACGTCCAGGCTCGGACCGGGAGCCTCCTCATCATCGAGCCGCTCCAGGAGCGGGTTCCCATCAATGAAGGCATCGGCGGTGTCCGGCTTACGCGATACGTGTCCCCCGGCGATTCTCTTGCCGTGGACCGTCTGGTAAAACTGGTAGCGTTTGCCCTTCTGACGTCCCATCGGAAAATCGATCACCGCGAAGTCGCCCGGTTCCTCCGCCAACTCATGGAGGAATGGCGGGTAGGGCAGTTGCATCGTGGGGAAAGGGACAACCGCGTACTCAACCAGTATCAACCCCGCCAGCACAAAGGTGCTGGCGTAAGCCACTGACTTCTCCGGGAAAGGTAGCTTCCGGGACCCCAGCGCTCGATGCACCCAACGTACGCCGAAACCGGCTGCAACCGATAGGAAGAAGAACGTCAGAACGTTCAGGCGAGAGGGATGTCTCAATACCCGGGTGATGGGAGCGGCCCAGGGGAGACTGGCTTCATGTAAGGGAACGCTGTTGAACGTGATGCGTGCTCCCAGCGAGAGCAAGAGGGAAAGGAGCCCTCCCGCCACCCAGAAGCGGGCCCTGTGCGCCGTCGCCGAGGCGACGACGGTCAGAGCCAGAGGCACGTACCCCAGATAGGCAGACCGCTTGCCGGTAAAACTGGTCTGGTCGTTGATGTCTACCAGCCTGGCCACCGGTGGATAGAGGAGCGGATTTGCCCTGTTGGGAACGAGGAAACCAAGCACGTCGTTCCCGATCCCCTCGTCAGACTCGGCCGATAGGTAGGCCTTCCCAGAGCTGAGTGCCTCGCTCACGGTCGGCCACAGGATGGGCGACAGCACCAGCCCGGCGATGAGAGCACTGATCGCCAAGGCCTGCCATGTTCCCCGAGCCCATCGATTCCGCGCGACCAGGAGATCGTAGAGTGCGTAGAGACCGATCCAGCCCAGGAGCATGAACATCAAATGCCAGCTCGACAGTGCCGTCAGGACGAACCAGAGGACGGTCAGCACCACGTTTCTGCCTCGTCTGCCGTTCTCGCCGTGGACCGTCCTAACGAGGGCTAGGGCAAAGAGGGGCATCCATTGGGTCGTGACGATCACGGGATGAGCGCTCTCGAAACGATGATAAGGTTGAAAGGCAAAGATGAGACCAGCGACGAAGGCAGCAGGTCTACAGCCCGTCAAGTGCTCCACCAGCAGATACATGCTGAACCCGCTCAGGGCAAAGGTGAGCAGGATGGTCGCGTTGTAGGCTGCAAAATGGCCCACCAAGGGCGTCAGGAGCAATGTGATCACCGTGTTCACGTGGCTAAAGCTATGAAAGGCCAGGCTGACACCTTGAGGGTAGAAGAGGTAGTCGGTGTGAAATAGGTCCAAGCCCTCGGTCAGCGCTTTCTTCGTCCACCAGTCGGCCCAGAGATTGATGTGCAGATCGGAGTTCTGACCGGCGAGGACCGAGTCGATATTCTGCACCAGCGCCCAGGCGAGCACGACGGTCAGCAGTCCGTACAGAACCAAGGCGACTATGGAATCGTCGTCACGTCTCATTGCGATTCCCCAGCGCTAGCTGTCGCCTCCCCCAATCTCCCCAACTCGAAGCTCTTGCAGGTGGATCCGATTGTGTGGCAGCCTCTGGTCCTCCGGACCTCTGGCCGGCAGGCGGGCCTTGGTCTTGAAGTCGTACATTCCAACGTACAGCGCGTAGGTTTCGTCGGGCCGGAGTCCGTCTACGGAGATATCGTGTGGATCATCGATCACTTCCCGGTACCGCCAGTCCCAAGTTGGACGCTGGCCTCCAGCTGGTACCCCGTCGTGCTGCGCCACCATCGTCCCCTCCTCGTCGAGAAGGTGCACGAACACGTGGTGGTCTCGCTGCACACGTCCGTCAGACTGCCAGAACAGTGTGACGACGAGGGGAGGTTCCGTCGAGTGCTCGGGCGACCTCAGCGTGTAACCCACCAGGTGAATGTGATCCCCCAGCTGCACGTCCAGCGGATGATCGATGGAAAAGGCCGCTGGATCGCTCTCGAAGCCTCCGTAGATCCAGGCATAGGTGACCCCGTCGAACGCGGCGGTCCAGAGTGGCTCCTTATCCTGGCATACAGCCCAGGCGTCATCCCAGAGGTCAAGTCGATTCTGGCGCTGAATCGAATTGATCCCGAAGACGTAGTAGTCTATGTAGGGATCCTCGAGCCCTTCGCTCCGGCCCGGGTAAATCCTTTCGAACAGCTCCTCGTACCGGCGGTGAACCCCAATCATCCTCTCCTCGGCTCGTGGAAAGCCGGCCAAGAACCGTGCGGCTTCATGCTGCCCTTCCCCTTGGTCCCCCATCGGAAGAACGTGCTGTGCCACACGTGAACTACCAAGCAGCAAGTTGTGGTGAGTGCCGTAGTAGGGATGATGTGAGACGACCAGGGCGAACTGCCCGATGAGGACGGTCGCAAGCGCGACTGCACGGACGTGCCGGTTTTCATCCCGACCAGCCCGCGCCGTCAGTCCATCCACGATCTGTATCAGCCCCCAGGCAGCCAGTATGTCCGCGATCAGGAAGGCCGGCTGAAGATAGCGCATTTCCTTCCTTGCTGCAAAAGACATAGCGACGACGAACCCCGCGCCAAAGATCAGCAGGCACCAGGCCCAGCTATCCTCTCTCCAGTTCCTGACCCGCCTCACCAAGATTATGACGGCCGCCAACAGCCCTGGCAGCGTGATCAGTGTCATCTTCCAGCCGATCGTTGCC
>CAZIWL010000008.1:0-29532 GCA_964542755.1 uncultured Anaerolineales bacterium
AGTGCTGTCTGAGAGTGAGACCGTCAGTCTCGGCAGCCCCAGCCCTCAAAGAGCCGACATCGATGCCCATATGATCGGTCTCCGAATAGGACTGAATCGGCCCATGGTGAATAATTGGACGCGACCCGGCAAGCCGTACTACCAACAAGACTTGGACTTCATGGCCGACGCGCTCTACGATAGGACCGAGGGTGCCATGACCCTGCGCAACGTCCAAATGACCAATGGGTGGAGATACGACGTAGACTGGCACTCCGAGCCGGTTTCCGGTGCCGAGACATTCGTCTCTGAGGCGGTCATAAAGGGCCACGCGCACCCGTTGGATGGCCTTTCTGTGCCGCGCAGGGTGGGCGAGCACGCCTTGATGCATCTGTAGGCTGGCCCCCGCTCGGCAGCCTACGTCAAGGGCGCCGCCCAGCCCAGCTACATCTTTGCCAACCTTGGTACCTTAAGCGCTCTACTGCAGCAACACCATTGTGGCCGGGCTCAACGAAGATGGCTTGGTCGTGTACGCTTCCCACGGCGGCGCGTGGGCAGACGCGCTGTACGGCTCGTGATAGGATCGGCATCCCGACGAGAAGAGGCTCACGGTGCCCGCATGCCCTCTGACGGACTTCGGCTTGGTGGGACAGGCGCGGACGTGGACAGCGTCATCCGTTCGAGGCGCAGGCCTCCTATACTCGTTAGATCGGGCGGCCATCCTATGGGCGTGGCCGGGACCCTCGGATCGGCGGCCGTTGTGGACGGCGGTGGCGCCAGACGAAAGATGAGAAACTGCACGGAGATACTGTACCGTGCAGGTAGTAACGCGCTGCACGCGGCGTGTGCACCCTTGAAGTGTCCTCTGGACACGGACCGCAGGGCTCCGTTTGGCGCGCATCTTCCGACGGACTGAGAGGGACTGCCGCGCTGACGTAGGGTGAAGAGACAGAAGTAGCTCGCACGAGAGACGTACAACGCACCGCGAGCGGGAATGCAATGACTCATTGGCGTCCCAGCACACATCTCAACCTTGACACCGGCGGCTTCTTGGGATAAGGTGCGGAACAGACCAAGATATCCACTGCTTCGCACGGAGAGAACTGGAGGCGACGAGATGAGCGAGAGAAACGCGGCTGCCTCGCACAAACGGGGCCTGGTGCGGCTCCTGTGGGGGATGCTGGCGCGTCCCCGTGACACCCTCAGACACCTGAAGGAGGGTTCCAGCTTCCGCTGGTGGCTCCCCGCCCTTGTCGCCGTTCTCATGGCCGTCCTGCCCGTTGCCGCCGGTGCACCGCTCACGGCGGAGCAAGCCCGCGATGCCGTGCTTGCCAGCCAGGAGCGCATGGCCGAGCAGCAGGGCGCGGAGCTCTCAGAGGAGCAGCGGGCTCAGATGGAGAGTCTCGTCGCCTCCCCCCTCATCGTCGTCGTCTTTCCAGCCGTTGCCGCCGTAGTCGGCCTGCTGATCGGCTGGATCGTCTGGTCCGGGAGTCTGTACCTGGTTGGGATGGTCGTCGGAGGACGGAGCACGTTTGGCGCCCTTTTCGGCATGGTCGTCTGGACGTGGCTTCCCTACACCGTGCGCGGCGCTCTCCAGGCGCTCTTCATTCTCCTGAGCGGTCAGCTGATCACCCAACCGGGCCTCTCCGGACTCGTCTCGGCCCCATCGTCGGTCGAGGAGGTGATGGCCGCGCCTCCGAGCCTCGGACAGCTCGCGCTCTCGTCCTTTCTTGGGCGCATTGACCTGTTTCTTATCTGGCGGCTGGTCCTCCTCGTCACGGGCGTGACCGTCGTGATGCGGCTTCGCCCCCGGAAGGGACTGCTCATCATCGTCGGCCTCTGGATCCTGCTGACGGCACTCGGCCTGATTCCCACGCTGGTCGGCGGTATGTTCAGCGGGATGGTGGCGGGGACTTGAGCGACCAACCGTTCATCCGCGTCGAGGACGTGCACCGCGACTTCCATATGGGTGAGGAAACCGTCCACGCTCTCGACGGCGTGAGCCTCAGCGTGGTGCAACAGGAATCGCTCAGCGTCCTGGGGCCCTCGGGCTCAGGCAAGTCGACGCTGCTCTATCTCCTGGGCGGTCTCGACCACTGCGATGCCGGCCGCATATGGGTGCGAGGCCAGGAGATCACAGCGCTGGACGAGAACGGACTGGCCAGCTACCGGCGCCAGCAGGTCGGCTTCGTCTTCCAATCGTTCAACCTGATTGCCACGATGACGGCCTTGGAAAACGTTATGTTCCCTATGATCTTCGCCCGGGTCCCCGCGGCCCGCCGCCGGGAACGGGGTGAGCGCGTCCTCAAGATGGTGGGCCTCGCCGACCGTATGGATCACAGACCGACAGAGCTCTCCGGGGGCCAGCAGCAGCGCGTCGCCATGGCCCGGGCCCTCGTTAACGACCCCGCCCTCGTCCTCGCCGACGAGCCCACCGGGAATCTGGACAGCCAGACCGGAGCCGAGGTGATGGCCATTCTCTCCCGGCTGAACGAGGAGCAAGGGTGCACCCTGGTGGTCGTCTCTCACGACCCCCTGGTGGTCGAATACACCAGCCGGTCCATTCATCTACTGGACGGGCACGTCGTCGACGGGTCACCCGCCGTTGTGAGCCCCCTTGAAGGAGGATAGGATGCGCAGGACACTCTCTCTCGCGGCCGTTCTCATCATCGCCGGCGCTGCGGTAGTGCTGTCTTCTGGCGTCGTGGCCGCCAGCCCCCCGCGGGTGGAGATCAGCCACGTAGAACCGGCCAACGTTTCCACAGAGACAGGCGGGACCGTCAGCATCTACGGCACCGGTTTCACGACCCAAACCCTGGTCCGACTGAAGGGGTACAACGTCCTCCCGACGACGTTCATCAACGAGACCCTCGTCCAGGCCAACGTGGCAGCTGGTGCCCCGGCCGGCACGTACGACCTGGTGGTGAGCGCATCAGGCACCTTCACCGGAGCCGATGACGTGGCAGAGCTGACCGAGGCGGTCACGTTGGTGGGACCGACGCCCGTGCCGAAGCCCACGGGGATCCCCACCCCCAAGCCCACCACGCCGCCCGGCCGGCCCGTGCTAACCATCCGCAACTACAGCGTCGAGCCGAGCCGCGTCGTGGTCGGGCGTGAGTTCGTCGTCCGCATCGACATCTACAACGCTGGCAGCCGGGCTGGCGAGAACACGATGGCCACCTTCCCGGGCGGCACCTTCCTCCCCGTGGGCGAGACCGGCCACCTCTTGTGGCAGCTCCACATCAACGACACGGCCGTCGTCACGCAGCGCATGCGGGTCCCCACCGGGCTTAGCTCGGGCAGCTACAATCTGCAGGTCAACCTCAGCGCCAACGACTGGGAGGGGAACCACTTCGAATACCCCGAGACCGTCGCGGTCGAGGTCATCGGCCTCGGAAACGGTCGCCCACGCCTGGTTATTGATGAGACCCGGACGGAACCAGAGATCCTGGGGCCGGGCGACGCGTTCAGTCTCACGCTGGGTCTCATCAATTCCGGGGACCGGACCGCGACGGACCTGCTGGTCGGCGTCGCATCGCCCGAGATTGCCGTGCCCGGCAGTGGGAGCAACGTCGTAGCCGTGGAGCGCGTAGACATCAACGGCAACGCGGTGGTCACGCTGCCGCTGGTTCTCGGCCAGGTGGCAGACGCCGGGCGCGTGAACCTCGACGTGGCGCTCGATTACGGCGACTATCACGGCGGAGCCTACGCCGAGCGACAGAGCATCGGCCTGGAGGTGAGCACGGCACTGGAGAACCGCCCTCAGCTTCTGGTGGAAAGCTACGAGACGGTGCCCGATCCCCTTTCGCCCGGTGGGCCGTTCACCCTCACGATAGAGCTCAACAACGTCGGGGGCGGTGAGGCCCAGCGCGTCATGGTGACCTTAGGCGGCGAGGGGGGTTCCGACCTTGGCCCCTTCGCCCCGCGGACCTCCGGCAACGTTCGCTTCGTCGACAGGCTGCCCGCCGGGGACGGTGTTGACGTCGTGCAGCAACTGATCGTGGATGGGTCGGCGGATCCAGGGGCCTACACGCTCCCCATCTCCCTGGCATACGACGACGTGCGCGGGACCCGCCACGTTGACGACCAGCGCATCAGCCTCCTCGTCCGCCGCCAGCCTCACCTGCGGATTGGTTTCTTCCGCCCGGTGGAGGACGCCCTGGAGGACACGCCTTTCGAGCTGCCCATCGACGTGACGAACATCGGGCGGACCTCGCTCAACGTCAGCACCGTCGTGGTAACCAGCGAGGACCTGGAGATCCAGGACGGCTCCCTCTACGTCGGCCCCCTGGATGGGGGCACAACCGGCTCCCTGGAGGCGACAGCCGTCGCGGAGACGGCCGGCACCGTAGAGGTGGTCGTCGCCGTCCACTACCTGGACGATTTCGACCAGCCGCAGACGATCACCGAGACGTTGACGGTGGAGGTCGATGCGCCTGTTGAGGAGACCATCGATGAGGAGGCCGAGGAGGCTGTGGGCGGCTTCTGGCAGAGGGTTTTGCGCGTCCTGCAAGGCCTGCTAGGCCTGGGGAGCTGATCGTTGGCGTCTCGCGACCTGGTCCGGCTGGTACTGGCCAACCTCCGCCGTATGAAGGCGCGGGTGGCGATGACGGCCATCGGCGTCGTCATCGGCACGGCGGCGGTGGTGGTGTTGATTTCGCTGGCCGCTGGCCTCCAGAGGAGCGCCACCCAGGACTTGGGTTCCATCGGGGACCTGACCCGCATCACCGTCTTTCCGGGGTCCTTCATGCGCAGCTTCGGCGCCGTGTCCAGCCGCACCGACGAGGGCGTTCTCGATGACCGCGCCCTTGAGGACTTCCGGGACCTCCCCGGCGTGACGGCGGTCACGCCCTGGGTCTCTCTCTCAGGAGGTGCCGTACTGCGCCTGAACCGGCTGACCGCCGGCGCGCAGGTGGTCGGCCTCGACCCCGGCGCCGTCAATGAGCTCTCTTTCGAGTTGGCGAGCGGTATGGACCGTCTTGGGCGGTGGCAGGTGGTAGGGGGTGCCCGGGTCGGCGAGGCCTTCTACGACACTCAACAGCGGAGCGTAGATGAGCCGACCGACCTCCAAGGACAGTCGCTTCAACTAACACTAAACCGTCCGGGCGAGGATGGGGCCCCGGCGGAGCGGACAGTGCGTCTCCGCGTGGTGGGCGTCCTCGAGGAGAAGGGGGGCCAGGACGACTACACGATCTTCATGTCGCTCGACGATGTCCTGGAACTGAACAGCTGGGTGGCGGGTGCCCGGGTCAACCCGGGGCGGGACGGCTACAGTCAGGCGATCGTCAAGGTGGAGTCGGCGGACAAGGCGCTGTCCGTCGAGCAGGAGATCCTGAGCCAGGGGTTCTTCGCCTACTCCCTCCGGACCACGCTCCAGCAGCTCAACATCTTCTTCCTCGTCATTCAAGGGGTCTTCGGAGGCATCGGCGCCATCGCCCTGGTCGTGGCCGCCTTCGGCATCGCGAACACGATGATGATGTCGATCTACGAGCGGACCCGGGAGATCGGCTTGATGAAGGCCGTCGGCGCGACGAACCGGGACGTGATGTCCGTCTTTCTTGCCGAGTCGGGTACCATCGGGTTCCTGGGAGGGCTCGGAGGTGTCCTCATCGGCGTCGCGCTGGGGATTGGCATCGATCTGATCGCCGGCACCTATCTAGCCGCCCAGGCTGTCCAGACGGGTGGGACCCCCGCGGAGATCTCCATCACACACACGCCCCTCTGGCTCCCCGTCTTCGCCCTCCTCTTCTCCATCGTGGTAGGCGTCGTCTCAGGTATTTACCCCGCCGTCCGAGCGGCGTCCCTCAGCCCTATCGCGGCCCTGAAGTACGAATAGCCTGCAGGCAACACAGGGCTCGGCCTGATCGTGTTCCTGTGCAAGGAACTGCCATCGCCGCATCCACGAAGTGCTCACCCTGGCTTCAGAACCCGCATATGGAGGCAGGGCCGAGCCCCGAGCAGTGGAAGGATGCCCGACCATCAAGTGCGGTCCGCCGGTTGGAAGAGCCGCCGGGAGGCCAAGACCACCATGGCCGCATAGACCACCGTCTTGGGAATCATCAGCATCCCCAGCAGCAGTCCTCTCTGCACGAGGAGGATCACGGGTAGGTAGAAGGCGAAGCAGACCAGGATCCAGGTTCCCGGGTGACGCCCGAAGACGTCATCCACCCGATGGCCGTCGACGAGCAGCAGTGCCCCCCAGCCCTAGAAACTGGATGACCAGCGGCACGTTGCGGGCTATGGACGAGTCCCGGGGCCGAACCATCGGCTGCCACCATTTCTAGGGAAAGACCATGATGGCGAGGCGCACGACGCCGGCGCCCAAAAAACAGGCAGCAAACCGGCGTGCCGCTCTTTCACGTATCGTGGAGGCCAGCCGTCCAAGAGGAGCATGTAGAGGAAGGTAACCGTGACGGCAGTGACCAGGGCCCTCTCTCCTGGCCGAAAAACACGTCCCTTCTAGACTGGATGCGCTTCTTGGCCAGGACAGGAGTAGGCCCAGTCGATCGATCCGGCGCAGGTATAGATCTTGGCGTTTATGCGCAGGCCTCCGACTCGCCCTCCGACTCGCAGTCGGTGTCTTGCAGGGCCGGCTCCTCGGGATGGTAAAGCGCTGCGTCCCTACGATGGCCCTGGACTGGTGCCTTTCGAGTCTCGTCAACCCAGAGACGGAGCACGTCGGGCCGGGCGTAGTGCCCCACGGGGTCGAAATCGACCTTACTGCGCACGATCAGGTCTCGATCCAGCTCGGCGTAGAGGATGCCCTCCTCGTCGTACAGCGGACCTGCCACGACCTCTCCGAGGGGCGAGACGACGACGCTCCCGCCGCGGCACATCACATCCGGCTGATTCACGAGCTCCTCGCGCATCGGGAGATCCGCGGGAACCATAGCCTTGGTCACAAACTGGTTGCAGCCGAGGACAAAGCAGCGGCCTTCGAGAGCAATGTGGCGGAGGGTGGCCTGCCAGGTCTCTCTCTCGTCAGCCGTCGGCGCCAGATAGAACTCAACCCCCTTGGCGTAGAGGAGGGTGCGCGCCAGCGGCATGTAGTTCTCCCAGCAGATGAGGCCGCCGATGCGGCCGAGATCGGTGTCGCAGACGTACAGGTCGGACCCGTCACCCTCTCCCCAGATCAAGCGCTCGGCGCCTGTGGGCTTCAGCTTCCGGTGCTTGCCCAGGACCTCGCCGTCGGGTCCAATGAGGAGCAGGGTGCAGTAGAGAGTGCCGCCGCCAAAGTCCCGATCCCGCTCGATGACGCCGACGGCCACGTGGACGCCAGCCCGGTGGGCAGCTTGACCGATGGCCTGGGTCGCCGGACCGGGGACCTCGACGCTGTTCTCCCAATACCGCTGCCAGAGGTAGCGACCCTGGGGGCTCCGGCTGCCTACAACCATACCGAAGCTGAGCCCCCTTGGGTAGCAGGGGACAAAGGCCTCTGGAAAAAGAATCAGTTCGGCGCCCTCTGAGGCCGCCTCCTGGATCAGACGGCAGGCCTTGTCCACAGTAGCGTCGTGATCGAAGAGGACTGACGCTGCCTGGACGACGGCCACCTTGACACTGCGTTGTTGGTTCATGCGACACGACCTCCCGGTTCGTTGCTCATCGATGCCGTCCTCGCCGTAGAGCGGGGCCACGAGGAGAGGACGGACCCGTCGGCACGACTGGCGCCGTGCAGCAGACCATGTGGGTACCCATGGAAGGATCTACAAAAAAGAAGGCCTCTTTGATGTGAGTCAAAAGCAGGTGCCGGGCACCAGAACGGTGCCTTACGCAGTTGCCAGGCACCGCGAGCCGCCGTTCTTTCCGGGGAGCCATGGAAGCATCTCTAGCGTCTCCTCGCTGTGGCGGAAGGCCGGATCGGCCAAGGGTGCGTTCCAGTTCCGCCGGGCGGAGCCGGCGGCCCCGCCGTGGACGTCACTTCGTCGCGATGAACATTCCCGCATCTTTGGAGATAGCCAAGGCTCCGTGGTCCGCCATATGCCGGTGCACCCACTGTCCCAGCGCCGCGAGACCGGGCTTTGACTTCTCACCACTGACGTAGGATCGCACATACGTCACAACCGCTTGCGGGTCGGTGACGACGAGCCCGTTATCCTGCCGCATCTTACGCACACTCGAGAAGACCTCCTGCAGCTGCGCCCCGCCAGTCTCGAGACTGAACGAGGCTACTACGTTCTCTGTTTCTTGACGAGGCAGGAACCGACTCACCAACTCCGTTAGCTCCCGCATATGCCTCAGGCCGTTGGTGGCGGCGTAGAGACGGCCGCCTGGCACCAGGACGCGATGAGCTTCGTGTAGTACGTCCATCGCGCAGGGCGCGTGATAGAGTACGTGGTTTGCGATGACGGCGTCGAAGCCCCTGCGGGGGAAGGGAAGGGCCTGAGCGTCCACCCTGGCATACACGAAGGCGTGTTCAGCGAGGCCAAGGCGCCGCCGGATCTGTCCGACCATACCCGCGGACAGATCGGTGAGAGTGAGGCGCCAGCCGGCTGGGAGCCGGTCCCGATTGTCGGCCCAGAGGTCGCCCGGCCCGCATCCCAGCTCCAGCACGCGGGCCTCCGCCGGAAGATCCAGACGGTCGAAGACCCAGCGCTGCCATGGGTAGTCGTTGGTGCTGAAGCGCCGGTGGAGGGCAGCCCGGGCATTGAGGTTGCCCGGGTCGCGGTACTGTTTCTCTCGCAAGTAGTGAGGATCGTTCCAGCGGGACACTGGTGACCTCCTCATGGGCGCCTAATGAGCGCAGGCCCGGGGAAGAAAGCGAGGGGAGAGGCATAGCACCTCGCCCCTCAGCAGCGTGGACTCGGACCAGCCACGGCCGTGGGCGGTGGAGACGACCTAGTCGTACTCGTAGAAGCCCCGGCCCGTCTTCCGTCCCAGATGACCGGCGGCCACCATGCGCTTGAGCAGCGGGCAGGGCCGATACTTGTCGTCCCCTAGGCCCTCGTGGAGGACCTCCATCACGTTCAAGAGGATATCGAGACCGATCATGTCCGCCAGCGTCAGCGGGCCCATGGGGTGGTTCATACCCAGCTTCATAACGGTGTCGATGGCCTCGCGGGTGCCCACGCCCTCCATGAGGGCATAGGCAGCCTCGTTGAGCATGGGGCAGAGAATGCGGTTGGAGATGAAGCCAGGATAATCCTCGGCCTCGACTGGGGTCTTGCCCAGCCGCTCGGCGAGCCCAGTGGTCGCCTTCGTGGTGGCTTCGGACGTGTCGATGCCGCGTATGACCTCGACCAACTTCATGAGCGGGACGGGGTTCATGAAGTGCATCCCGATCACCTTGTCGGGCCGCTTCGTCGCGGCGCCCAGCTCGGTCAGGGAGATGGACGACGTGTTGCTGGCTAGGATGACGTCGCGATCGGTGAGCTCATCCAACTGGGAGAAGATCTTCCGCTTCACCTCCACGTTCTCCACAACCGCCTCAACCACGAAGTCGGCGCCGGCCGCCTCCTCAAGGTCCGTGGCCGTGCTGATGCTATTCAGGGCCGCATCCCGCTGCTCGTCCGTGAGGTGACCCTTGCTGTTGAGCTTCGTCACCGACTTCTCGATGGCGCGGAGCGCCCGCGTCAACTGCTCAGCGTCGACGTCCATCAGGGTGACCTGATAGCCGTTGGACGCGCAGACCTGGGCAATTCCGTGACCCATCGTTCCGGCACCGATGATGGCAATGCGTTCTGCGTCCACAACAGCCTCCCTTGTCTATCGATCCCAGCGAGCGGCGCACAACCCGGCGGGAGATCAGCCAGTGGGCCGTTCCCGGCACAGATGCCGTCGCGCGAAAATGGTACCTGGTTGGTTCTGCGAACGCTACTCGAGTTCGATGGCCATCGCCACCGCCTCGCCCCCGCCCAGGCAGAGTGTGGCCAGGCCCTTCCTCAGGCCTCGATGCTTCAGCGCGTAGATCAGGGTGACGAGCACCCGGGTCCCCGAGCAGCCGATGGGGTGCCCCAGCGCGATAGCCCCGCCGTTGACGTTCACCTTCTCTTCAGGGAGGTCCAAAGCCCTCATGTCCGCCAGCATCTGGGCGGCGAAAGCCTCGTTGACCTCGAAGAGGTCGTAGTCCTCGACTGTGGTGCCCGTCTTCTCCAGCAGCTTCCCCACGGCGAAGATGGGCGCGGTGAAGACCTTCAGAGGCTCGACCGCGGCCTGGTCGTGGGCCACGATGCGCGCGAGGGGTTGGATGCCCAGCTCCTCGGCCTTGCCACGGCTCATGACCACCGTCGCCGCGGCGCCGTCGGTGATGCCGGGGGAGTTCCCGGCGGTGACCACGCCGCCGCGATTGAAGACCGGTTTGAGACGAGCGAGGGCCTCGATCGACGTGTCTCGCCGCGGCGATTCGTCGACCCTGAAGCGGACCGGTTCACCCCTTCGCTGCGGGACCTCCACAGGGACGATCTCCTGCTCGAAGCGCCCCTCATCAATGGCGGCGATGGCCTTCCTATGGCTGTGATAGGCGAAGGCGTCGAGTTCGGCGCGATTCAGGTCGTACGCCTCAGCCACCCACTCGGCCGCATTGCCCATGTGCTGATCCTCAAAAGAGCACCACAGGCCGTCGTGGACCATCGCGTCCACCAGTTGACCGTTGCCCAGACGGTAGCCGAAGCGGGCCTTCTGAAGCAGATAGGGCCCGTTGTTCATGCTCTCCATGCCGCCGGCTACGAAGATGTCGCCATGGCCGGCTCTGATCATGGCGTCGGCGAGCATAACGGTCTTCAGGCCCGAGCCGCAGATCTTGTTCACCGTGGTGGCCCCGACAGTGGCAGGCAGCCCGGCCTTGATGCCCGCCTGACGGGCCGGTGCTTGACCCTGCCCGGCCAGTACGACGTTGCCCATGAGGATCTCGTCCACGGACTCGGGTTCGATGCCGGCCCGCTCGACAGCGGCCTCAATGGCGACGGCGCCCAACTCGGGGGCGGGGAAGGGCGTCAGGGTGCCTTTGAACTTGCCAATGGGGGTGCGTACCGCGGATACGATAACAGCGTCGTCGGGATGCGTGGAAGGGGTTTTCGGCATAGTCCTTTCTCCTGTACACCTAGTCCCGCCCGAGACGGACGGATACGATCCGGTTGTGGGAGACAGCTCAGATGGCCGCGCGTGACCGAGAGACGTACGGTCGATTATGCCAGTCGTTCAAAGATCGGGCGCAAGCGTTTGTAGACCTGATCCATCCACTCGGGGATCACGCGCGTTTTTCCCACGGTAGTCATGTAGTTTGTGTCGCCGGCCCAGCGAGGGACGACGTGCATATGGACGTGGTCAGCCACTCCGGCGCCGGCCGCGGAGCCGATGTTGGCCCCCACGTTGAATCCCTCGGGCTCGTAGGCCTCGCGGAGCACATCGAGACTGAGCTGGACCAGGGCCATCAGCTCTGCCGCGGCCTCCGCGTCCAGGTCGGTGAGCGTCCCATGGTGGTCATAGGGCACCACCATCAGGTGTCCGTTGTTGTACGGGAACCGATTGAGGATGACGTAACAGCGCTCTCCGCGGTGTACAATGTGGGCCTGGCGATCGGCCTCATCGGGCTTCAGACAGAAGAGACAGTCTTTGGGAAGGGGTTCCTCGCCCTGGAGGTAGGGCATGCGCCACGGGGTGAAAAGGTGGTCCATAGGATGATTCTACATCATCTTTTCGGAGGTGGCAACAACGCCGGGAGAGGCACGGACGGCGCGAGCCATGGACCCCCTGCGGGGTCGTGTGGAGCACGCGAGATTGGGTCCGTCCCCGGCCCGCACGTGGCAAGCGGCCAAGGTGACGGACCCGGCGGGGATGCGGCACAAGAACGGGCGAGGCGACGGCCTCGAAAGCTTGCCCGGCGGCTGCCACAGTTTGTTCGATGTCCTGGCCCGAGTGGGTGAGGCGGCACCCCGCATGAGTCGGTGGACCGGGCGAGGAACGGCCGTAGCGCAAGTGAGGGTGTCGTGAGATTGGGTGCCGCGGAAGACTGCCGGAGCCAGGATATCCTGGCTCCACCAGCCTGAAGACGAGTGGCGTCTGACCGGTGGTAGTGGACGTGCCGGTCCGGAATCCTAGCTGCCTATCCTTCTACCTGGCTGCGCAGACTCAGGGCGGTCCACACTGCGCCGTCCAGATGGATGACCCCGAACGGCATTGACATCGGCTCCACCAGGACGACCGTGAAGATCGGGAAGAAGACGCGGCAGTGGAGCGCGGTCCTTGGCCTACTTGGCGGATCGCAGCGAATGATCGTAGCAGGCACATATTGGAGGAGACAGCTGAAGCTGGCCAGTGACGGCGTCCGTGCTTTCGTCGCGAGCGCCTGTTCCGAAGTCCCGGTCGAAGAAGCGCTCCCTATCCAGGCCGTCTTGCCAGCGACGATGTGGTGTGACGGAATCCAGTACTCGACGTCGAGGCAGTGTGAGGAAGCGCGCTGTTTCGGTGGGACCCAATGTATCCACCAGTGTATCAACCGCCTGTTGAATCATCGCCTCCTCTTGGAGATGAGTATGAGCGTTCACTTCAGGTCCTCCTTCTCGGAGAAAGCGACAAGTGCGCCAGACCAGATGGCAGATTGTACGCGGGAGCATGGACCGAGCAGTCGGCCATCGCAGGCGACAAAGTCTGCGCTCATAGCCTCGGCAAACGCGACGCGGGCGGCGTCCGCCGGGCCGAAACCCCGAACGATCACACGCTCCGCCCGGTCCCTAATCATGGCCAAGTCCACCTCGAAACGATGGGCGCTCCTTCGAAGGGCCGACTGAGAGTGCTCGCGCCCGATTCGGTTCGAGACCGCATCAATCTCAACGTCACGGACAGACGAGGCTGCCAGAAGGAAGTCTTCAGTCCGAACGTGACTCAGGATCAGCTGCCCGCTTCAGTCTTCAAACGGATACGGATCGCACTATGGTTCTCTAAGGGGCAGCACAGCGAGCACACGTGCATGTAGCCACGCTGGGCTGACGAAGGGAATGGAGGTCGGCTCTCCTGATTCTAGGCACTCGATTTCACCATTTCCTGTTGTACCACGCATGACTAGTGAGATCACGCACCCGTTCCCAGAGGGCGGGTCCGTGTCGTCCTAGCTGGGGTACAGGGACCGGCACCTTCGTCGAGAACTCGCAAAGCCCTGCTTGCTAAGCCCGGGCCAGGGAGACATCGCCGGCGATGAGTCGCCGCACCGAACCGTCCTCGGTGCGCAAGAGCAGCGCACCGTTCGGGTCCACACCCTCGGCGACACCGTGGAGCGCGCCATCAGACGTTTGCGCCGTCACCCGCTGACCGAGGGTGGCGAGCCGCTCCGACCATTCCTGGTGGGGACTGAGGCCCTCGCGGAGAGCGCCGTAGCGGGTCTCGGCACCGGAAAGGAGGGCGAGGAGGAGCTCGGTGCGATCAACCGTCTCGCCGGTCTCAGCCAGGATGCTTGTGGCGTTGGGATCGACCGCCGGGAGATCGCCGGCAGCCACGTTGACGTTGATGCCGATCCCCACGACGATGAAGGCCAGTCGGTCGCCCGTCAACTCCGTCTCGGTCAGGATACCTCCCAGCTTCCGCCACTCGCCGCGCGCTTCCGGGAGGGTGGAGGAGACGATAAGGTCGTTGGGCCACTTGAGCGCCGGCGGCAGACCGGCGACCGCCTCGACCGCATCGGCCGCGGCGAGGGAGCTGATCATCGTCATTTGGTGAGCCCGTTCCAACGGCAGATCGGGGCGGAAGAGGAGCGAGCTTAGGAGGGACGTGCCGGCGGGGGCTATCCAACGCCGTTCGAGGCGGCCGCGGCCGGCCGTCTGCTCGTCGGCCGCGACGACCAGGCCCTCCGGAGCACCCTGCTGGCCCCGCCGCTTCGCCACGTCGTTGGTCGATTCAGTTTGATCGAACGTGAGGATCTCGCTCCAAAGGCCCGACGCCTCCAGCGCAGCCTGTAGCTCTTCGCGGCTCAGCTCGTTCTCCGGCACGTGAGTCACACTCCCTTCTTGCCTTCTAGCTATGTCTATGCTACGGTGTGCTTGCACCGACTCGGCCCTAAGCCGTGCACGCCGCGTGGATCAGACGCGCTCGTGAGGAAGGATCCGATCGTCGCCCTCAGCCAGCCAGCACGTCGCGCGAGATGACCAGACGCTGGATCTCGTTCGTCCCCTCGCCGATCTGGCAGAGACGCTGGTCGCGGTACATCCGCTCCACCTCGTATTCCCGCACGTAGCCGTACCCGCCGTGGATCTGAATCGCCTTGTGGCAGACGCGCTCGGAGACTTCCGACGCCAGGAGCTTCGCCATGGAGGCCTCCTTGGTGTAGGGTTCGCCGCGCTCCTTCAACCAGGCGGCACGGTGGACCATCAGCCGCGCGGCATCGATTCCCGTGGCCATGTCGGCGATCATCCAGCGGATGGCCTGGAAGTCGGCGATGGGCCGGCCGAACTGCTCTCGCCTTTTCGCATAGTCAGTCGATCGCTCATACGCTCCCTGAGCCAGTCCCACGGCCATGGCCGCGATGGCAATCCGACCTGCATCCAGCGTGGACAGGAACTGATGGAATCCCCTGTTCTGCTCGCCTAGCAGGTTCTCGGCCGGGATACGACAATCCTCAAAGAAGAGCTCCGACGTGACCGACCCCTTCAGGCCCATCTTCTTTTCATCCCGTCCGGGTTTGAAGCCGGGGGTGCCGTTCTCGATGATGAAGGCTGATATGCCGCGCGTGCCCGTCCCCGGATCCGTCTTGGCGGTGATGACCACCACGTCGGCGATGGAGCCGTTGGTGATGTAGATCTTCTGCCCATTGATGACCCAGACATCTCCAGCTCGGACGGCTCGCGTCTGCGTCGCCCCGGCATCGGAGCCGGCCTGGGGCTCTGTGAGCCCGAAGGCGCCGATCGTCTCACCGCTCAGGAGTCCAGGAAGATACCGCTCTTTCTGCTTCTCTGTCCCAAAGCGAAAGATAGGCTCACAGCAGAGGGACGTGTGGGCGTCCAGGGTGATGGCCAGCGACCCCGAAACACGCGCCACCTCCTCCAGGGCGATGATCATCGCGTGGTAGTCGGCGTCAGAGCCGCCGTACTGGGGCGGAAAGGGGAGCCCGAGGAGGCCGACATCGCCCATGCGTTGGAAGAGATCGTGGGGAAAGGTGTCGGTGGCGTCGATCTCCTCGGCTCGAGGCGCGATCTCCCTTTCGGCGAACTCCCGCACCATGCGACGGAGCATGCGCTGTTCTTCCGTATACCCGAAATCCATGGCCCTTGCCTCCTAATCATAGGTCGCAGCCTGGCCAACACGGCGGGAGCACCGGGGCCAAGCGTGCGGCGGCCGGACACAGGTGTTGGACGGCGGGCCGCCACCGCTGGCGTGACAAGAACTAGCGGGGTGGGCCCAGGGTTCACTTTCCGATGACCATCCCCGTCGGGTCAATGTCGCGCATAGCCGCCAGGGCTGCGTCGGTCGGCGGATCTGTCGTAACGACACGGTCGGGGATGACGAGTTCGAAACCGGTAGCCTGTTGGACGTCGTCCACGGACACGCCCGGGTGCGTGGCGACGAGCCGCATACGCTTGGTCGTCTCGTCAAAATCAAAGAGCCCCAGCTGCGTGATCACGCGGTAGGGCCCGGTCCCCGCGGGGAGGCCGGCGGCTTCGCGCGCTCCCGGCCCGTCCAGGTAACCAGGCGTGGTGAGGAAATCGAGCTCCTCGACGAACCGACGAGGGTCCTGCCGCATGACGATGATCGTCTTCCAGCAGAGCGATCCCACATCATTCGCCCCACCGCTGCCCGGAAAGCGCACGGTGGGGTGGTCCCACGCCCCGATGACGGTGGTGTTCAGGTTGCCGTAGGGGTCGATCTGGGCGGCGCCGAGGAAGCCGTAGTCCACGTATCCGGCCTGGCTCGCCGACATGACGTCGTGCATGCTGGAGGCCGCGACGGCGCGGTGGAAGGTCCGGCTGTCCCCCACGGAGATGGGCAGCACCGGCACCTGCGGGCCGATCCCACCGGCCTCGAAGATGATGAGGAGATTGGGCGCATGGGTCCGCTGCGCCAGCATGCTGGCGATCATCGGGAGACCGGTGCCGACGAAGACGGAGCTGTTGTCCTCCAGCAGGCCGGCTGCCACGGACGCGAGGAGCTCGGTTGGGCTGTATGCTCGGGTCATTTTCGCTTCTCCTCCAGCCAGGGAGCCTCCAGCGGGGCCTCGAGGTGCTCGACCTGCCGCAGGTACTCGAGCTGTTCGGCGCCGCCAATCAACGCCAGGTAGTCCTTGAAGCTGCCGACGCCGAAGACGTAGCGGTCCATGTACTCGGCGACGCCTGCCTCAGACTTGGAGAGACGCAGCCACTCGCCGATGTGCTGCTCGTCGAAGTAGTAGAGGTCGGGCATCAGCGTGGGGTGGGCGCCGTAGGGGACCTCGACCACGGCGTCCACGAGGTAGTAGGGGATGATGGTATCCTGCGGGGACTTCCTGATCGACTCGTTGTCGATGATCTGCTCGGTCGTGAGGATGAGACGGCGGGCCGCGCGGGCCAGCTCGAAGTCCTCGATGGTGATGCCGTCGATCTGCGCGTTGCCGTGCATATCGCACCGGTGGACGTGCATCAGAACCACGTCCGGATAGCAGGCCGGGAGGAGGGTCACCGGCTTGCCTGTGAAGGGGTCCTCGACCACTTTGGCGGAGCTCCGTTTCAGCGTGTCTGTACCAAGCATCACGCGGGTAGGGATGAAGGATAGGCCCATGGCCGCGGCCGAGAAGCGCCATTGATAGCCAGCGTTGCTGATCTCTGCCACAACCTCGCACCGCCCGCTCTCCGCTGCCCGGCGGGAGGCCGGGCTGAGGCCGCGCAGCTCGTGGCCGAAGGCGTACGCCACCTCGATGCGGTTCACGCAACCGGCCGCGATCAGCACGTCCGAATCGTGGACCGCCGTCTTGCCGCACAGGGTGAGATCGCGCTTCCCCTGGCGGATGATCTCGTAGACGGCAGCCATGGAGACTCGGATGTGCCCGAAGCCGCCGCAGGCCAGGAGGTCCCCGTCCTGAACGTACTTGTCGACGGCGTCCTGCACGGACGTACGCTTGTCCTCCAGTGCGCGCGATTTGTGTTGCGCGACCCATGCGCGGTGCTCGTCCGGGTCGTGCCAGCCGACCAGTTTGCCCCGGCCGGTATCTAGGTTTCTCATGGTCTCGTCTCCCATCGTTGCTGAGCGAGGGGACGAACGGGGCCTCGGTTAGACCTGGATCCCGCGGTTGGTCTGCCCCTCGACGACGTATGCGTGAGCGAGATAGCCTGTGTTATGAGCGGCCCCGACGTTGCCGTGCCGGTCCAGGACCACCAGGCCTCCGTGGCCCTCGGTGCGGTCCTTGAGGAGGGCAATGGCAGCTTCCGCGGCCTCCTGGGCCGTCATGCCGCGCTCCAGGAAGTCGCAGGCGGTCTTGCTGATGACGATTCTCATCAGGTGCTCGCCGTCTCCGGTGGCGGAGACGGCGCCGGTTCGATTGTCGGCGTAGGCCCCGCTGCCGACCAGCGGGGAGTCGCCCACCCGGCCCGGGTGTTTGTGGGGGGTACCGCCGGTGGAGGTGGCGACGGCCAGGTTGCCTTCGCCGTCCAGGGCCACGGCGCCGACCGTGTCGCACGGACCGCTGGGAACTACTTTCTTGTCGAAGAGCCCGTTTGCATCGGGGCTCCCGGCGGCGAACTCGCGCCAGCGTTCCACCTCCCTCTCGACGACGAGTTCCCAGCTCGGGCAGCATGCCAGTCCATGCGAGCGCGCAAAGAGTTCGGCCCCGTTGGCCGCCAGGACGGCGTGTTCAGACGTGTCCATGATCAGCCGCGCCAGGGTCACCGGGTGTCGCACATGCTGCACCGCCACAGCGGCCCCCAGGTTCAACGTCCGCCCGTCCATGACGATGGCGTCGAGCTCGATCTCCCCGGCGGCGTTCAACACGGCGCCGCGTCCGGCGTCGAAGGTGGGATCGTCCTCAAGGATGCGCACGGTGGCCTCTACCGCCTCAAGGGCGGTCCCTCCATCAGCGAGGACGTCCCATCCGACGGCCGCGGCCTGGGAGCAGCCTTCAAGGGCAGCTTCCTGCATATCCCCGGGGATCTCCCACGCGCCCCCGTGCGCGATGATGGCCAGCGGTTGGTTATGTTTCTTGTGAGCTTTCATGCTTGAACGAAGAATCTCCTAATAATCGTTTGGTGTCTCGGACGGCGACCGGCCTTGGCCGCCGTGCATCAAGCGGTTTCGGAGCGCTTGTACCTCCCCGTCGGTGGCCAGCGCGATGAGGACGTCGCCGGCCTCGAGCCGCGTGTCGCCGCGAGGGATGAGCACCCGACCGCCGCGACGTACGGATGCGATAAGCGTGTGACTGGGCAGGTCCAGCGCCTTGATCGTCCTGCCGACGGCTATGTGGTGCTCACGGAGCTTGATCTCCACGACGGACGTGCTTACGTTCTCCGTCACCCCGGCGGCCCCCATCCGCTGCTGGAGCCGAACGCGGTCCACCTTGCTGAGGCGGGCCTCCTGGTCCAGCGTAGCGTGAGAATAGGCCCGCACGATGTCGCCGCGCCGCAGTAAGCCCACCAATCGCCCGGTTTGGGCGCGGTCGATCACGGGCATCGGGCCCACGTCGAGGGCGCCGGCCCGCTGGAGGGCGGACTTGAGCGTCTCGTCTGGAAAGACCGTGACCACGTGGGTGGCCTGGATGTCCGCCACGGTCCCGCTGATGAGCTGATCCGTCTGGGCCTTCTCGAGATCGGTCAATGTGACCATGCCCCGCAGGCGCTGTGCCTCATCGACAACCGGAAGCCCGTGATGATACGTTTCGTCGAAGATCCGCACCAGCTCCGTGAGTCTGGTGGTGGGCTTGACGGTCGTGACCTTGTCGAGCGGTGTCATCGCCTCGCCAACGAGGATCGTGCCCATCAAGTCCAGCTTCCGACCAGCGTCGATATCGATGCCGCGACGGCTCAACTTGATGGTGTAGATGCCGTCACGGAGCAAGAGCCGGGCGATGGTCGCGCTGATGACGCTCGCCAGCATCAAGGGGAGCATGATCGTGTAGTCACGCGTCATCTCGAAAAGAGTCAGGATGGCCGTGATGGGCGCCCGGCTGGCAGCTGCGAAGACAGCGACCATGCCCACGATGGCGTACGAGGACGGGTCCTGAGCCAGCGCGTTGGAGGGGACACTGATTGCGGCTCCGGAAGCCCGGACGAGCTGTCCGAACCCCCCGCCCAGCATCGCCCCGATGAAGAGACACGGGCCGAAGATGCCGCCCGCACCGCCCGAACCTACAGTCAGCGATGTCGCCAGGACCTTCACCAAGAGGAGGACGACGATGGGGGTGAATGCCAGGCGGCCTGAGAGCACGGCCTCGATCGTGTCATCTCCAATGCCCAGGACCCGCGGGAACCAGATGCCGAGCGTGCCGACGGCGAGCCCTCCCAGAGCGGGCTTGACGTAGACAGGGAGTTTCCGACGGTCGAAGAATCGGTCGACATGAAAGAGGATCTGTGTGAAGCCAACCCCGACGAACGCAGCGACGGCGCCCAGTACGGCAAACAGGGGCAGCTCCCAGGCCTCTGGCGCGGTAGAGGGAGGAAAAGGGAACGCCGGCACGTCCCCAAAGTAGGTTTGTCCGACGACGCTGGCGGTGACGGCCGCCACGACGACGCTCGTGAACTGGACCAGCCCGAACTCGGAGAGAAGGACCTCCATCGCGAACATCACGCCCGCGAGCGGCGCGTTGAACGTCGCAGCGATGCCCCCCGCGGCACCACAGGCGACCAGGTTCTTGGCCCACTCATCTGAGAGCCGGACGACTTGGCTGAGGGCCGATCCGATGGCCGCCCCGATCTGCACCACCGGCCCTGCACGACCGGCCGATCCGCCGCTCCCGATGGTGATAGCCGTCGCCACCGGCTTGGCCGCGATGAGCGTGGGGCGCATCCGGCCGCCGCGGAGGGCCAGCGCCTCCATCACGCTGCCTACCCCGGGCCCGCTGACTTCCTCCAGCCCCAGGTGCACCATCAAGCCCACGATCAGGCCGCCCACCGCCGGCGCAATCACCGGTAGGGCTGAGGCGACGAGCGGGGGTGAGCCCAGACCGACGAGCCAGGTCTTCAGTGTCTCGAAGAGGAGGACATGGGCTGCGCCAATCAGCCAGCGGAGCGCGACGGCGGCATAACCGCTGCCCAGGCCGACCATGAGGGCCAAAGTGAGCATGACGACCGTCTGCGAGCTCCAGAACCGGCTGTATGTCGTCGCCAGTCTGCCACGAAGGGACGATTGATCCATAGGTCTCGAGTTCAGAGCGCGGCGGTTGGCGGCGTTGCTATACGCCGGTGGCCCGCAAGCACCGCCCCGCCGCTCAACCAGCGGACGTCAGCCGGACGACCCCATCACAGGCCGGAAGTATCGGATGTCCGTGATGCTCCCTTTCCGTTCTGATGGGTCCTTCAGGACGGGCTCGACGGGCATGCCCAGGTAGACATCCTCTGGGTCGACCTCATCGAGGTAGTGTACCAGTCCCCCGTCGGTCTCGTCGAGCGCGACAAAGGCCATGATACGCGGCTCGGGAAGGGGCTGTTCGTCGAGATCGTGGTGGACGACCGTGAACGTATGGACGTGTCCAATCGGCTCCACCTCGATCCAGTCTTCCAGATGGGCAAAGCACTCCTCACAGTAAAGACGGGGCGGCATATACGTGATGTCGCACTCGAGACATACGGCGGCGAGGAAGCGGCCCTCGTCCTTGATGGCACGAAAGAACCTTTCTCCCGCGATACCAGCGGTGTAGCGGCCCTCGGTGGGCATGTCGCCGCGCCAGGTGAGGGCGTCCCCCGCGTGTTCCAGACGATCTAACAAGCTCATCAGTCCTCCCTCCCTTGATCGGGCGTCTCGACGGGCTTGAAGTAGACGATATCCGTGATGGCGCCGCTCCGTTCCTCCGGCGGCTTCCACACCGCCCGGACGCGCATGCCGATCTCCAGCGCAGCGGGGTCGACCTCCCCAAGCATGTGCATGATGCCCATCCCGGGCGAGGCCCCGTCGATGGCGATCACAGCCGGCATCAGCGGATCCTTCAGCTGGACCATGTCCCAGGTCACGTAGCAGCGCGAGAACGTCACCACCGTGCCTGTGTCCTCCAGAGTGACCCAGCGGTCGGTGGCACAGAAACAGGACTCGCAGAACATACGGGGCGGGACGAGCACGCGGCTGCACTCGGGGCAGCTGCGCCCGATGATGTGTCCCGCCTTCAGCCCCTGCAGGTAACGGCCGATGGCCACCCCGGCATCCCAGGCGTACTGCGCATTGGGATCCCAGGTCTCGAAGAGGATCGTCCGATCCTCGAAATCGTCGCGCCGCAGGTAGATCGTGTCGTAGACAAACGCTTCCATGGTTGTTCTCCTCTCCACTTCCGAAGCTTGAGGCCAAAGCCGCGCTGGTCCAACCGTTGGGCGTGGTCAGCGCGTGGGTGGACGGCTCATTCTGTGACCCGGTCCCAGACCCGGTCCGCGAGCTGGCCCGACCCGACGTTGGCTCAGGTGCCCATGACGATCACGGTGCCGACCTGCATCAGGTCGCCCCACGCCTGCGCCAGCCCGCGCCGCGGGTTGCCGGGCACCTGACGGGCCCCGGCCTCTCCGCGCAGCTGCCAGAAGATCTCGGCGACCTTCATCAGACCGGCCGCGGCGATGGGGTTCCCTACGCCCAGCAGACCGCCGGAGGGGCATACGGGCAAGTCACCGTCCCGCTGCGTCACGCCGTCGGCCGCCGCCTTCGGGGCTTCGCCCTTATCGAACAACATCAGGCCCTCCAGGTGGTGGAGCTCCTTGTAGTCGAAGGGATCGTACGGCTCGGCGATGTGGATCTCTTTGCGCGGTTCCGTGATCCCGGCCATATCGTAGGCCATGCGAGCTGCCTCCTCCACGTAGACGGGATAGGAAAGATCGCGGTTTGTCCAGTAGGCTGTGTCCAGGTTCCAGCCGACGCCCTCGACCCAGATGGGCTTGTTCGTGACCCGCCGGGCCTCGTGGGAGGCGCTCATGACCAGTGCCACCGCGCCGTCGGTGACTGGGCTCACGTCGAGGCGCTGGACAGGCCAGGCCAGAACGGGCGAATTGAGCACGTCGTCGACGGTGATGTCCCGGTCCCCCAGCAGCGCGGCAGGGTGATCCGCCGCGTTACGCTTGTTCTTGACCGAGACGGTGGCGATGTCGCGCTTGCTCAGCCCGTACCGGTTCATGTAGGCATTCATCTCCAGGGCGAAGATCCAGAGCAGGTTGGGCTTGAGGGGCCTCTCGGTGGTGTGATCGAAGATGGTCAGAAAAGCGGCCTGGGGATGGGGCTGACAGGAGGACATCTTCTCCTCGCAGACCACCAGTACGTTGTCAAACAGGCCGCTGGCGACGTGGTACCAGCCCTGGATGGCGGCGAAGACGCCCGTGCCCCCCCCGACGTATCCGCGAATGACCGGCTTGCCCCATCCACCGCAGCCGTCCGACAGGTACTCACTCTTCATATGGACGCCGTCGAAAGCGTCCGGAGCCGTGCCGATGACCACAGCATCGATGTCATCCAGGGTCATCTCGCAGGACTGGAGGGCCAGGTGAGCGGCCTCCCAGGCCAGCTCCTTGGCGGTCTCCTGGGCGCGGCGCACGAACTTCGTCATGCCGGCGCCGACGACGGCGACTCGCGGGGTGTTCCCTTTCATACGATTCCCGTACATGGCTCGCCTCCTAATTCCCTAGGACCACGGCGGCACCGCCCGTGGTCGGCACGCCCCGCCAGCCAAAGGCCAGGCCGGTCTCGACGCCCTCGATCTGGCGCTGACCCGCCTCCCCGCGGAGTTGGAGCACGACCTCCAGGACCCGGGCCAGGCCTGTCGCGTCGAGGAGGTGCCCCTGTCCCAGAGCGCCTCCCGACACGTTGACGGGGAACGCCCCGCTTGACGCCGTCCCGCCCGCCAGTGTCCACTCTCCGGCGACGCCCGGGGGGCAGAGGCCGAGGGCCTCCGTGTGTTGGAGCTCCTTGTAGGCGAAGGTGTCGTCGATCTCGGCGAAGTCGATCTCCTCCCGGGGGCTCTGGATGCCCGCCGTACGATAGGCCATCTCGCCAGCGGCTCGAGCATACCGGGCGTCCCCCCAGGGCCTGCTTTCCAACCGGAAGGTATCGTTGGCCCAGCCGATGCCTCGAAGCCAGACGGGATGGTCTGTCAGGGCTCTCGCGGTCTCTGCCGAGGCCAGGACGAAGACAATGGCCCCGTCGCTGTGGTCCGCGCACTCCAGCCTTGTGAGCGGTTCAGCGACCGGTCCAGAGATCAGCACGTCGTCGATGGATAGGGCGGCCGGGTGACCGGCCGAGGGGTTCTTGAGCGCGTTCGCCCGATTCTTGGCGACCACAGCCGCGCACTCCTCGTGCGTCGTGGCCGTCTCGGCCAGGTAGCGGAGCATCTCCATACCCGCCACATAGATGGGATGCGCCTTGAGCGGCCGGTTGTACACGGGGTCGAAGGCGAAGGCTTCTACATAGGGGAGGGTGAGCACGTTGGACGCCTTGGAGTGGGCCTCGACCACCACGACGTCGAACTGCCCGGTGAGGATCTGCATCGCCGCCGCAGCCAGGCCGTGGATCCCCTCGCCCGCGATAGTCTGTACGGGCCGATGGAGCGCGCCCAGTTGATCCGGCACGTACTCATCCATGATGCTGATGCCCTCGTGGTAGTCCTCGCCCACGCTGACGAAGCTATCCACGTCTCGACGCGGATCGATGCCTGCATCCTCGTAGCTCTTGACGGCGGCATCATACATCAGTTCCTTATACGATAGGTCGGGTGAGATGGAGCGGAATCCGCTCCAACCCGCACCCACGATGGCAACCCGATGCCTCAGTATCATGCCATTTGCCTCCTTGAGATAGTCGATCCTGCCAGATCAGGGTCCGCCTACCGTTTGTGGTCCGTGGGGTGTTCACCTCCTTCGCGCTCCATCGTCGTCATCATTCGCCGAGTCGTCGTCGCAATCATTCGTACAGTCATCGTTGGCCGAGCGATGGAGCAGTGGGGGATCGATTGGAGCGTGGTGAGAGCGGGCCAGTTTCCCACCTGAGGTGTCCCGGCACAGACCTAAGGCCGGCGGGGTGGGTTCCGCCTTTGGGAGACCGGCTCTGCGATCCCGCATGTCCGTGACGACGCACGCTGCTCAACTCCTCCCGCTGGGGTCACGTTGCCGACGTGCGATCTCCGAATGAGGCTGTACGGTGACGCCATTCTATATCAAAGCGGGAAAACGCACAAAGGGACGCAGGCCCAGCGAGGCCCGACGTGCCATCCGGAATCCCACATCAGACACCGAGGCAGGCCGTCGGCCGGGTTGGATAGCAAGGCTCGCCGCCCGATCTTGTGAGCCGCCCGCGGCTCGGCGAAGTCGCGTCGCGACGAGACAGCGTCAGGGGCTCGGGGCCTCCGTCCCGGGGCCGGCCTCGGGACCTCCACCTCTACCGGTGGTTGGCATGCCCTCAAGGTCGGTCCTGCGGATGAGGACCTCCTGGCGCGGATAGGGCAGCTCGATGCCCGCCCGGGCGCAGACCTGGAGCACGCGTTTCTGGATGACGCGCTTCACCGTCCACTGAGCTCCGGGAATCGTCTTCGCCGTCACGCGGACAACCATAGAGCCATCCCCCAGGCTGACCGGGGCGATCACCTCCGGGGTACCGATCAGCAGGGGAGCAAGCTCCTCATCAACGGTAAGCTCCTCGGCCAGTTCCGTCAAGACGACCACTACCTCATCCAGGTCCTCCTCGTACGCCACGCCAACGTCGACCAGGGCCTTGGACCAGTCGCGGGTGAGATTGGATACGATGCGCACCTCACCGTTAGGCACCAGGTTCAGGCTGCCGTCAAGGGAGCGGATGCTGGTGGTTCTGAGGGTGATACGCTCGACCTGACCTGCGATCTCCCCGATCTTGATCACGTCGCCGACAGCGTATTGGTTCTCGATGAGGACGAAGAGACCACCGAGCACGTCTTTCATAAGGGTCTGCGCGCCGAGGCTGATGGCCAGTCCGATCACGCCAACGCTGGCCAATACGGGCGTGACGTCGACGAAGTGATTGAGGACCATCAAACCCACAGAGGCCACCACGATGGCGACGACGATCCAACGGGCCGTGCCGACCAGCGTGAGAAGTTGCTTGCGCCGGCCCTCTTGGAGGGGTTCCATCGTCCTGATCAAGCGGGCGATGCGCCGCTCTAGGAACTGGGCCAGGGCGACGCCTAGCGCCGCCAGTGTCACGCTCACCAGGCTGGAGAGCCAGGGAGAACCGACATCATTCAACGTCATAGACGACCTCCGTGTAGGGTGCCCCACCGCACGCGCCAGGGAGTCTCTCCCTCCTCCCTTTCCGGTTCCGGCCCCTTCCAGTCCAACCGTCCCACGGGGCGTCCAGTCGGCGGCGCTGTCGACACCTATACATTGGGAACGACTACGTGCCGGGCGACCGCACGGCGTTGTAGGCCGCGAGCAAGAGGGGCGCAAAGATGATGAGATTCAAGGTGTCAGCTGCTATCGCAGGAGCGAACTCTCCAATGAGAGCGGTCCCAACACTGTACTCATAGATCCATATGTGGGCCAGGGATGTGAAGCCGTGGCCGACGAGAATACCGAGGGCGCCCCAGAGGTTGATGCCCGCCAAAACAACGCTCACGCGCTCGAGGAGGTAGCTGTTGGCGAGCATGATCACGGCCTCGACCAGCAGAACCCATGCCCAGAAGGAGAAGTTGGTGACCTCCCCGGTCCAGGGCTCAGGGGCCCGGGGATGGACGAAGATGACAGCCGCCGTGAGGGCCATGCTGACGATGACGGCTGTGGACAGGTAGCGGAGGTTCCGGCGCTCCGACGAGATGAGAGGGATGAGGCCCGGGACGAGCCCCGTCAGCCCATCGCCGATGTGCCAGGCTGGGAAGACGCCCCAACCTGTGACGAAATCGCCGAGCAGGCTCCCCGTCGCGCCGGCGAAGAAGCCCACGGCCGGTGTCAGGGCATAGCCGAGCAGGATCGGTATGCAGATCTGCGGGCGGAGCGGAACGGGACCCAGGGAGAGGGCGAGGACGTCGTTGAAGATGTAGGCGAGAAGGACGTAGATGAGGGTCCCGGCGGCCATCAGACCGATCTGCCGCGTGTGTACCCGCCAAAGCCCGGATGCCGCGGTGGCGCGTTGGAGAACGAGCAAGCCGGCGAGGGCCACGGCGACAGTGACCATCGAGGGCACGTCGTAGAACCGTTCCCCCTCGGTGAATCGATTCGCGAGTAGGAGAAGGAGTGCGAAGACGGCCAGGATTGTGGTCCACGTGACAGCCCAACGGGTTGTGCGACGTTCAAGGGACATGGCTTACCCTCCCGGTGCTGACCGGAGCGCTCAAGGGGCCTCCGGCAGGGTGACGGCGAGGGTAGCCTGCTCGCCAGCCGCGAGCGGCTGCACGCCCTCGTAAACCTTCAGGGCATCGCCCTCCCCAACCTTGATGGTGTGGGGCGCCTGAGAGAAGACGGCGGGGCGGTAGCTTCGCCCATGGATGCGCAACGTGTAGAGGATCTCGCCCGACGTCTCGTCGATCACCTGCACGACGGGATCCTCCGGCCCAGTGATCTCCAGCGTCGGCAGATAGCCGATAGGCTGCCGACCGTAGTTCTCCTCCTGGGCGATGGTCACAGGCCAGCCCGGGTACTGCCGGCAATCCGGGTCGCTGACGTCGCAGCCTCGGGGCCAGCACTCCATCGTGATCTCACGGGTTCGCTTATCGAAGCGGACGATGCCGAACCCGGCAGCCTCCGCCAGCCACTCATTGTAGCGACGGCGGCTCGGATCGGGATTGGCGTAGGCCATCATGGTGATCCGGTTGCCCAAGCCGTCGAGGAAGCGCCCGCTGTACTCCAGTTCGCCCTCGGGTACGTCCCGGGGAGGCTCCAGCGGACGCCACCAGCGGCGGAAGTGGTTGACGATGGAGGGCACGGCGAAGGAGTACCCGGCGTCCTCCCAGTCGTCGACCCCGTGGTGGACCACGGTCGCCAGGTGCTGATCCCCGCTGATCATCAGCGCGAAGCCTTTCCGGATCTCGCGGAGCGCCCGGTCACGCCCGCTCTGCGGCCACCCGTTGGAGTCGAGATCCGCGGCCAATCGATACCGCCGAGAGCTGTGGACCTGGGTCGTCATGGCCGGCGGGGTCTGCGAGAGGATGGCTTTCATATCCTGGCCGGTCCAATCGGCGGACCAGTGGCGGAGGAAGGCGAGCTGGCGGTCCCCCAGGAGACTCGCGTCGGGCACGTCGAGAAGACCGGGGTCGGGCAGCTCCTTGATGTGATCCTCCCGTGAGAAGTCAACGCCCGCTTCAACCAGCTGCTGCCGGTCCAATACGTCGACCTGAGACTTGAACTTGCGGTCCTCGATGACGGCGAACCCGACCCGGCCCCAGGTGAGCGACGTGTAGTAGACGCCGATGGACCGTTCTATGGGCGTGGGGTCGTACGGGTCGGGCAGGTGGCTGGTCTGCGCCCTCTCGACCTGACGGACGTAGTTGGGATCCTGGTAGCCTCCAGGGCCGACGGCGCCCCCTGCGCCCCACAAGTTCCGGTTGCCCACGTCGTGGTCGTCAGGGGTGACCACAGTGGGCCGGCTCCGCGTGATCTCGCCGAACTGGCGGCCGAAGAGGAGCCAGGACTCGAAGTGGGTGTGATGGTCGTACACCTGGTCGCCGGAGAAGAAGAGGAGATCGGGGTCGAGCCTCTCTATGTTCTCAAGCACGTCAGGTCGCGGTCCGCGGTCGCGGTTCGAGTTCCCCGTGAAGGCCGCGACCACAATCTCGTCCTTGTCGACTGGATCCTGCCGGATGGTGCCGGTATAGTGGGCGGTGGAACCGTGGGAGACGCGGTAGGCATGGTCCCTGCTCGCGTCCCACTCCTCGACCCGGAAGACGGCGGTCCAGTCCGGCGCGGCGACGGTCGTCGCGGCCACCTCTTCCCAATCATCCCCGCGCCTGACGGCCAGCCGGACGGTTGGATCGGCATCGGGGTCGAGCTCGTAGAGGTGAGCCGTCAACTTGAGGACCCCGTCGTGCACCGTGTACAGCACGAATTCAATCACCTCATCCGGCGGTACCCGCGTGATCTGCCAGGGCGGGTTGCGGAGTCGCGCGCGGACGACGGCGATGCCGAGGATCAGGCCGGCCCCCGTCCAGGCGATCAGGCCCAGCCAGACGAGACGGTTGAGGGTCTTCCTCATGTCAGCCCCGGGTCTCCAGCAGGGCTGCATGGGCCGGACCGGGAGCAGGTAGAGCGCCGCGGCGCTGACGGGTCCGTCCCGCGAGATCGGCTCCGGCGCCGGGGGTTACCATACACGGCAGATCAAACCCTTGAGGTACGCGCCCTCGGGGAACGTAAGGGCCACCGGGTGGTCCGGCCCCTGGCTCATCCAGCCGATGATCTGGGCCTTCCGCTCCGAGTCCTCGACGGCGCCGAACACGATCTTCTGGAAGAGATCGGCGGAGACACGTCCGGAGCAAGAGAAGGTGAAGATCAGTCCTCCGGGGCGGACGAGCTGCTGGGCCAGGAGATTGATGTCCTTGTAGGCCCGCGCGGCCTTGTCGACGTCGCGCCTGGTGTGCGCGAACTTGGGCGGATCGAGGACGATGACGTCGAAGGAGCGGCCCTGTGAGCGAAAGCGGCGCAGGGCCTCAAAGACGTCGGCCTCCAGGTACTCGAAGTGCCGTTCCTCGCCAATCAGCGTGGGATCGCGGAGCCTGGCCGCGGGCACGCCTGCGTTGAGGGCGATGTTCCTCCGGGCGAGCTCCAGGGATGGAGCCGAGCTGTCCACGAGGGTTACGCTCGACGCTCCGCCAGCAGCGGCATAAGCTGCAAATCCACCGGTGAACGCGAAGCCGTCGAGCACCTCGGCGTCTTCGCAGTGGGCGGAGAAGCGGGCCCGGTTGTCACGCTGGTCGAGGTAGAAACCCGTCTTGTGTCCAGCCCGCAGGTCGACCAGGAAGCGCAGGCCGTTCTCGCGAATCTCCAGGAGGTCAGGCGGTTCGTCCCCCCAGAGAGCGCCTGTGCGCTGTTCGAGCCCCTCCTTCTGGCGCACGTCGACGTCGGAGCGCTCATAGATGCCACGGATGCCGTCCACCTCCAGAAGCTCCACCAGGCTCTCCACGATGACGGACTGGCGGCAGTCGACGCCCAGCGTCAAGAACTGGACGAGCAGCCAATCGCCGTACCGGTCGACGATCAGCCCGGGAAGGTAGTCGGATTCGGCGTTCACCAACCGGTAGGCCGTCGTCTCTGGGGTGGCTGAGGAGCCGGCACCGAGGCCGAGGGCACGGCGGGCGGTGACAGCCTGCTCCAGACGGTCGCGCCAGAAGCGGGCCTCCATCACCTCGTCCTTATCCCAGGTCAGTAGCCGGACCCTGATCTGTGAGCTCCGGTTGAACGTGCCGCGAGCAAGCCAGTTCCCGCCAGCGTCGAGGACATCGACCGCGTCGCCGTCGGCCGGGTCGCCGTCGATGTGGTGAATGGCCCCCGAGAAAACCCACGGGTGTCGGCGTACAACGGGCGCCGCGCGCCCCTTCTTCAA
>CAZIWL010000008.1:29632-64991 GCA_964542755.1 uncultured Anaerolineales bacterium
TGCCTCACAACGCTAGGAGCAGGCCGATGATTGCACTGGGCCCGTTCATCGCCAGGCTCAACAGGAAGCTCCTCCCCACGCTCAGGCTTCTCCCGCCTAACAGATAGAGGAGTGTCCCCTCCAAGCCCCAGATGACCGGCTCGGCGACGGCTAGAACGACCAGATAGAGAAGGGCAGCTCCCTGGGCGGAGAGAGTCAGCCAGAGGAGGGGCTGGCTGATCAGGTTAACGAGCAGCAGGTACGTCATCCAGCGAAAGATGCCCCGCCCGGTCACGGCGGTGAAGAGGAGCACCACCGCCCCCTCAATGGCCAACGTGGCCAGGGGCGCCCAAGAGTGTGCTGTGCCCAGATCCAGGAGCGGTATCGCCGCCAACCAGCCCAGCGCCAACACGCCGGGAGGATGGGCGTCGGGATCTTCGCCCCGCAGGCCCCGGGCCGCCAACCAGATGGTGAGAGCCAGGGCGGTCAGGGCGGAAACCACAACCGCGGCAAGCCCGGCCAGGCGGCCGAACGCAACCTGGAGGAAGGGGTCCGCCCCGCGGCCCACCCCGGTCCGTTCGACCAGGAGGTCTTCCTCGCGGACGGTCACGCGGTACTCGCTCTTCAAGGGTCCGGAGGCGAAGACGTTGCTCGTGCGCGTCATGCCGTCGGAGAAGCCGAGCCGCAGCTGGTTGTAGGTCGCATACCCATAGGCCAGCGACGAGCACGAGCCGTCGTGGCACCAGAAGGACTGGGGGCCCAGTTCCTCCAGCGGCTCGCCATCGGAACAGTCCGGGGCCTCGCACTGGAGCTGGACCCCGCCGCGCACGCGCAGGGGCTCGACCGTCTGGAACCTGAGATGGAACGTCATCTGGGGCTTGGGGCCCACGTCAGCTCGAAGCCCCCCGGGGAAGAGCAGCGAGACCCCTACGATGAGAGCGAGCACGACCATGAGGCCACACGGCTGCCTGAGAGTACGGGGGAGAGTAGGTGCGCGGCTGCAGCCTCGGGCCGTGCCACTGCTCTCGAGGGAGGGCGTCACAGATCCACCTCTTGGAGACAATGGATCGTATCTAGGCGCGATGTCATGGGCCGTCACCCTCCGTAAGCTCTCCAAGCTCAGCTTCACCGATCCGCGGCGTCCCCAGCTCTTCGGCCTTGGCCACCTTTGAGCGGCCGGGGGACTCCCCGGTCACCAGGTAGTCTGTGTTCCCGCTGACGCCGCCGGTGACCCTGCCGCCCAGCTCCTCGATCTCCGCCGCGATTTCCTTGCGCGGACGGGACAAGGTGCCGGTAATAACGAAAGTCAGGCCCTCCAGCGGACCGGTCTCGGGCTCCACGGGACGCTGCCGCCGGGTGTTGACGCCGGCGGCTCGGAGCCGCTCCATGAAGGCACCGTTGTGCTCTTGCGCGAACCAGCCGACGACGGCCTGCGCCGTGTGCGGGCCGATGCCCTCGATCCCCTCCAGGGCCTCGGCTGATGCCCTGCCCAGCTCCTCCAGGGAACCGAAGTGGCGCGCCAGGGTGCGCGCCACGACACCCCCGACCCCCTGGATGCCCAGGGCGGCCAGCAGTTGCGCCAGCGGGCGCTCCTTCGTGGCCTCGATGGAGGCCAGCAGGTTGTCGGCGCTCGTCTCGGCGAAACCCTCCAGCTCGATCAGTGCCTCACGATCAAGACTGTAGAGGTCGGCCGCGTTCCCGACCAACCCGGCCTCAATGAGCAGGACAACAGTACGCTCGCCCAGGCCGTCGACGTCCATGACCCCGGCGAAGTGGGTCACCCGTTGAACCCGCTGCTCCGGGCAGTCGACGTTGACGCAGATGACGGCCACCTCACCCTCCCGCGACACCACCGGTTGGCCGCACGAGGGGCAGACGGTCGGCGGCCGGAACGGTGTCTCGTCGCCCGTCCGGGCCTCCATGACGGGACCCACCACGTACGGGATCACATCCCCGGCCCGGCGGACGACGACGCGGTCGCCAATGCGGATGTCCTTCCGCTCCAGGTCCTCGAAATTATGGAGTGTGGCCTTCTGGATGGTCACTCCGCCGACTCTCACGGGCTCCAGGATGGCGTAGGGAACGAGAGCCCCGGTCCGGCCGACGTTGACCCCGATGTCCAGGAGCTCCGTGGTCGCCTCGCGCCCGGGGAACTTGAAGGCCACGGCTCCCCGCGGCGCCCGCCCGACGACGCCCATCGCTTCTTGCGCGGACAGATCGTCGATCTTGATCACGAGACCGTCCACCTCATACGGCACCGACTCGCGCCGCTCGATCCAGGCCTCGCAGTACTCGAGGAGCGGCTCGAGGGCCTCGAAGCGCCTGACGTATTCAGAGATGCGGAAGCCGAGGCCCTGGAGGTAGGAGAGCGTCTCCCACTGGGTGTCCGGCACATCGCCGTCGGCATCGACGATGGCATAGGTGAGCAGGGTCAGAGGGCGCTCGGCGGTGACCCGCGGGTCCAGCTGCCGGAGGCTGCCGGCGGCAGCGTTGCGTGGGTTGGCAAACGGGTCCCGGCCTGCCTCCAGCTCCCGCTCGTTCAGTCTCTGAAAGTCATCGATGAGCATCAAGGCCTCCCCGCGCACGACCAGCCGCTCTGGGACCGCGGTGCCGGCTGACACCGGAGGAACCATCGACGTGACGCCGGAGTCGGGAGCCGCCTGGTCCGGGTCCGCCGTTCCCGGTACAGGGATGCGCAGCGGGACCGTGGGCACGGTCCGCAGGTTGGTGGTCACGTCCTCCCCGACGAACCCGTTGCCGCGGGTGGCACCCTGGACGAAGAGGCCATTCTCATAGTGGAGCACGACGGTCAGCCCGTCGAGCTTGGGCTCGACGACCCAGGCCACGCCCTCCACCTTGGGGGGCAGGTGTTTGCTGACCCGTTCCCACCAGGCCCGCAGCTCATCCCCGCTGGACGCCTTGTCCAGGCTGAGGATCGGCGCGGGGTGATCCACCTTCGTGAATGCCTCGGCCGGCTCGGCCCCCACGCGCTGGGTGGGGGAATCCGGGGTGACCAGCTGCGGGTGCTCGTGCTCCAGGACGCGGAGCTCGTCCATGAGCGCGTCGTACTCGGCATCGCTGACGAGCGGGCGATTGAGGACGTAGTAGCGGTAGTTGTGGTGCCGGATCTGGTTACGCAGCTCCTGGATCCGCTTCTCGACGTTGTCAGTTGCCATGGCACGCTCCGTCCCGTTCACCGCACCGCACAGGATGCGGCAGGGTCAGTATACTTCGTATAGTACTGCAATTCAACCCTTTACCCCCGGTCACCTCGAAACTACGGGCGCGCCACCGGGTTCAGGTAGTTCCCGACCGCCCACCAGGTTTGAGCCTCATCATCCGGATCGCGTATCTCCCACCACGGCGAGCCGGCCGACATCTGGGGGCCGTCGATGACCAGGAAGGTCTCGCCGTCGGCGGCGATGGAAAGGCGCGTATAGTTGGCACCGGGGCCCTCGCGGAGGCTCAGGCCGTAGCCGCCGGTGCCGGCCACCTCCACGTACGTCCCCACCGCGATCTCTTCGGAGGGCGTGGGGGTGGCCCCGGTGCCGGCATCCCCGTTTCCCGACTCAATCCCTGCGGGTGGGGGCGTGGCCGTTGGAGGAGGGGAGGCCGTTGGGGTCCAGATGATGGCCGTCGGCGTCGGACCGGCGGCGCCGAGACGGCCGCGGAAGAGATAGAGGGCCCAGAACCCAAACAGCGCGAAGAGGAGGGCAGCTGCAATGACGGCGAAGATCCAGACGCGCGCAGGGATCTCCGACCAGTTCCCGCCGCCGAGGCCTCCCGATCCGGCCGTGCTCGGCCGGGGGCTGCGGACCGTGTCGTCCATGCTGTCGAAGTCGCCCATCGTCGCACCGTCCTTCTAGGTAGCCAACGTCGTAGGACCGATGCCTACTGACGCTCCATAGGTTCCCAGTTCATAGTCGAGCCAACGTTGGGGTTGAAGCCTACGTCGTCGGTGACGATGTACTCTCCCAGGCCATTGGCCCAGGCCTGTCGGTAGCCGCCGGGCAGCTCCACGTTCTGACCGCCCAGCGGGTCATGATACTCGTCGACCCCCCGGATGGCCTGGCTGAACTGGTCCGAAAGCCGGTCCAGCGTCCGCTGGCGCTCGTTGTAGGAATCCATCACCATGTCGCTGATCTGATCGCTTGTCTGACTGATCATCCTGCTGACCTGCCCCACGTGGTGGATCTGTTGGATCTGATTCTGGATCATCGTCTGGCTCACCTGGCTGTGCCGACTGTACCACCCGGGGTTGAGCTGGAAGGAGCGCACCATGCCGGTGAAGACGTCGGAAAGCCGATCCAGATGGCCGGCCAGGGCGCGGAAGGAGAAGAGATAGTCAGCCATCCAGAAGATGTGCTGCACGCCGCCCATGATCATCGGCCCCGGCTGCTGGCTGACCTCCACAACGCCGTAGACGTCCTCCTCAACGGTTCCCTGCCCCTCCTGATACCGGATGCGCACCCGCGCGCCGTCGGCGCTGGCATGCTGGGTGGGCGCGACGGGGCTGCTGGCCTGCATCTCGGCGGCCAACGTGGGTAGATGCTCCTGCTGGACGACCTGGAGGTCGGGCATCTGACTGCGGAAACGGGGGATGACGATCTCGCGCAGGACCTGGAGCGCCGGGCCGGGGGGCCGGACCTCGTTGCCGTAGTACAGGCTGCCCACGGGGAAGGTCATGGTGAGCATCGGATTGTTCGTCCAGTAGAAAGGGAGGTTGGGGAAGGCCTCGAAGGCCTCGGCTCCCTGGGGGTTCTGAGCGCGGAACGCAATGACGGCAGGCAAGCCCGGGTTGTTCATCAGCCACTGGACGCCGCCCTGGAAAGTCCAGTCGGCGGGGATGAGGAGGCGGAAGGCCTCGCCGCCCACGCCCTGGTGATCGATGCAGGACACCGTCCGCAGCCGCACGCCCCAGGATTGTGCCTCCGCGCGCTTCCCGGTGGAAAGCCGGATCAGGGAGGAGCCGCAGTACTCGCAGATGAGGTGGTCTCCGCCCGTCGGCGGCAGGGATCCACCACACTGGGGGCAGCAGTCGGGCACGACGTTGTTTGCGGCCACCAACCTAGTCTCCTTTCCGGACTCCCGGCTGTCTTGACCTCGCGCGGTGAGCGACTCTACTCGCACACCTCGAGCTCGACGTCGTCTATGTACAGCCGAGTCAGGGTATGCTCGCTGGTGTTCTTGGCCCCGATCACCAGGGTGATACGCTCACCGGCAAAGTCGCTCAGGTCGAACTCGCCCTGACGCCACGCCTGGGCGTTGCTGGCGACCAGCTCAAGGTTATACCTCTCGATGATGCCGCCTTCCTCGTCCCATATCGTCACGTATTGCCAATCATTGGCAGCTTCGGGATCGCTGATTGGATAGAGCCAGAATCGAAGTGTCGGATGGGTTCCGGCTGGTATGGTGACATCCTGCCGCACTGAAGACCACGTGATTCCGCTGAAGCCGGCGATCCCACTTCTGGCTCCCGAATGGACCTGGACGCTTGAGTAGACCGGGTAATCTTCCGGATTGACAAGCCAGGCGGCGTCCGCCTCGAATCCGCCGTTCTGGATCAGGTTGACGCACTGCGGCCCATCCCCGCCGTGGTCGCGTAATACCAGGGGAAGCCAGGCGTGGCGCCTATGGACGAAGAACGTCTCCAGCCCGGTCCACGAAGACGTATTGCCCGCCTCGTCCTCCACCCGCACGCGCCAGGTGTGCTCGCCGTCGGCGATGTGATCAATCGCGTAGAACGAGGCGCTCCGCACCTGCTGCTCGCCGTCCACCTCCAACCGGTAGTGCAGCTCGGTGCCCCCGTCCGGCGGCACGTGGGTCCAGTCCAGGATCAGGTCCGGCAGCGCTGTGATGGTCACGCCGCCCGTCGGGGTCACTAGCGACGTGGCAGCAGGCGGGGTGGCGTCGTAGGTGAAGAGCGTCTCCGCGGGCGTCTCGTCCAGGTAGCCGCCTACGGCCCGCCCGCGGGCGCGGAGATGGCAGTCCCCCTCGGTGATCGATCCCGGGAGTGCGTAGGACCAGGGGGAGGTGCCCGCAGCGTCCACCCAGGTCGACGTACCGGTCCACATCGAGCCGTTCCAGAACTGGCCGTCGGCCCTCTCGATCTGGACCTCGACCTCCGTCAGGGTGGTACCCTGCGCTTGAGCGGTACCGGAGAAAGTGGGCAGGGTATTGTGTACACTTCCATAGTTGGGGCTTCCGATGGATGTATCCACCTCCGGGCTCATACACTCGTCCAGGTACCCCATCACGCTGCCCATGACGGCTTGCCGCTGCCCGGCCCGAATCGTCTCGAAGGGGAAGCCAAAGTAGACAAGTCGCTCACAGGTGTCCGCCGGGTTCACGTACTGTACACCCGCGCTCGACCCTGTCGCATAGCGGACCGCTTCGGTGGATCCGGAAGCGGTCGCCAAGCGGTCCGGCCAGTCGGCATCGTACATGCCCTGCGCGTCAAAGTGGAACGTGCCGAGGCCTAAGAAGGCGCTCGACGTGCCGTACACGCTGTAGGTACCCGCGTCGTCTCCGCCATAGCTCGCGCGCAGCACGCTGCCGAGGAAGCCGGGGTCGGCGCTGGCCAAGTCGTAGCCGATCTCACTTCCGCTGATGAAGAGCGCGCCGCCGTTGGTAGTGAAGGCCTGCACCAAACTCCGCTCCGTCGCGTCGAGGGTCTCATCCGTGGTCGATTCCTCACCCAGGATCCAGTCGACCACGGTGTAGTTGTTCAGGTTGATGCGCCCGCTCTTGACGGCCTCGTTGGATGTACTGTCGAAGGGGTAGCTGGTCGCAGCCTCAATGGCCTCCGCGTGTTGGATGACGTAATCATACGTGTTCATTCGGTCAAGGAGCATGCGCTGGTTGGCGTGTTCGACCACGTCATACTCGTACACCGTCATCGACTCGTTGAGCCGGTCGAAGCCGTTGACGAGCAGGATCTCGGCGCCTCCGCCGAGACGGACGGCCAGTGTCTCGGTGGGGAAGGACTCGCCGCCAGCGTTGGTGGCGGTGACCCGGACGAAGAGGAGCTGCCCCGCATTCAGTCCACCCATCGTATGCTCGGTCACGCTGCCGACCGGCGTGCCGTTCGACCAGCCGATGCCGTCCTCACTGGTGTAGACCCGATAGCCGGTGGCGCCGTGTCCCCGCAACCCCACGTAGTCCGTCGCCGGGGGCTGCCACGAGACCCGGACGCTGCCGCCCCCAAGGTTCTCCACCGCGGGATCCTGCGGCGGCTCCGGCAGGAGGGTCGCTCCGGCATTGTAGTACTTGGCGATCCCCTGGTAAAGGGCCCGGGCCACGAGCTGGTTGAAGCGCGGATCCTTAAGATCGTCGGTGTCGCCGGGATGGTCGTGGAAGCCGATCTCGATCAAGGCCCCTGGCATACGCGTGGCCGCATCGTCGTCCCACAGGAGACGGAGCTCACCCAGGTTGGCCGTTTTCTCCCCGCGGTCGATCCAGGACCCGTCCCAGCCCGCCCGGATGTCCTGGACCACCTCGGTGTGGATGGCGTGACGGAGATCGAGACTTCCGCCGGTGCGCGACAGCCCCGATCCGTTATGGGCGTACGTCTCGGTCCCGCTGTAACTCCACTGAGGCGTACCCGTGGCGCCGTTGGAGTGCCAGGAGACGTAGACGGCATCGTCGCCCGTCCCGGCGTGCTCCCAACGGGCATAGGTCGGCCGCACGGTGACGTCGCCGTAGCCGGCCCCCATGCCCATCTTTTGCGTGTAGTAGTAGGCTGCCACCTCCCACCAGGGCTTATGCGGCGGGGATGGGGCGATGGTGTCGATGCCGCTCAGGCTGTCGAAGGACCCGCCGCCGATACGGACCGCGTCGGCGATGACGGCCTTCCCCGACTCGCTCGACTGATTGGTGAGGGTTACGCGGGCCGCTCCTCCCTTGAAACCAAATGTCCCGAGGTAGTGCCAGGTGTAGCCGTGGACCCGCTGATTCACGTGAACCGTCGTCTCGCCGCCAGAGTGATGGACTGTGTACCGGGCATCTGATGTGCGGTTTCCGGAGTGTTCGTACCAGACGTAGACGGCATATCGGCCGTCCGCAGGCAGGGTGGTCTGCCATTCCGCCGAGTGCGTGGGGGGGCCGGACACGGTGTCCACCCAGTGGGAGCCTCCCCCGTAGCCGCCGCCGGTCCTCCAGCCGTCGTGTGAGAAGCCAGGATCGCTGTCGTCGACGATCCTCTCCCCTGGATTCATGTCCCGCTCGCGAACGGGGAAGACCTGGGCGCCCGCGTTCCACAGATAGTGGAGCAAGTACTGGTTGACCGCCTCCCCATTGTTGTGGTCCTCGATAATGGGGCCGTCGTAGCCGGGGCTCGGGTAGGGCGGCCGCTGCGTCTTCCACTGATTCTTGTAGCTGTTCCACTCCCAGCCGTGTCCGGCGCTCACATAGACCGTCTTGCCGCTCAGAGCACCCTGGGGTTGGGCCTGGCCCGGGGCCGGGGGCTGTCCACCAGCGGTAGCGTGAGCGCTCAGGTCCCGCTCCGAACCCACAGAGGGTTTCCGGGGAACCTCGATCTGGGGCAGGAAGTCGGCCAGGCTGACGAAGCCGCCGTCGTCGGGATGCTGCACCTGGAGCCGCAGGTCGCGCCAGCCGAGCGGCAGCAGCGTCTTGCCCGTCTGCTGGACCATCGCCTCAAAAGCATCGTGGGTCAGCGCCGCCAGATCGGCTTCGGCCATCTTGAGACGGACCACGACGGTCTGACCCGGGGGTTCGACGACGGCGGCAAGTCCGGTACCCTCCGGGAAGGCGGTCTGCAGGCCATGCCCGGCCTCGTGCGCTGTCGGACCCCTTAGAAGCGCGCGCATCAGGACTTCGGCATCGGGGCTGCCGGCCTGGGCCGCCGTGAGGCCAGCGGTCCGTTCCACTGCCACGGGCCCCTGGTCCGACCAGAAAACAACGGTCAGCGGAGGGGGCGGTCCCTCCTGCGCAGCGATCCCCGGTCCCGCCAGCACGAACAGGAGTGACGTCACGAGGAACAGTTTGACGCGTTGATTCATCTTGGAGTCCCTCCCGCTGCGCTTAGGCACGCTCGGCCCAGGACAAAAGGTCGTCAAGTGAGAGCGTATTGATGAGATCGTCGGGGGAAACCCAACCGCGCCGGGCCGTGGCCACCCCGAAGCGGAGAACGTCGAAGCCCGTGACGTCGTGAGCGTCCGAGCTGATCACCAGCTTGGCCCCCACTGCCGCCGCACGCCGCGCGTAGACATCGTGCAGATCGAGTCGGGATGGGTGGGCATTGATCTCCAAGGCCGTGCCTGTCTCGGCCGCGGCCTGAATGACGGCCTCGATATCCAGGTCGGCACCCTCCCGCTCGCCGATCAAGCGCCCGGTGGGATGGCCGATGATGTCGACGTGGGGGTTGCGAATGGCGTTCAACATCCGTCCCGTGACCTTCTCACGGGACTGGCGGAGACCGGTGTGGACCGAAGCGACGACCAAGTCCAGGGTCTGAAGAACCTCGTCGGGAAGATCGAGGGTCCCGTCACCGCGTACCTCGACCTCGACGCCCAAGAGGACGTGGAAACTGCCCTCCAACTGGGCATTGACCGCATCGACTTCCGAGCGCTGTATCTCAAGAGCGTCGGCGTCTACCCCCCCAGTGACGCCCAGCCCGTGGGAGTGGTCCGTCACCAACGCGTAGCGGAGTCCCCTGGCTCGGGCTGCCTCCGCCATCTCCAGAAGGGTATGATGCCCATCGGAACGCGTGGTGTGAAACTGGAAGTCACCCTTCAGATCGGCGAGCTCGACCAGCTTAGGCAGCTCTCCAGCCAGGGCGGCCTCGATCTCGCCGCGATCCTCGCGCAGCTCAGGTGGGATGAAGGGCAGACCCAGGGCGCCGTAGACCTCCTCTTCCGACGCACAGAGGATCTCCGTGCCGTCCTCACGCTTGAGAGCGTACTCGCTGAGGGAGAGGCCCCGCTCGAGGGCCAGGCTGCGGATCCGGATGTTGTGCGCCTGGCTTCCCGTGAAGTACTGGAGGCCCGTCCCCCAGCGCGCCGGGGCGAGGATTCGGAGGTCGACCTGGAAACCCTCCCGGGTGCGGATAGAGGTCTTCGTCGCCCCGCTGAGAAGGATCTCGTCGACCTGGGGCAAGCTGGAGAAACGACGGGTGACCGGGTCCGCATGGGTGGCTGCCACCAGGATGTCGAGGTCCCCGACAGTCTCGCGCATGCGCCGCAGGCTGCCGGCCGTCGCCGCCTGCCGCACCTCGGGGAGCTCCCGCAGTGGGGTCAGGAGGGCCTGTGCGAGGTCCCAGGCATCGCCCAGCCGGGTGCGACCCGTCCGCCGCTTGAGAAAGTCGATGCCGTCGAGCACGTTCTGCTCGCTCTTGGCGCCAAACCCGTGGAGCTGGCGCAGCCTTCCGGCCTCCGCGGCCTTCTCCAGCGCTCCCACCGTCGTCAGGTCCAGCTCCTTCCAGAACCGGGCTGCACTCTTGGGGCCGACGCCGGGAATGCTCAACATGTCGACCACACCGGCGGGGACCGCCTCCTTGAGCTTCTGGTAGGCCTCGATCTCACCGGTACGCATCAGCTCATCGATCTTGGAGGCCAGGGTCTCGCCTATGCCGGGGATCGACGTCAGGCGCTCCTCGTGCCAGATCTCCTCCACCGGCTCTCCCAGCGAGCCAATCGTCTCAGCGGCCCGGCGGTAGGCCATGATGCGGTGGTAGTTCGCGTCCTGGATCTCGAGGATGTCGGCCATGGCCGAGAAAATGTCGGCGACTCGGCGGTTGTCCAAGGGTCACCTCTCTCGTGCGTATCTCGCTCTGTGAGTCCGGATAGCGCCTCAGTCGGCGGGGCGGAGGGAGCACTCTCCGTTCCACCGCGTCATCGGTCTCGCGCGCCGTTGGCAGGGCGATTATACCCCCATCGAGAGCGCTTGACAATGGGCCGTCGCTGCGATAAGATTGTCGATCGTCCCGTAGCGTATGCGTGCGAAAGCCGGACGCACCTGGGAAACCGCTTTGCGTCCTGTCGACCGCCCGGGCAGCACCGGGGGAGGAGCGCGTTGGAAGCCAAGGAACTCATCGCCCGGTACAACGGTGGATCTCGCGACTTCGCCGGGGCGGAGCTGCAGGGAGCCGTTCTCGACGACGCCAGCTTGCGCCACATCGGCCTGCGGGGAGCCGACCTCAGCGATGCCAGTCTGGAGGGGGCCATCCTCAGCTTGGCCGACATGCGGGAAGTGCGGCTGAGACGTGCCAACCTCTTCTGGGCGACGCTCCTGGAGACCGACCTGCGGAACGCCGACCTGCGTGAGGCGGATTTTGTACTTTCCCACCTCGTGGGTGCGGACCTGAGCGGCGCAAACATGATGATGGCAAACTTCCGCAGCGCTGACATGCGGCAGACAAAACTGCGGCGAGCGAACCTGCGGCACGCCAGGCTGGTGGGCGCTACGCTCATCGAAGCCGATCTGGAGCGCGCGGACCTCCAGTGCAAGCTCGAGGTGGCCGATTTGCGCGGCGCCAACTTGAGGGGTGCGAATCTAAGCCGCGCTTACCTGGTGGGGGCGTATCTGGCGGGCGCCGATCTGACCGGGGCGAATCTCTATTTTGCCAATCTTCAGGATGCGAATCTGACCGATGCGAAGGTAACTATGAAGCAGCTGTACAGAACCTGGTCGATGGAGCGTGCAACGCTTCCGAATGGGAGGGAAGTTGAGTAGAACCGACAGTGCCGGACCTGATGCAGAGGATCGGCGCCTGGTGGCGCTGACCTTTGATTTCTGGGGTACCCTCTATCAGAACGCGTACGCCCGGGAGGATCGGCTCCAGCAGCTCAAGCAGGCGCTGAGTCGACACGGACAGCCGCGCTCGCGGGAACGGATCGAGGCGGCCTACGGTCACACCAGGACGGTCTGGGACCAAGTTTGGCGTCAAGAGCGGCGCTCGATTCCGACCACGCGCTGGCTGAGCGAGCTTCTCACGAATCTGGATGCCACGATTCCCGACGAAGCAGCAGTCCGTCTGGGAACTGCGATTGAGGAGTCGTTCCTCCGGGGGGACGCGCCTCAGCCCGTCCCTGGGGTGACGGAGGTCATTCCCCGGTTGGCTGCGAGGTACCGTATGGGCCTGATCTCGGACACGGGCCTCACCCCGGGGCGGGTGCTCCGTCAGGTCATGGAGCAGGACGGCCTCCTGGCCTACTTCGAGACCCTGACGTTCTCCGACGAGCTGGGTACGGCCAAGCCCAATCCTGAGCCCTTCCTCCACACATTGGAGCAGCTCGATGCCAGTCCAGAGGCGGCGGCCCACATCGGGGACCTCCCGGAAACGGACTTGCAGGGCGCGCGCGACGTGGGCATGAAGTCCATCCTCTTCCTGGGGGTGAGCCATCGGGATGACGGAAGGGAGCTAGCCGATGCGGTCTTTGAGGATTATTCGACCCTGGAGCATCTGCTAGAGCACGGGGTATGAGTACTTACGAATACGAGTACACTGGAAATACACACGTCCACACGTCCTATTCGGATGGCACCGGCCTCCACGCCGAGGTCGCCGCGGCGGCGGGCGCGGCGGGGCTTGATTTTGTCATCACCACCGATCACAACGTCTACGTCACCGGCGTCGAGGGATACTACGGCGATGTCCTGCTCCTGGTGGGCGAGGAGCTCCACGACGTTCGCCGCCGGCCCCAGGCCGATCACCTGCTGGCCTACGGCGCGGAGAGGGAGCTCGCTCCCCTGGCGTCGGATCCCCAGGCCGTCATCGACGGGACCAACGAAGCGGGCGGATTCTGCTTTCTGGCACACCCCTTCGAGCGCGGGAGCAGGGTGGGGCCCGACCTGGACCCGATCGAGTGGGAGTCCTGGGACGTCGAGGGCTACGCGGGCCTTGAGATCTGGAATTACATGTCGGAGTTCAAGGGACTGCTCCGCGGGAAGCTATGGGCCCTCTTCTACGCCCACTACCCGGGTATGGGCATCCGCGGCCCCTACCACGCCACATTGGAGAAGTGGGACGAGCTGCTGGCCCAAGGGAAGCGGGTGGCCGCCGTGGGAGGCGCCGATGCTCACGGGAAAACCTACTCGATGGGCCCGCTGAGCCGGCAGGTCTTCCCCTATACGCACCTCTTTCGCTGCGTCAACACGCACCTACTGACTGAGAAGCCCCTCAACGGAAACCGGGGACACGACAAGGCCTTGATCTACGACGCCCTGCGGGAGGGGAGAACGTGGGTGGGTTACGATGGCGCGGCCCCGACCAAGGGATTCCGGTTCCGTGCTCGAAGTGTGGCAAACGAGGCCGTGGTGGGCGAGGAACTCGTCAGGACCGGGGCCACCACCTTCGAGGTGGCGACACCGGAGCCCGCTGACATCCGGTTGCTGCGGAATGGTGAGAGCGTGGCTCGGAGCGGGGGCGCGCGCCTGAAGCACACCACGGCGAACCCCGGCGTCTACCGCGTGGAGGTGTACCGGCGCTACCGACTGGAGCGCCGTGGCTGGATCTTCAGCAGTCCGATTTACGTTCGGTGACGGGTAAGACGGTGGCGAACGCCGCCGGACGCTGATGGACCTGCGCCCTTGGGCAGCCAGGAGAGATCTGGATCGGGCCTGGCGCCCTCCCGATTGACCAAATAGAACAAATGTGCTATACTGGCTGCAGGGTAGCGGCCCTGTCTGTGCCGCTGCGCGCGGCCCTCGAAGCTGCTGAGGGCAAGCCAACGGTTTGGAGGAAGGTGACACTATGGTGAAACGAACCTATACCGAGGAGGACATCAAGGTCCTCGACTACCCGGAGAACATCCAGCGCAGGCCGGGTATGTACGTCGGCGGCCGAGGCATGACGGCCCTCCATCATCTCGCCATCGAGGTGATCGACAACTCGGTGGACGAGGCGCTGATGGGGTACTGCGAGACGGTCACTGTCGTCATTGGGGAGGACGGCAGCATCGAGATCAGCGACGACGGGCGGGGCATTCCGGTGGGCATGCATCCTGACAAGGATAAGCCCACCATGGAGTTGGCGTTCACCACCCTCCACTCTGGCGGAAAGTTTGATGAGAGCAGCTACTCCACCTCAGGTGGGCTCCACGGCGTGGGCATCAAGGCCACCAACGCCCTGTCGTCCTGGCTGGAGGTGACGGTGAGGCGGGACGGGGTCCTGTACCGTCAGCGCCACGAGGACGGCCTTCCCGCGACGCCCGTGAACATCTTGAACCCGGAGACCGAGGAGGTCGTGGGGCAGGTTGGCGTCCGGGGGCAGGTGACCGCCGTGCGGGAGAACAAGGCCCCCCGCCTCGGCACAGGGACCAGCATCGCCTTCAAGCCGAACCCCGAGTACCTGGACGAGGTGGTTTTTGACTTTGCTACGCTGGCGCGACGCCTCCAGATGGTGGCCTTCCTGGTACCCGGTCTCGTGACGCGGATCGAGGACCGACGTGGAAAGGGGCGCGTACGGGAGTACTGCTACAAGGGTGGTCTCGTAGAGTACGTAGAGCATCTCAATCGGGATCGGAAGACGATCCATCCCCCGATCAAACTTGGGGGGAAGACCGAGGACGGGACGGAAGTTGAGGCGGTCTTCCAGTGGCATGACGGGGATTTCCCCGAGCTGGTCTCCTTCGTGAACACCATCCCCACCCCGGACGGCGGCGGGCATCTCTCGGGGCTGATGGGAGGGCTGACGAAGGCCATCAACGTCTTTGCCGATGAGCGCCGCGGCCTCCTCAAGAAGGGGGACAAGATCATCGGCCGCGACAGCCGTGCCGGCCTGACGGCCGTGCTCAGCGTCCGAATGCACGATCCTCAGTTCACCAGCCAGACGAAGACTCAACTCGGCGCCGACCAGGTCCAGGGACAGGTGCACTCCATCGTGTACGAGGGGTTTCTCGAGCACCTGCGGAAGCGAATCGCGCTGGGCAAGAGGATCGTGCAGCGCTGTCTCGCTGCGTCCCGAGCCCGCCGGGCGGCGGCGAAGGCCAGGAAGCTGGTCATGCGCCGCTCGGCCCTCGAGGTCGATGAGCTGCCGGGCAAGCTGGCCGATGTCGCAAAGGGCACGGCTATCCAGGAGACGACGCTCTACGTCGTCGAGGGAGACAGCGCCGGAGGTTCGTGCAAGCAGGCCCGCGACCGGCGCTACCACGCCATTCTGCCGCTTCGGGGCAAGATCCTCAACGTCGAGAGAAAACGGCTGGATCGCGCGCTGAGCAACAAGGAGGTCAAAGCCATCGTCGCCGCCCTCGGCGCAGGCGTGGGGAGCGACTTCAGCGCGGAGGATATGCGGTATGGTCGGGTGGCCATCTTCGTGGATGCCGATGTGGACGGGGAGCACATCAAGACCTTGCTCTACACCCTCTTCTGGCGCCTGATGCGTCCCATCGTCGAGGAGGGGTATCTCTACGTCGCCCGGGCGCCGCTCTACCTGCTGCGAAAGGGCGGGGATAAGCGCTACGCGTACACCGAGGCCGAACGCCGCCGGGTGTTGGAGGAGTGGGGCGGGATGCGCGGCGTGACGATCCAGCGGTACAAGGGGCTCGGTGAGATGAATCCCGAACAGCTCCGCGAGACCGTATTCAGCGTCGGGGACGGCGGAAACCCCGCGCTGAATGATCACCTGGTGCAGGTGAAGGCGAACGATATCCACGCCGCCAACGCGGCCTTCTCCCTCTGGATGGGGGCCGGGGCGGGGCGCCGTCGGGAGAGGCTGATGCGGTACTGGGGCGAGGGTATGATGTTGGACGAGAATGGCGATTAGGCGGCGGGATGGTACCTATCGAGCTGCCAGTGCTCGACCCACGACGATCGTACCCAAACCGGGCGATAACCGGGCCGGTCAACGACCGCACCGGCTGAGGCCGGCGGAGAAGAGAGGTATCTGCTCATGACTGATGGAAAGAATCCGGCCGTCGTGGTCCCCACGGACACGGTGGATCTGGCGACCGATATGACAGCGGCGTATATGGGGTACGCGCGGATGACAATCACGGACCGCGCGCTCCCGGACATCCGGGACGGGCTCAAGCCGGTCCAGCGCCGCATTCTCTATGCCATGCACGAGATCGGCCTGCGGGCCGACCAGCCCCATAAGAAATGTGCCAGGATCGTCGGGGAGGTGCTGGGGAAATACCACCCGCACGGGGACACGTCGGTTTACCACGCCCTGGTGCGGATGGGCCAGGATTTCTCCATGGAGATGTGCCTGGTCGACGGCCAGGGGAACTTCGGCTCCGTCGACGGCGACAGCCCGGCCGCGATGCGGTATACCGAGGCGCGGCTGACGGCTGTGGCCGACACCATGCTCCAGGATCTCAAGATGGCGACGGTCGATTGGCAGGAGAACTTCGACGGCTCCCTCGAGGAACCGACGGTCCTACCGACGGTTTTCCCCAACCTGCTGGTCAATGGTTCCGCGGGCATCGCCGTCGGCATGTCGACCAACATGCCGCCGCACAACCTGGGCGAGGTCTGCGATGCGCTCGTCTACGTCGCAGAGCACTGGGCGAGTCGGGACGAGATCACCACCCATAAGCTTCTTGAGTTCATCCCGGGGCCCGATTTCCCGACCGGGGGGATCCTCTACCGGTATAGGGACCGCGGCGACGGCCTCATCGACACGGTGTACGAGGCCTACGCCGAGGGCCGTGGGCGCATCGTAACCCAGGCCCGGGTGCTCGTCGAGGACATCGGCGGCGGCAAATCGAACCTGGTGGTCACCGAGCTTCCGTACAACGTGCAGAAGAACACGGTGATGGAGAAGCTGGCCAAGGAGATTCACCGCGGTCGCGTGATGGGCATCACCGATCTGCGGGATGAATCCGACTACACGGGCATGCGTCTGGTCGTCGAGGTCTCGCGCACTGCCGACCCGGACGAGGTGCTGGAGCAGGTGCTGAAGTACTCGCAGCTCCGCGAGACCTTCGGCGTGATCAACCTGGCCCTGGTGCCCTATGAGGAGGGGGATGCGGCGCCGGACGAGGGCAGGAACCGACCCACCTACCTCTCGTTGCTGGAACTCCTGACGCATTTTGTATCCCACCGTCTTGAGGTCATCGAACGCCGGAGCCGGCACGAGCTGGGGGAGCGAAAAGCGCGCCTGCACATCGTGGACGGGCTGCTGACCGCCCTGGACGTCCTCGACGAGGTCATCGACACCATCCGCCGTTCGAAGGAGCCCCGCACGGCGCGCAACAACCTCATGCGCAAGTTCGGTTTCTCGGAGGAGCAGGCGAACGCAATCCTCCACACCCAGCTCCAGCAGCTAGCCGCGCTGGGGCGGACGAGGCTCCAGGACGAGGCGAAGTCGCTGGCCGAACGGATCGACTACCTGGATGCTCTCCTGGCGTCGGAGGCCCGGCGGCTTGAGGTAGTCATTGAGGAGACGACGGGCCTGCGCGACCAGTTCGCAGTGCCGCGTCGGACGGTCATCGTAGACAGCGAGGACAAGGCCGCCGGCACAACGGTGATGACTGGCTCGGATCTGGTGACCCCGGACAAGGACCAGGTGCTGGCACTCACGCCCGATGGCATCGAACGGACCGACGCGACTGACTTCTCCTACCGGCCCAGTGACGGGCTGACGACGCGTTCCGCCCGGACGGTCCATCTGGCGCAGATTCGAGCGCTACCCGAGGACCAGGTGATCCTCCTGAGCAGTGACGGCCGCGGCTGGCGCGGGAAAGTGGGCTTCGTGCCCCAGGACGCGACGCCGGAGTCCATGGGCCTGGAGAAGGGCGTCCGCATCGCCGCCATGAACGTGGTAGCACCCGATCGGTATCTGATCCTGGGTACCCGGTCGGGCAAGGTCAAGCGGACGGGGCTCGAGGACCTCTGCCTCCTCGAGCGGGAGTGGGGGCCGGTGATCGGCCTGACCGACGGCGACGAACTCCTCTTTGGCGGCCTGGCGGGCGAGAAGGCCGACGTGATTTTCTACACGCAGGAGGGCCAGCTCCTGCGTCTGGACGGTTCCGACGTCAACCCGCAGAAGACGGACACCGCCAGCGGCGTCATAGGCATCTCCCTCAAGAAGGGGGACCGGATCCTCGGCGGGGCCGTCATCCCGAAGGCGAAATCGGAGGAGGATTTCGGCCACCCCGAGGCGGCGTGGCAGGTGGTGGTCATCTCGGAGACCGGTTACGGAAACCGCGTGCCCCTGACGGACTTCTCCATCCAGGGACGGAACACGCAGGGGATGCAGTGCCTGCGGGAGACGAAATCGGGCGGCAAGCTGGGGGATGTGGCTTTCGGCGTTGCTGGCGACGCCCTGGACGTTTTCCTCGACGACGGTCGCCGGTACCACACGAGCGACTTGAGCACCGTCGCGAGCGTGAGCCGCGGTTCGCGGGGGAAGCGTCTCTTCGACCCGGGCAAGGCGAGGATCCTGCGGGCGGTCACGTTGTCCTAGACACCGTAGAGACCGGGAGACGGTATTGGAGACAGGTCGGCGCGCTCGGCCTGTCTCTTTTTCATGGAGCCGCCGCGAGGGCTTGCCCTCTCGTCCGGCCAGTGTATACTAGCACGCGAGAGAGAGGACCGGGGCATGGAGGCCGCAGCCGGACCGGTAAGCGGCTTTCCAGGAGCAGCGGACGTTGGAGCAGGGGAAGGGAGGGACCTATGGCAAGTAGCGACAAGGCAGCGAAGCGGCGGCGAGGCATCATCTACCTGGTTGTGCTCGGCGCGGCCAGCCTCGTGGCCGTCGGCGGCCTGATTGCCCTACAGCCCTTCGGCGGGCCGTTGGACTGGTTCATCCGCGCCGCCGCCCTGCTGGGCACCTGGTTCATCTTCCTGGCCGTGGTATCCTCAAACTACATGCGCGAGATGTTTATGGCCTTCGGCCGTCCCTTCATCAGGGTCCATCACACGGTGTCGGTGGCCGGGCTGGTGCTGGTGACGCTCCATCCGCTGGCGGTGGCCATCAGGAGTTCGCAGCTGTCCGTCTTCGTCCCGGTGGTCTCCTCTCTGGGGGCGTTTTTGCGACTGGGCGGGCGCCCAGCGCTGTACTTGATCGGGCTGGCGGCGCTGGCTGGTCTGCTGCGCACGCGCTATCGGAAGCGCTGGCGCATCGTGCACTTCCTCAACTACGTGGGTTTCCTGCTGGCGACGGCCCACGGGGTGATGATCGGAACTGACTTCGTATCCCCCGTGACCAGTGGGATCGCGATTCTTCTGGCTGTCTTGGTCATCGCCGTCTTCGCGCGCAAGCGCATTCAGCGGTACCGATTGACCCACAGGAAGAAGTGACCGCGCTCACCAGGTGAGCCGAGGCCTAGCGCCAGGGACGGCGTGGCGCACACCCCGGCGCTAGATCGACCTCGCCTGGAAGACTCGCCAGGCCGGCGATGCCAATGGAGGACGGGGCAGGGGGGGAACGCCTTGTACGCGCTGCGTGATCAATACCAGGGATCGTAACGAATGAATGAACCGGCCGACAGAGCTGGCTCCGAGGGACACGAAACGTGGACATTCCGAGGCTATGAGCTCGATCCCTCGAGCTTCACCACGGCGATGGTCCATCTGTACCGTGGCGAGATTCAGCGCGCCAACACCTGGCGGCAGAGGCTGGATGCCACAACGAACTGGGCGGTCATCACGGTGGCCGGTGCCCTGACCTTCGTCTTCGGGGAGCCGACGAATCCCCACTTCGTTTTCCTTCTGGTCCTGCTCCTGGTCCTGACGTTTCTGATGATCGAAGCGCGTCGGTACCGCTACTACGTGCTGTGGGCGTACCGAGTGCACCTGATGGAGACGGACTTCCTGGCGTCCATGTTCGTGCCTCCCTTCAGACCGTCGCCCGATTGGGGGGCGAACCTCGCTCAGACCTTGAGGGAGCCCTCCTTCCCGATTGAGCACTGGCAGGCTGTCGGCCGGCGATTCATGCGGAACTACTTCTGGTTGATGTCCCTCCTGATCTTCAGCTGGGCGATCAAGTTGAGCATCCACCCGACGCGCGCCATGAGTCTCAAGACTGTGCTAGAGCGGGCCGGCGTAGGGCCGATTCCCGGGCTCTTTGTTGTGGGCGCTGTCCTGCTAATCGATGTGGTGCTCATCGGCGTTGCCATCGCCGCCCACATATCCCGGCGGCGGGGCACCGTGCCGGAGTTCCTCCGCCGCGTGGCCGGCCCACTCACCCCCCAACCGCGGCAGAAGGAACGGCTTGCGACAATCATCACCGATGAAGGAAAGACCGTTGCAGGTCGCATCCAGGAGGAATTGGGGAGGGGCGTGACAGCGCTGGAGGGGAAGGGCATGTATTCGGGGACCTCGTGGGACGTCCTTCTCTGCGCCGTCACCGACGTCCAGATGGAGCACCTGCGGGACATCGTCCAGCAGGTGGATCCCGATGCTTTCGTCGTCGTGGGGATGACCACCGAGGTGCGGGGCGGCGGATTCCAGCCCTTCGAGCCGCCCAGTTGATCAGACCCAGGTGGGATGGTGTGCTACAACCAAACCGCTTGCGGGCAGCAAGGGCGGTCGTAAGGCCCTGAGCGCCACCCTCTGCTAGAGATCGACGAAGTAGGTGTGGCAGGCCTGGTCGATCAGGTCCTTGTTGAGCTCAGGCGTGATCTCAAGGTACGTGGCGATATCGCGGAGTTGCGCGATCAGGTCTCGGGGATGGCAGCGGCGCTTGGGCCGATCGTGCTTGATGTAGTGCTCCTTGATCAGGTAGGCCAGGCCCGATTCGCTGTACTGGACGCCGCCTTCGCGGCAAGCACGCCGGAAGATCTCGCGGTACTCGTCCCACGTCGGATCGTCGATCTTGATCTTGTGGCGGATGCGGCGTAGAAAAGCCTCGTCCACCAGGTCGGTCGGTGCCAGGTTGGTGGCGAAGACGATCAGCACGTCGAAGGGTATTTCGATCTTCCGCCCCATGTGCATGGTCAGGAAGTCGACGCGTTTCTCCAGGGGCACGATCCACCGGTTGAGCAAGTCCCGCGGCCTGGCCTGCTGGCGCCCGAAATCGTCGACCAGGAGCATGCCCCCGTTCGCCTTCATCTGCAGGGGCGCCTCGTAATAGCGGCTGTTCCGCTCGTAGATGAGGTCAAGCTCGTGGAGGGTGAGCTCGCCGCCCACGGTAATCACGGGTCTCCGGATCTTGATCCAACGGCGGTCGCGACCGTTCAGCCTGTCGACCTCGTTCTCGATCTCCACGTGGTTGACTGCGTCGTAGACCTTGATCACCTCATTCCCCGTCTCCACCGCGTAGGGGATGTAGATGGCCCCCTGAAGAACGAGACTCCCGAGACTCTCGCTCATGACAGTCTTGCCGTTGCCGGGAGGTCCAAAGAGGAAAATGGAGCGGTGTGAGTTCACAGCGGCCCCGAGATGTGCCTTGGTCTCCTCATCGACGATCAGGTGGGAGAGCGCCTCTTCGAGGCTGGCGCGGCGAGCCTTCATCATGCGGAAGGTCTGCCGTTCGACGGCGCTGATGTAGCGGTCAAGGGGTACAGGCGCCGGGCCCGCGTACTGGGAGCGCTCCATGGCCTCGCGGGCTGTAGCCCGCCCCTTGTCCGTGATGCTGTACCGGTAGACGGCCCGACCGAGACCACGAGAGGTTCCGACGCCTCCGGTCCCCTTGACCTCGCAGAGCTGTTCACGCTTGAGGAAGTCCAGCAGCTCCTCCACAACCCCGGCGTGAGGCAGCCGCATCCGGTCAGCAAGCTCGTAGCCGAGGATATCGCCCTCGAGATACATAATCTTGACGGCCAGATCTGTCAGGAACCCGAGCCCGAGCCCGGTCTCTTCGACGGAGCCGGGGGCCGGCGGGGAGAAACGCGTCGGCTCGGCGACGCGTGCCGTTTGGTCGTCCATAGGCATATAAGGCCCTCTCTTGCGTCAGACTCGCGTGCTGCGGCCCCTATGCGGAGCCCAGGGTGTCTCCAATGCGGAGGATCTCCTCCTCCGTGTTGTAGCCATGGGGTGAAACGCGCAGGTATGACTCTCTCATGGAGATGACGATCCCCTCCGCTGCCAGCTTCTCCAGCGCTTCGGCAGGATTCCCCGGGACGGCGAAGGTCACGATGGCACTCCTGTGTCGCGGATCAAGGTTGCTGATCACCTCGTAGCCGCGGGCCTGGAGATCCTCGATGAGGAGGTCCGTCAGGTGAAGCGTCCACGCCTCGATGGCCTGGATGCCCACGGTGAGAAGGAGGCGCACGGCGGCCAGCAGCCCAACCCGTCCGATGAAGTTGGCGCAGCCCAGGTCGAAACGGCTGGCGTCAGGGAGGAAGGTCAGATTGTAGGATCTCCAGTCCTCCCAGCCTTCGACACTGATGCACCCGGCGAATACGGGCTGAAGCTCGTCCAAGAGCTCCCGGCGGACGTAGATGAACCCCTGGCCTCCCGGCCCCATCAGCCACTTGGGACCGCCGCAGGCCAAGAAATCCACGTGATTCGCCATGACATCCATCGGCAGGACGCCCAGGGATTGAATGCCGTCCACCACCAGATAGCTGTCGTGAGCGCGGCACCAACGGCCCAGAGCAGCGAGATCAGTCCGGAAACCGGTCAGGAACTCAACCGAGCTGACGGCCACCACGCGGGTGCGATCATCGGCGTGATCCTCCACGGCCTCGAGGGTCAGACCGCCGCCGTGGTGGGGCACGCAGCGCGGTTCGATCCCTCGCTTCTCCAGGTTCATCCAGGGATAGACGTTGGAGGGGAACTCCATGTCGCAGAAGAGCACGTTGTCGCCGGGCTGGAGCCCAAGGCCGTTGGCGATCACGTTCAAGCCCTCACTGGTGTTCTGGACGAAACCAATCTCCGCGGGGCTGGCGCCCACAAGCTGGGCCAGGGCCGCCCGCAGTTCCTGGTCGAGGGTGTCGTAGTCTCCCTCCTCGCCCGAGGCGGAGCGGTGCACGAGGAAGGCTTCCACAGCCGTCCTGACCGGGTCGGAGAGTGTGCCGATAGCGGCGTGGTTGAGATAATCGCACGATCGCGTGACCGGGAACAGCGATCGGAGGCGACTGACGTCGGGATAGGGTGTGTCATTCATCGTTCGGGTCCTCAGTAGGCGCCGATATCTCTCAGGCGCGCGTCGTCGATGCCGAAATGGTGGGCAATCTCGTGGCGAACCACGCGCTGGACGATACGACGCACCTCGTCGTCGGTCCTGGCGCGCATTTGGATGGGGCGGCGGTAGATGCTGATCTTGTCCGGGAGAACGAGGTTGTAGCCCCGACCGCGCTTCGTGCGGGGCACACCGTGATAAAAGCCCAGAAGCTGGGTGGGGTGGCGCAGGCCTGCGCGTCGGAGCGTGCCACCATCGGCCCAATCCTCGATGACCACGTCCACGTTATCCAGGGCGTGCTGGATGTCCTCGGGGAGGTTGTCCAGTGCCTCTGCAACGAGTCTCTCGAACGCTTCTCGTTTCACAGCGCCGATTATAGCATAGAATACCTTACAACGCACCCGCCGTCCCCGCGTTACAGTCCCAACGGCGGTGACCCCTGTTATCCGACCGGTAATGCAAACTCCACTGCAGTCTCTCTGGGCCCGAGGCACTCACCTGAACTACCGGTATCGAAGGACTTGCCGCTGAGGCATTGCTTGGGCAGATCCACCCTGCTGCCTCGAAGGCGGGAGGCGGCAGTCTGCAAACCGCCTTGCGCGCGAGTTCGGCTATGGGGCGGCACATCCGGCGAGGCTATTGGCCTTGCTGCAATATGCATTGCGGCAAGGCTGGCCGTTCTCTGGGGTCGGGGGTGAAAGGGCGGCGGGAGAGAGGGTGAGGTGAGGCCCTTCGTATAGTACACAAGGCGGCGAATCTGCTGCCCTGCGCAGCGCCTGTCGCGCACTACACGTCATATATCAGGCCGTGGGCACAGCCCCCGCGGATGCCGTCGGGGGAGACACGCTAGCAGGTGACCTCTCAAGCAAACGGGTGCTGGAGCCGTCCTCTGCACACACCCGCCGGAGGGCTGAGCTCAGACTTGGCTGAGGCCTTGAATGAAGGACGTGGCGGTGGCTACGGCGCCGAACACGCCGTTCTCGACCTTGACGGACTCGATGGCCCAGCGGCGTAGGCCTTCCTCCACAGCGCCGCAGCAGTCGGCAAGGAGGAGGCAGTCGTACCCAAGGTCAACGGCTGCGCGAAGCGTGGAGTGGACGCAGACGTCGATGGTGTTGCCGCAGAGGGCCAGGTACCGGATCCCGGCCCCGTCCAGCAGGTGCCTGAGCTCGCCAGAGCAGAATGCGTTGATCGTCGTCTTCTGGATGACGGCCTCGCTTGGCTCCGGCTCCAGCTCCGGCACGATCTCCCAGCCCGGTTCTCCGCGGAGAGCCGGACCGGGAGAGGCTGAGCCGCGCGAATCAGCACCAGGAGCCGCCTCAGGGCGGCCAGATGGACGACTGTGCTGTGTGTAGACGACGTGGAGGCCGGTGCTTCGCGCAGCTCTGAGGACCCGGGCGATATGCGGTATGGGCGCCCGCAGAGGGGCTGTCTGGTAGCCAGCCCTTTCAATGTAGAAACCGGGCGTACAGTAGTCGTGCTGCATGTCCACCACGATAACAGCGCATTCGCCGGGCCGTGCGCGCGCAGCGGGCGGCCAGGGGTGCGGTTCAGCTGCGATTTGGAACTGCATCTATGGGTCTCCTATCTCAGCCTCTGCGGTGCTCATCTCAGGAGGGGTCACGTGAGAGATTACCCCGGGCTGAGCGCGGTGTCAAGCGCGCAGAACACTAGGTACTAGCCCTCGTATAATTATACTTATGCGAATCATCACGTTACTCAAGAAGAAGCGCCTCCCGTGGCCTGCGCAGCAACCGCCTACCCCATTGAGAAGCCAGGCCTCTGGTCCCCACCTCACGGATACACACCAGATACCCGCACCGGACCTGATCGCCGCCACGCCCGCGGCTGAGGCTAGGCCTCTCGGAAGCACTCAGTCCGTCGGCGCATCGCCTTCTGTCGTCGACGCCCGGCGCCCTGCCCCATCACGTCTGCGACGCCGCTCGCCACGCAGACCTGCCGCCGACCGTGGGGGCCGCAGCACTTGCTGCACCATCCCTTTGTGTTAAAATACCGACCGTTCGGAAGCATCCGAACACCTGTTCGATCCATGGTAGAAGAGCATAAGAGTCGGTTGTTACTGGGCGCCACCATTGCTGTCCTCCTGGCACTGTCCTACGGTGCCGGTTTCGGCGTATACGCCCTCAGAGAACGGACCCAGGCTACCAGAACCCCCGGGGCGCCGGAGATGGCGCTTTTCTGGGAGGCCTGGGAGCGCGTGGATGAGCATTTCTATGGCGAGGTGCCGTCGGCGCAGGCACGCACGTACGGCGCCATTCGAGGGGCCCTCGGCCTTCTGGATGCTCACACGAGACTTGTGGAGCCGGTCCCCCGCTCGCTGGAGAAAGACGAGCTGCGCGGGGCGCACGGCGGCATTGGCGCCCGCTTGACCACCAACGACGCCGGTGAGGTCACGCTCGAGCCCTATCCGGGCTCCCCTGCTGAACGCGCGGGCATCACCGTCGGTGACGTGTTGACAGCAGTGGATGGCCGACGCCTCAGCGCTGGCACGCCAGCGGATGACATCGCAGCGATGATCCGCGGCGACGTGGGCACTGAGGTCGAGATCACCGTCCGCAAGCCCTCGGGAGCTACCCGCACGGCCGTCGTGAAGCGGGAGCTGATCGAAATCCCGTCCGTGACCTGGCGGATGGAGACGGAGCTCACGGGATACGTCCGCGTGGACCGCTTCACAGAGCGGACCGCCGGGGAGCTGGCATCGGCCCTGGACGGCCTGGACAGCGAAGGCGCTCGGGGACTGATCTTGGATCTGAGGGGTAACCGAGGTGGCCTGGTGGACACGGCCGTCACCGTCGCGGAGCGTTTCTTGAGGAAGGGCGACGTGGTGATGCGGCAGCGCGGGCGAGAGGCGGAGCGCACGTTCCGTGCAGACAGGAAAGGCGACCTCTCGACCCCTCTTGCCGTCCTCGTGGACGGAGACACCGCCAGTGCGGCGGAGATTGTGGCAGGCGCACTCAGGGATAACGACCGGGCGCGACTTTTCGGTGAGACGACGTTTGGGAAAGGCTCCGTCCAGGAGATCTACGACCTGGCCGACGGTTCCTCGCTTCACGTCACGTCGGCCATCTGGCTCACCCCCAACGGGCAGCCGATTGCGGGGGAAGGCCTAACACCCGACACCGAGGTCGCGGCCGACACAGAGGGCGAGGATACACCCCTCAGACGAGCTGTCGAATACCTAGAATCGGAGTAGAGATGGACAGAACGTCGCGCACGATCATCAGAGTCTTGCTGGTCACCATCATCGTCCTCGGTGCTGCTGCGGCCACGTTCGCCGCGGGGTTTGGGTCTGCCTGCTTACTGACGCAACAGGGGGGTGATCTGCCGATCTGGTCATCGACCCCATCCCCTAGTGCGGACGAGAGCGAGTCTTCACCGTCGCCGCCGGGCCCAGAGCCGACGGTGGAGCCGACGCCGACGCCCCGCCCCCGCCCGACACCGCGGAACGAGACGGAGCAGACTTTCCAGTTGTTCTGGGAGGTCTGGGACCTGGTACAGCGGCACTACTACGACGACCTGCCCGACATGCAGCAGGTGACCTACGCCGCGATCCGGGGCTTGTTGGAGACCCTGGGGGATAAGTACACGGCCTTCATCGAGCCAAGCGTCGCCACGATCCTGGAAGAGGACGCCACCGGCGAGTTCGAGGGCATTGGTGCTTTTGTGGACATGGACGAGGATGGGCGGGTTCGAATCGTCGACACGTTTGAAGGAGGGCCGGCGGAGGTGGCCGGCCTTCGGGCCGAGGACCGGGTCGTCGCCGTCGACGGCGAGTCCATTGTTGGGGACACCCTCTACGAGGCAATCGGGAAGATACGCGGGCCGGCCGGCTCCGCGGTGGAGTTGACCGTCGAGCGAGCCGAGGACGCCGAGCCATTTTCCGTGACTGTGGAGCGGGCGCGTCTGGAGATCCCCATCGTGGAGACGGAGATGCTGGAGGACAACATCGGCTACATCCGACTCCACGAGTTCAGCGCCACGGCCACGGAGGCGATGAAAGAAGGACTGGCTTCTCTGATGGAGGAGGATCCGGCGGGCATCGTGCTCGACCTGCGGCAGAATCCAGGGGGCTGGCTCGATCAGGCCATCGACGTGGCGGATCTCTTTCTGGGCGACAAGCTGGTGGCCGTCGAGCGCTTCTCCGACGGAAGGGAGCGCGAGTTCAATGCCCGGGCGGGCGACGTGGCTGAGGACGTACCCCTCGTCGTTCTGGTGAATAACGGCTCGGCCAGCGCGTCGGAGATTGTGGCCGGAGCGATTCAGGATCACAAACGCGCTGTCTTGATCGGTTCCCCAACCTTCGGCAAGGGGTCGGTCCAACGCCCGTTCACACTTAGCGACGGGTCGGAGCTGCGGGTTACCGTGGCGCTCTGGTTCACGCCGGACGGTCAGCGGATTCAGGGGGAGGGCTTGAAGCCAGATATTGAGGTTCCCTGGACTGTGGACGAGCAACTCGAGGATCCAGATGATGATCCCCAACTTGAGCGTGCCATTGAGTATCTCTCGGAAGGCGAATGATGGCTAGAGAAGGTATCAAGGTCGTCGCGAGGAATCGGAAGGCCCTTCACGACTATCACATCGAGGACCGCTACGAGGCAGGTCTTGTCCTAAAGGGCACGGAGATCAAGTCGATCCGCGAGGGGCGCGTCACCATCCGCGACGGTTTCGTGCGCCCGCGCGACGGCGAACTCTGGTTGCTGGACGTCCACATTGGTCACTACAAGCCGGCGGGGCAGTACTACGGTCACGACCCGATGCGACCGCGGAAGCTCCTCCTCCACCGTTATCAGATCGACCGGCTCATCTCGGAGGTAGAGCGGAGCGGCTATACCATCATCCCACTCCAGATGATCCTGCGAAACGGGCGAGCCAAAGTGGAGATTGCCCTGGCGAAGGGGAAGGCCAAGCACGATAAGCGGCGCTCCATCGCCGAGCGTGATGCGCAGCGAGAGATCGAGCGCGCGATGCGCGATCGCCGCCGGTGAGACCGACGGTCGCCGACCCGTTCGAGGTCCTATCGGGTCTCGACGTGCGCACCGTAGGCGGGCTCAACGCCCTACCTGGGGAGCAGGGACGGTTGGCGTACTGCAGCCTTCTCCCGCTGGACGTCCTGCTCCGATTTGAACTCGATCCGGATCAGGTGGTAAGCAGTTCCTCGTCCTCCTTGTTCGAGGTAAGACCAGGGGCCAGCAGCGTCGAACTGGAACTCCGTCACAGGCCGGCTGCCCAGGACCCTCTGCTCTACCTCCAACTCGCCGATACCACCACGAACCAGATCGAGGTGATGATGTTCATGGTGAATGACCCCGCCTCGGAGCGATTCGACACCGACCGGCTGCCCGACGGTACCCCAACAGCGTTTGCCACGGCGGCGCGAAACCTGCCTGAGGAGGTCAGGGCTATGCACGCAGGCCTTGCGCCGGGGCAGGTCCGGCAGGGGCTACGTTTGACTCGAGACCTGGTGCCAATTCTGGGGCGTTTTGTGTCCGCCCTGCACCACGACGCCTACTACCTGCAACCTCTGGCATACCACAACGCCATCCTCTTTGAACGGCTGGGCTTTGCTTACGCGCTGGGCCTGGGGAGTATGGAGTGGATCAACCGCGAGTTCGCGCCCGGCGGCCTACTCCACCGCCGACTGGATGGAAGTACGCCATTTCGGTCGCCAGACGCCTGGCGGACCGTCCGCGCGCGCAGCTGGGCGATCCACGATGGGATCATGGACATGCCCTTCACCGGGGTGAAGATGTACAAGCGAGTTGGCGTCCACGCCGGCATCGTGACCTTCCCGTCGGCTGCGTGGTAGCGGCGCGTGACGGGCTTGACAACTATGCGAAGGCTTGCATCCCTCCTTGACAAGGGATGCGTCTGTAGTAGAATAACGGATTGGGTTCGTCGTACCGACATCATCAACTAGGAGGTAGTTACGTGAGCGATAAGACAGATAGTAGACCGCTTTCCATCGAGGATCTTGAGCCGAAGATGCGACTGGAGGGCACCGTGACCGAGATTGGTCTGCATGGTGCCGTCGTCGATGTCGGTTTGTCCTGCGAAGGTTTGCTGCACATCTCTCAGCTGGCCGGCGACGGGGAGGTTGACGCCGTCTCCGAGGCTGTGAACGTTGGAGATGAGATCACGGTGTGGATCACAGAGGTACAGCCAGACCAGAATCGGGTCAGTCTGACCATGATCCAGCCGCCGGACGTCACCTGGAGTGAACTCAACGAGGGCCGAATCTACACTGGCCGGGTGACCCGCATCGAGCAGTACGGCGCATTCGTGGATATCGGCGCTGAACGACCAGGCCTGCTGCACGTCCGAGAGATGTCCGCCGGGTACGTGGAGCATCCAACCGAGATGGTGAGTCTTGGCGATGAGATCGAGGTGCGCATCCTGCGTATCGATCGTCAGAGACAGCGCATCGACCTGACCCGCCAGGGCCTCGAGCAGGAAGTAGTCGCAGAGCCGGAGCCGGAGGAGGCTGAGGAGGAAGAGCTAACGCCTCAAACGGCGATGGAGGTTGCTATGGAGCGGGCCAAAGCGGATAGGAGCCGGGGCGTAGGCGACAAGCGCGCAGACAAGAAGCGAAAGGGCGACGACACTGAGCGTGAGGACATCCTCGAGCGGACGCTGAGCCAGCACGCAAACGAGGAGTAGGAGCCAAGTCCCTGGGGCTCGCCAGTCGGGTTCCCCTGGCCCCGAGAACCAGTCGTATTGGGATCACAGCCGATTTCTGTGGGCGGTGTCGAGAAAGCAGAAATCGGCTTCGTCATACCTGGCGTGGAAAGCACTGCATCCAGCTTTCAGATCGGGCGTCCCGGCCTCCCGCAGCCTCAGTCAGAGACGATGACCGTGCCAACGACGAAACTGTCTGCAGCCGGCTGATTCCCCTCGCCGCGGCGCTCCAAACGCCTTCCCTCCGACCGTACGTAGATCCCCACATTGACGCTGTACACGCCTTCCGGTGTCCCGGGAGGGATCTCAATGACGTATTCATCCCACACGTAGGCGTCGGTGGGCCACCGACGCGTGGGAAGGCCGCCTGGATTGAGGTGGTCCTCCTGTGCCCAGACCCGGTCCAGGGGCTGGGCAACGTGGACGAAGGATTGATAGTTCTCCGCCGGTGGCTTGAGCGCCCGCCAGTATAGAACCACGTCCAGTTTGTCACCGGGCCTCACGGGCTTCTGGGGCAGGTCGTAGCCGATGAGCTCGATCTCGCCCGCGAAGTTCGCCTGGGCGCACTGCTGCGCGGGCAGGGCCGAGCCTGGCGCCGAATCCACGTAGGCCCACCCCCGCGCCGCCCCCGGGAACCCCCTGACCACACCCGCTGCCGCCACCAGCAGGATCATGCAGAGGGCAGCTCTGCCACCGAATCCCCCCTCCGTTTTCTCCCCGGCGGGTCCAGGCTCGGGTCGCCAAAGAAGAAGCACGCCCACAAGGACCGCCAGACTGAGGACGGCGACGCCCCACCCCACCTTCCTCACGAGCGTGTCCTCAAATCGGATGAGTACCTCGTGCCGTCCCTCGGGTATCCGTACGGTGATGAAGCCCTCGGGCCGCCCGATCTCGATGGGAACCTCTGCGCCGTCCACGTACGCCGTCCAGCCCGGGAAATGGAACGTGTAGAGCCTGAGCACGAAGGGACGAGCCGTCGTCACATCGAAGAGATCGTGCGTCGGTCCGTGGCTCACCACCGCCACATTCGTACCCTCCTTGAGAGTGGCTCGATTGACTTTGTCGATGGGCCCCGGGCGAACGTAGGACTCGACCAGACTCCCGGACGCCGATGGGATCACCTCGACGGACGCAGGGAGGAAATCACCCGTGGAGGTCGTACCCAGTGCCTGGCTCTCTCGCTCCCAGGCGATGATGTCGTGGGCATCAGTCCCGCCGAAATCAGCCTCCCACGGTGCGGGGTAGAGAAGCGGGAGAGCCGTCACCAGCAGGAGAGCCAATCCGCCCGCAATCGGGGCGGCGCGCCACGGCCGCGGCGGCAGAAGGGTTGCCCCGCCGGCGGCGCAGACGGCCAGCATCAGGTTTGTCGGGCCCAGCAACCGCCAGGGGAACTGGAGGTACGGCATACCCGGGATGATCTCCCAGACGGGCGTCGACACTGGGAGCATCAAGAAGACCAGGCCTGCCGCACTGATGATGAAGAAGGTCAGCTGGCGTGCTTCCGGTGTCAACCGGCCGTGCTGCCGCAGGGCCTGCACCAGTGCGCCCAAGGCCGGCAGAGCGAGAAGCCACTGGGCCGGGCCTAGGTTATGATGGAAGCGCGGCCCGACGGCACCCCAGTCGATCCGCAGGGACGGGCCCAGGAGTTCGGCGAGGGAAGAGAAGTGCTCCCGGAAGTCAAAGTGGCCGGGCCCGATCACCTCGAGCTTAACAGCATGGTACTCCAGCAGAGCCGGCAGCCAGAAAAAGGCGATCAGCCCGGCGGCCACCGCGAAGGCAGCCAGACCCCAGCGCGTCCGCTGGAACGGGGTGCCCATCAGCGTCTGCCAGGTCCAATAGGCGAAGAGGATGGCACTTGCCACGAGCCCCAGCAGGTTATGGCTGAAGACCAGGATCGCCAGGGCCAGGGATGCGCCCCCAAGCCGCCATGGTCCAGGGCGTGCCAGGAGCCGGTGGAGGAGATAGAGCGTGAGAGGCAAGAGACAGATGGCGAAATGCTCGGCCAGTGCCCCCCGAGCGTGCGGGTCGATGAAGACCACGTAGGGCGACAGGGTGAAGGACGTCGCGGCCAGGACCCCTCCACTGGGCTGGAAGAGGGCACGGCCGAGCAAATAGGCGCCTAACGACGCGAGCAGAAGGCCGGACACGAAGACGGCCTTGGTCGCCGCGACGATGCCGGCACCCGGCAGGATCGTCGCAAACGCGTGCCCCAGGTGGTATGTGAACGGTGCGTAGTAGTGGAAGAGGGGATAGCCATATCCAAGATAGAGATTCGCCGCCCAGCGGGGGTAGAGGACGCCCCCGTCGATCAGATGGCCGAGCTCCGCCGTCCGGTAGACGTGCAGCTCCGCGTCCGTCTGGTGGGGAAGGCTGGGTCGCATCAGGAACGGCAGCGCCGCCAGTAGCCCGACGAGGACGGCCACCAGAAGGCCGGAATCGATCTTCGTACCCTTCGCCATATGCCTACGTGCGAAATCCAGAATCGGCTGTGACACCGGTTCTGGATTTCCATCGGTTCTCAGACTCAATGTTGACTCAGATCGTATCTCACTACCTGGATGGGAGGGTCCGCTGGCGCCGCCGCGGCGGACGAACAGCTCCCCACCCCATCTGAGGCTCGTCTACAAACCGGCCCGGCCCTCGACGATATCGGCGATCTGCTCCGGGTGCTCCGCAACCGGCACGTCCACGGCTTCGAAAGCCGCGATTTTGTCGGCCGCCGTCCCAGTTCCGCCCTGGATGATGGCGCCGGCGTGGCCCATCCTCTTCCCCGGAGGCGCCGTTCGACCCGCAACGAAGGCCGTGACGGGTTTGGTCATGTGCTCGTCGATGAACTCGGCTGCGCGCTCCTCTGCCGTCCCGCCGATCTCGCCGATGAGGACCACCTGCTCCGTCTCCCCATCCTGCTCAAAGAGCGTAAGGGCATCGATGAAGTCCGTGCCGATGATTGGATCGCCGCCGATCCCCACGCACGTAGTCTGGCCAATGCCGCGGTTTGTGAGAGCGTAGACGACCTCGTACGTCAGCGTCCCCGAGCGCGAAACGACGCCCACCGGCCCCGGGGCCGCAATGTGCCCCGGCATGATGCCTACCTTGGCCTGCCCGGGAGACAGGAGTCCGGGACAATTGGGGCCGACCAGCCGCGTCCCCTGATGGTCGAGGTAGGCCCGCACTTCGATCATGTCGAGCACCGGGACGCCCTCGGTGATGCAGACGACCAGATCCATCCCGGCGTCGGCAGCCTCGATAATCGCGTTGGGCGCAAACCGTGCAGGTACGTAGATGATCGAGGCGTTGGCGCCCGTCTCTGCCATCGCCTCCGCGACGGTGTCGAAGACCGGCACTCGATCGTCGCACGCTCGCGCGCCACCCTTGCCCGGGGTGACACCCGCGACGACCTGCGTCCCGTAGTCAAGCATCTGGGTGCTGTGGAACTCCCCCTCGCGCCCGGTGATCCCCTGTACCAGTAATCGTGTATCCTTGTCGACCAGAATTGCCACGCTATCCTCCTATCCGGCTGCCGCGACAGCTCGCTGCGCCGCGTCCGCCAGTGTCTCTGCCGTGATCAGGTCGTAGCTTGATGCATCGAGGAGCGCGCGTCCCTCTTTCTCATTCGTGCCCACCAGCCGTGCCACCAGCGGCACGCTGGGCTTGACCTCTTCGAAGGCCGCGAGAATGCCTCGCGCCACCTCGTCGCAGCGGGTGATGCCGCCGAAGATGTTGAAGAGGACTGCCGCGACGCTCTCGTCCTCGAGAATCAGACGGAGCGCCTTCGCCACGCGCTCTGCCTGGGCTCCGCCGCCGATGTCCAGGAAGTTCGCTGGCGCCCCCCCGAAGTGCTTGATGATGTCCATCGTCGCCATCGCCAGACCCGCGCCGTTGACCATACAGCCAATCGTGCCGTCGAGCTTGACGTAGCTCAAGCCGGCCTGGCGGGCCTCCCGCTCGGCGGGCGCCTCGGCCTCCACGTCTCGCATCTCGGCCAGGTCGGCATGCCGGAAGAGCGCGCTATCGTCGATGACCATCTTCCCGTCGACCGCCAGGAGTTCACCGCCGCCCGTCAGCACCAGCGGATTGATCTCCGCAAGGGACGCGTCGTACGCGGTGAAGGCGCTGTAGAGCCCCTGGGCAATGCGCCCGAAGCTTCTGTACTGCGCCTTCGGGAGCCCGATTCCCTTGGCGAGTTGGAGGGTCTGATAGCCTCGCAGGCCAAGGCAGGGATCGATCGTGACGCGCTTGATCGCCTCGGGATTCACCCGGGCGACCTCCTCGATCTCAACACCACCCTCGGAAGACGCCATCATCGCCGCTCGACGAGCGGCGCGGTCCACCACGATGCCAAGGTAGATCTCCTGGGCGATGTCCGCAGCCTCGTCGATGAGGACCTTGCGCACGGGCAGCCCCTTGATGCGCATGCCGAGGATAGCCTTCGCGTGCGCAGCCGCCTCCTCCGGGCCGTCCGCCAGCTTGATGCCCCCGGCCTTCCCCCGCCCACCGACCAGAACCTGGGACTTCACGACCACGCGACCGCCCAGTTGCTTGGCCGCATCGCGGGCCTCCTGGGGCGTGCTGGCGATGGCCCCGGAGGGAATCGGAACGCCTTGCTTCTCAAAGAGCCTCTTGGACTGATACTCGTGTAGCTTCACAACGTTGCCTCCTGGTTAGCGTTAGCTGGATGGTGCTCAACGCGCGCGACCGCACGGCTGCGGTCGCGCGCTCACGCCGAGAGATCGGGCCCGGCTCCGTCTTCGCCCGTGGCGCTCGATGCCACCGGCGCTGTTCCGACGTCGATACGCACCTCCTCGAAGTGCCCGACCAACTCTTGCGGAACCAACCCAACAATCCGTGTGCCCTCCCCAGTGTGCGTCTCATCCTCAATGAGTCCACGGCGGTGGAACAGATCGACCAACTCACCATGCTCGTAGGGAATGAGCACTGCCACGTGCGCCATCTGACGCTCCAGCATCTCCTCTACCCGATCGAGCAACTCCGGGATCCCATCGCCCGTAAGCGCAGAGAGCGTGATGGCGTTGGGGGCCTCGAGCAGGTCAGCAGAGACGGCCCCCGGTGAAGAGAGCCGGTCGATCTTGTTCAATGCTGTGATGGTCGGTTTGCGGGACGCCTTGAGTCGCTCCAGCGTTGCCTCAACCTCCGCCGCATGGCGGCGCGCGTGGGGATGTGTCGCGTCAAGGACGTGGATGAGGAGATCGGCCTCACTGATCTCCTCAAGCGTGGCGTGGAACGCAGCCACGAGTTGGGTGGGGAGCTTCTGGATGAAACCCACAGTGTCCGTGAAGAGCGTCGTGCCGCCGCCGGGCAACTGAACCCGGCGCGTAGTGGGATCCAACGTGGCGAAGAGTTGATCGGCCACCATCACGTCAGCGTCGGCGATGGCGTTGAGGAGCGTCGACTTCCCCGCGTTGGTGTAGCCAACCAGGGCCACGGTCGGCATGCCCTCCCGGCGTCGCCGCGACCGATGGCGCTTCCGGTGGGCACGTACGCTCTCCAGCTCCTCCTTCAGGTACGTGATGCGTCGGCGAATGACGCGGCGGTCCGTCTCAAGCTGGGACTCTCCCGGTCCCCGGACGCCGACGCTGCCCGTCGCGCCGCCGGCACGGCCACCCGCCTGGCGTGCCAGGTGAGTCCAGGCGCGCGTCAGTCTCGGCAGCCGGTACTCATACTGCGCCAGCTCCACCTGGAGTCGGCCCTCTCGGG
>CAZIWL010000009.1:0-6678 GCA_964542755.1 uncultured Anaerolineales bacterium
CCGCTGCTCAGGAGCCTTGACGCCCCCTCTCAACATCAGAGGCCCACCAGTCACTGCTCCAAATGCCCAATCCAGCTCGCACCACTAGCCCAGGCGGCTCAGTTCGGCACACCATCAAATGCTTCGTGAACTCTTGACATTTCCCGGCTGTGTCTCACAATAAGCGCAATTCTGTAAGACAGGAGGCCCACCATGTTAGCTCGCCTATCGTCAAAAGGACAGATCGTCATCCCGAAGGAAGTCCGTGAGTCCCTTGGCCTCGAGCGTGGCACCGAGTTCCACGTTCAGGTTGAGGCAGGCCGCATCGTCCTCCAACCCATAGGTCCGTCGGTGATCGACAAGCTTTGCGGGATGCTCACGGGTCTCGATCTGCTGAACCAGCTTGAGAACGAGCATCGGCAGGAGCGGCCAGATGAAGCCGCGGTTCATCCTTGACGCCTGGGCTATTCTAGCCCTAATGCAGGCGGAGGAGCCCGCCGCTTCCCGTGTTAGACAGCTCCTAGAACAGGCACATGCCGACCGTGTGGAACTCTTCGCCTCGATGATCAACGTGGGCGAAGTCACCTACATCGTCGGAAATGCCGCGGGTACCCCTGAAGCCTACAGGGCCCTGGACTACATTCGCAGCCTCTCCTTGCGAATCTTGGCCGCCACCGACGAGGCAGTGCTGGCTGCGGCGCGCAACAAAATCGAGCATCCCATCTCATACGCAGACGCCTTCGCGGTCGCCGCGGCCCAGGAGCATCAAGCCACACTGGTTACTGGAGATCCGGAGCTGCTGCGGCTTGATGGTCCTGTTCGGATCGAGATGCTAAGTCGGAATCGGCCGTAACGCTGAGTCTGAAGCCACCGGAGGCTTGTCCTGAAGTCGCGGCCTTCTGCACCGATCAAGGTCCACCCACACGACGTAGTGTCCCAGCGAGTGAGATGCACCGACTACGATTGCCTGAGGCATAGAGGGGCGAGCTAACCTGACCCTATCTAGCCCCTTCCTCCCTCGCCATTGTACCCACGCCCCATACCCCGGTACGTAAACCCCAGCCGCTTCATCCGCGCCGGGTCGTAGATGTTCCGCCCGTCCAGCAGCACCGGCTCCCGCATCAGCTCCTTCACCCGCTCCATGTTGAGCTGCTTGAACTCGTTCCACTCTGAGACCAGCAGCAGTGCATCGGCGTCCCGTGCCACCTGGTAGGGATCTTCGCAGTAGGTGATCTCGTCGCCGAGAATCCGCTTCGCGTTCTCCGTCGCCACCGGGTCGTAAGCCTGGACCGTGGCGCCCTCATAACGCAGAAGGTTCACGATCTCCACCGAGGGAGCGTCCCGCATATCGTCCGTATTTGGCTTGAAGGAGAGACCCAGCAGCCCGATCGTCTTGCCCCGCAGGCCGCCGAGCAAGTGGCGGAGCTTCGTCACGAACCGCTTCCGCTGGTCGTAGTTGATGTCCATCACCGCGCGGAGCATCTGCGGGTGCGTGCCGTGGGTAGCCGCCATGTGGGCCAGGGCCTTAACGTCTTTGGGGAAGCACGATCCGCCCCACCCGATGCCTGCGCCCAGGAAGTGAGGGCTGATGCGCTGGTCTGTGCCCATGCCGCGCGCCACCTCCTTCACGTCCGCCCCCAGCACCTCGCAGACGTTGGCCATCTCGTTGATGAAGGAGATCTTCGTCGCCAAGAAGGCATTTGAGGCGTACTTGATCATCTCTGCCGTGCGCAAATCGGTGATGATGGTCTCCGCGTGCAGCGGGTAGTAGACCTCGGCAACCTGCTCAGCCGCTTCCCGGTCGGTGGACCCGAGCACCACTCGGTCCGGGTTCATCCAATCGTAGACGGCCGAGCCCTCCCGCAGGAACTCCGGGTTGGAGACCACAGAGAAAGCTATCTTGGGGTCGGGCATATGATCGCGGACCACATCGGCCACCCAGTCCCCTGTGCCGATAGGCACCGTGGACTTGTTGATGATGATCAACGGTTGGTGGATGCGCCGCGCGACGTCTATGGCGGCGGACTCCACGTGGGCCAGATCCGCCTCCCCACCGTCCCCGGACGGTGTGCCCACCGCGACGTAGACGAAGGATGCCTCCTCCACCGCCTCGTCGTAGGACGTGGTGAAGTCTAGACGGCCCGCCTCAATGTTCCGCCGGACAATCTCCTCCAGACCAGGCTCGTAGATCGGCAGGACCCCCTGCTTCAGATGGTCGCACTTCTCCTGGTTCCGATTCAGGCAGACCACGTGGTTACCCAGGTCCGCCAGGCATGCGCCCGTGACCAGGCCCACGTAACCGACGCCGATGACGCATATCTCTCGCATAGCTACACTCCTTGTTGCATGGTTGGCTCGATCGAATACCGAGCCCTCGTCCGTAGTTCGGCGCATCACTTCCTTTGGACAACCCGCACCCACGTTACCTCCGCGACCGTCCGGTGCGGCACTCTTCCGATTCCCAGCCTAATCCAGCCGCCGGCTCAACGTCCGCGCCGCCACCCCGGTCACCACCGCGCCCGTCGCCACCACGGCTGCGGCATGGTGCCAAAGGACACCGGGGCCGGCGCCCCGAAGCATCACGTTCCGGATCGTCGAGAGATAGTGCCGGAGCGGAACGAATTGTGACACCCACCGCAGCGCCGCCGGCAGGTTCTCTACTGGCACCAGGTACCCGGAAAAAGCCATATCCACCATCGCCAGCACGAACACCAGCAAGATAGCCTGCTGCTGCGTTTGGGCAATCCCCGAGATGAGGATGCCGTAGCCAATCTCCGCCGCCACGAATAGGAATGTGAAGGCCAGAAGCAGCAGAAGCGACCCGCGCATCGGCACGCCGAAGCCCCAGACCGTCACCGCCAACATGGACAGGAAATTCAGAAGTCCCACCAGTAACGCCGGTGCCGCCTTACCCAGGATCAGCTCCAAACGGGTCAGCGGCATGACGATGAGCTGCTCCAGGGTGCCGAGTTCCCGCTCACGAGCGAAACCCACCGCGGCGACCGTCAGCGTCACCTGATAGACGATGAAGCCCAGCTGCGCGGGAACCGCAAACAGCTTGACGTCCAGAGAAGGATTGTAGCGGACCGTGCTCCGTAGATCGATGAGGGTCAACGAATCCTCCGTGGCGCCCTCCGCCGCGTCGCGCACGAACTCGCTCAGGGCCGCCTGAGCAGCCCGCAGGGCAATGTCGGCAACCAACTCATTCGATCCATCGACCACCAGCTGGATCTTCGGCGACGCCGACCCACGCCCCAATGCCTCCGAGAAATCCTCCGGGATCACCACGACGATCAGAACGTCACCGGCGTCAAGGAGGCGCTCGGCCTGATCCAGCGTGTCTGATATCCCGTCGATGGCCAGCTCGTCCCGGTTGCCCAGGGATTCCACCGCCCCACGACTCGCCGCCGACCGATCTCGGTCGACGACGGTGACTTTCAAGTCCGTGATCCTGGAACCCGTGGATCGCGCCAGGAGGATCAACTGGAGCACGGGCAGCGTGATGATGAATGCTGACAGCACCCAGTCGCGCCCCAACTGTATCAGCTCCTTACGGATCAGATTCGGAAGCCTGCCCGTGGTCACGAGAGCTTCTTCTCGAAGAGCAGCAGGCTCAGAGCTTGACAGCCAAGCCCAATGACCAGCAAGGCCAGAGCCGGGACACGCAAGGCCGACACGTTGAGGCCCTTGAGAAAGAGCCCGCGTGAGATCGTTACGAAATGGGTAGACGGCAGGGCGTATGCCACGGCCCGTGCCAGCGGTTCCTCGGCAATGGGGCGGAGGAGGCCGGCGAGGAAGAAACTTGGCACGAAGAAGATCATCAGCACCAGGAACATGGCCGTCTGCTGGTTCCGTACGAGACTGGCCACAACAAGGCTGATGCCCATACTCGCCAGGAGATAGTCGGCGGTGAGAAGCAAGAAATCGGCCATCGAGCCACGGAATGGTACGTTAAACCACACGGTGGCGACGATGAGGGCAAGAACTCCGCTGACCAGACCACCGGCCTCATACGCCAGCAGCTTGCCCACCAGGTACTCCACGCCGTGGACGGGCGTGACGATGATACTCTCGAAGGAGCCCATCTCCTTCTCGCGTGCCAGACCGAGGGCCAGGGCCAGGGCCGGCATGGCCAGGATGATGGCCATCAGCCCGGGGACCATGCTCGTCAGCGATCTAAGTGCCCCATTGTACAAGGCGCGGTCCCGAATCTCCACCATGCGGCTTGTCACCAGGGGCTCCGCCCCCAGGCCCATCCGAGACCGGGCCATACTCCCCACGAACGCCCGCACCCGGCTCTCCAGCAAGGCCAGCGCCTGGCCCGCCCCCATGGCATCCACACCATCCACGATGGCGTGGAGCTGAGCTGCCTTGCCACTCAGCGCCATCGAGGTGAAACCAGAGGGGATCACGAGCACAATGTCCGCTCCCCCCCGCGCGAAGAGGCGTTCCACGTCCGGCTCCCCCTCCAGCCACACAGCGACGACAAAATCGCCATCGGCCGTGATCTGGCTGACCAGCTCCCTGGAGACTGACGTTTGGTCCAGATCCCGCACGGCGAGGTCGATGCGTCCCACGTCCAGCGCGAACACGTACGACAGCGTCACCAGCAGAAAGGCCGGCGCCACCGTCACCAGGAGGAGGAGCCTCACATCCCGCGTGACGTGGCAGAACTCCTTCCTTGTTACGACCCACAGACGTCGCATGGACATCGTCAAGTCGCCCTGGCGCCGCGCGTATTCAGAGCCCATAGAGAGCCTGTCGCAGACTGAGACGATGCGATGGAAACCTCCGAGTTGCTCCGATCCTCTTCGACGTACTCTCCTGGACAGCGCGTAGGTGCTTCACTTGGACTGGGCTGGCCCCTCCACCCCACCGGGGTCAGCACGTGGCCCACGCACCGGGCCGGACTCGTCGACCTTCAGCAGCTGCGAGCACTGCACGACCGGTCCATCTCGCGCCGGACCGCGAAACAACCCGTCGTGGGCATTCCGCCAACCCTCAAGGCTCAACCAGTTGGAGACTTCGGCGCTCCGGCAGCCGGAAACCGTGCCGATGCGCCATGACCAAAAGCTCCTCGACCTGATCGACGTAGACCCGCTGTCCCAGAGACGTGCTCTGGTACCTTTCCTCAAGCGCCAGGACCATGGCCTCCGCCAAACCAGCCCGCACCTGTCCATCCGGGTACCCGAGGTCAAAGCCGAGCGCCACCGGGCCGGGCATCTCCACCATCGTGCCGTTGATCAGCTCCACATCTGGACGGGTCTTCCGTACCGCCTGGGTCACATCCGGGGGCACTGCAATGTCACAGACCAGGGCCCCTCTCTTCAATGCGTCGGGCCCGACGACGGGGTGATAGGCTGAGGTAGCGGTGACCACGATGTCGGCCTCCACCAGCGGCTCGATCTCCGTCCAGACGCGGACCTCGCTAGCGCCCGCTGCCTCCGCCTGCGCTCGCGCCTGACTCACGCGAATCTCCCTCTGCCCCACGAGGATCAGCTTCCTCACCAGCGGGGCCAGCATTTCTGCCATAGCTAGCCCGACCGTGCCAGAGGCACCCACCACAGCCGCCGTCGACACTCCCAGGTCCAGGCCTCGCTCTTCGGCCGCTTGCTTGAGTGCTTCGACGGCAAAGCCGACCGCCATGCTTCGGCCTGTCGTGACGGGCATCTTCAGTCGTTGGGCCACCGTCACGCCCCCGTCACCCACGGCCGAGGTCGTTGCGCCGAGCCCCAGAATCCTCGCCCCCCGTCTTTGCGCAAGGCGGCCCACCTGTACGGCCTTGTCGTAGACTGTCTGTGGGGGTAGGCGCCGCGTCTGCGCCGCAGTCAGCGGGGACCCCAGCAACCAGCCCTCAGCACGGTTTCCCGTCGCCTGCGAGCGAAGACCCGTGATGCGCGAGAGCAAGAGCGGCGGCCAGTGACGCGCGAGGAAGGACACCAGTAGGTTCGGCATAACCCGGGCCAGCCGCGGGTAGACCCGACCTGCGTCCTGCTTAGGATCCAGGGGGTGCACGACGACGGCAAAGCTATCCATGCCGACTCAAGGCCCGATACTTGCTCAATCCTCTACCAACTCGCCATCGACGATGGGCCGCTTCCCGATCAAAATCGTGCAGGTAGACCCGCCAGCGGCGATGCACGAACTCTCCTCGATGAAGAACTGGGCACCACCGCTCAGCCAGTGAACAGCCTCCTCCAGCAAGCCGACCATCAGATCGCAACATGGCCCTTCGCTACGCCGGCCCCAACAGACACCACAGCGCGTCATCACCCACCTGAAGTATTCCTCATCCTCCCTTAGCTCCACCACCTCGTCCGAGAACCGCTCGAACGTCTGGGCAAGCACCTCGAACCCCACGCGCAGACGCGTCCGTAGGGGGAGAATGCGGAAAACCAGATCGGCGATGCCGAGCACCGGTCGGAGGTCCTGCACCCCAAGTCGGAAGCTCACTCGCCCCATGCGTCGGGCCAGGCGACGGCCCGCCAAAGGGCCGTACAGTTCGCCCAGCGCCCGCTGCATGCGCCCCAACTCATCGAAGGCGAAGCCTCGCTCGAAATCGTTAGGAGGAAGCGACTCCAGTCGATTGTGGAGCCTGCCCGAACTAAGGATGGCCCGCATATTATCCGCCCCCGCTACGTCCTCCAGAGAGAGGAAGACAATGCGGCCTATCTTGTTGGCGTAAGCGTAAGCGGATGC
>CAZIWL010000009.1:6778-63953 GCA_964542755.1 uncultured Anaerolineales bacterium
GGGCCGGTTCACCTTCGCCACCGGCTATCGGCGCAGCCTTGGTCGACTCAGGCGTCACGTGAGGCCTCCCTGCTCCAGACAACGAGAGGTTTTCCTGGCCGCCCGGTGCCAACGAGGCGCAGATTCGGAGATCTCATCCAGTGAGCCCTGGCGGTCAGGAACACGGGATGCTGTGGGAGGCCTCGTACGAAGAGGCTCGGCCCACTGGCAATATGCCCGCGCCACCGTCCTCGCGCGCAACGGGCGCCCCCCCTGCAAACCACCCTTTAACCGTTGGACGCGAATAGACACAGCGTTGCCCCCCGCGGGTACCGCACCTGGCAAGTTCGGGGCAAGACCGGTGGGAGACATGATGCACACTACTCGGACACATTCTCAGAGGTGGATCTCAACCGGGACGCCGGCAGGCAAAGGGGCGCAGCTCGCCGTGCCAGCTCGCTACTGGCTCTCCCGCATCACTTCAAGCACTTGGTAGAGGAGGGCCAGGAGGGTCTGCTTCACGCTCTCCCGGTCCGTGGCGACGCAGGGCACCATCTTCGTCGATTCCGGAATACGGAGTGCAATCCGCAGGTCCTCGGGTGCCCACGCGTCCTCCATGTCCTGCTTGTTGGCGGCCACCACGTACGGAACGGAAGCATAGGATCGAAAAGCGTCCAGGATGTCGCGGGCCTCCCGGAAGGTCTCCGGCCGTACGCTGTCGAGGAGGACGACAAAGCCCAACATGCCCTCGGATAGAACCTCCCACATGAACTCGAAACGCCGCTGCCCTGGCGTCCCAAACAGATAGAGCACCAGGTCCTTGTCGACCGTGATGCGACCGAAATCCATCGCCACTGTGGTCCGGGCCTTGATCTGCTCTTGGGGACTCGTGATGCGCCGCTCCGTCGCGACAACCTCGATCTCGCTGATCGTCTGGATGAACTGGGTCTTCCCTGCAGAGAAGGGACCTGTGACGACGATTTTCACAGTCTGCATGCACAATTCCACACGTCTACAGCTCCCGAATGCGGTCGATAAGCCGCATAATGACGTTCCGCTTCACATCGGGCCGCTGCTTCTCTGTCGGTACTTTCGCCTCGCGCTCTGGAAGCTCGGGCTCCTCCCTCTTCTTCTCCGGCCGCACGATCTCGACGAGCCCGGCCTGCAGGAGCCCGTAGACGATCTTCCGGATCTGGAAGTCGCTCATGTTGTTGTATTGAGCAATCTGTCGGATCGTGTTGCGGGGATTGATGAAGGAGATCACCCGCCATTCCTGCACGTTCAAGTTGATATCTCGGAGGCTGGTCTTGGGGCGATCGGCAAACCTGAGCGACACATCGAGTTCCGGCAACTCATCCTGAAGCCGCTCCCACTCCTCCAGACGCCGAGTTCCCTGCATAATCACGTTCTCCAGGTCAATGCGAACCGTTATGGCCCCATTGACCTGGGGGGTTCCAGACTCAAAGCGGAAGCTTCCATCGTGCCACGTGAAGAGCGGATACGTGTTGTGGAGCACCCTCTCGCGCATGCTCTCGATGATCTCCTCCTGGCTCGCGTAGCCGGCGTTGATCAGTAGGAGACCCAGCTCCTTATCGCTCCTGCCGGACGCCCGCGCCCCGATCGTCCTCGCCTGCTCCTCCGTGATCATCCCGGTCTGGCGCAGCGCCAGGATCAGCTCGCTCTCGCCTCCATCAAGGGTAGCATAGACCAGCTTACCCCCATGAAAGGAGAGATCCGCCCGCTCTTCACTCCGGTCAATCTTGAGGGTACCTGTCTTCCGGGCCAGATTGATCAGATTAAGGAGCTGGACGATGCTGAAGTCGCGTAGGTTTCCTTTAAGCGCCATATGTGCCTCCGAGAAAGAGGAAAACGGCTTAACGACAGAGCTTCAAGCCGAACGATTATACCTTTGGAAACGGGACAGGTCAAACAGACAGCGCCGCGGAGGCCCGTCACGAAGCTGTGTAGACATAGAAGGAAGGCACACGACGGGACCATCCGGGCCTGTCTCGCACACCCGCTTCCTCGGGTTCTCGGACAGTGGTGGGGGTACGGGCTGAACAACACAGGTGTGACGCGAGCCCGAGTCGATGAGGAGGGTGCCCGCCTCATCGTCCTTGACGACGCCTCACCTCTTTCCCGAGAGGCGATGGAGACGAACGTCCGTTGATGGATAGCTGCCGTGGGGCAGGGTCCACTAGATTAGATCGATCGTCGAACCGTCGGGCGTCTTCGTCACCTCAATGCGTACGGGGAAGGCATCCTTCAGCGAGCTAATGTGCGTGATGACGAGCACCCGGGCGAAATCATCCTGTATCGCGTTGATCGCCTCCACCAGACGCTGCCGTCCCTGAGCATCCTGTGTCCCGAACCCCTCATCGATCACTAACGTCTGAAGCTGGGCTCCGGCGCGCCTCGCCAAGAGCTTGGACAGGGCGATACGGATCGCAAAGTTGACCCGGAACTGCTCTCCACCGCTGTAGTTCTCGTAGGGCCGCGTGCCTAGCTCGTCCGAGATCTGAATCTCCAGCGCCTCCCGCACCTCGCCGGCCTTCGTCTCGCGTTGCGTGTCGAACCGCACGTGCATGCGCCCGCTGGTCATCCTGGAGAGAAGCCGATTCGCCTCAGACTCGATCTCTGGCACCGCGGCCTCAATGATCATAGCCGGCACGCCTCGCACCCCGAAGGCGGTCCGCAGATCGGCGTAGATCCCCTCCTCCCGTGCCAGCGCATCCTTCCGCTCCACTTTGTCCGTTCGCTGCTGCTCCAGGGACTCACATGCTGCCAGTCGCTGCTCGGCCGCCCCCAGCTTCTGCCGCGCCTCTGCCTCCTTGGCCCTCATCCGCTGAAGCTCCGTCTCCGCTGCTTCGGCGCCCTTGAGCCGCTGCTGCAACCGTTGCGCCTCGTCCGTGAGCTCATCCTTGCGCTCGCCAGCGGCCGCCAGCTCCGCACGCCACCGCTCCTCACTCTCCTTGAGCCGGTCCAGCCCCGTCTGCTCCTCCTCCAGGCGCTCCTGAACAGTCTCAAGCTTGGCCTTTCGCTCCGCGTACACCTGCCCCTTCGACACCGCCTCACGCGCCTGCTGGTGTGCGCCCGAGTCGTATCCGAGCGCCTCGGCTTCTTCGATCACCTGCTCGAGATCGGCACGGCTGTCCGGAGCGTAGTCCTCACTCCCAAGCCGCTCATCCAGCTTTGCCAGCGCCTCCCGTGCCTCCTCCAGCTCATCAGACGCCGCCGCACCCTGCTCCAGACGCTCGGCGAGGGCGGCGGCGCGGCGCTGGAGCGACGTAACCTCGCGTAGCTCACTATCACACTGACCAATCTGCATTTCCAGCGCGGAGGCCTGCTCATCCAACACCTCGATGGCGTCCACGTTCGCCCGGTACTCATCGCCCTTGGCGCGCCCCTGAGCCTGGATGCCGTCTAGCAGCTCCACGCGGTGCTCATCCGTCAAGGTCTGCTCGCATAGAGGGCACTCAGCGCCGGCCTGCTTGAGCGCCTCGATCCGTTCTTTCAGCTCTTCCATCTCCTGCCGGAGACCTTCGTTTCTTGCGCGGAGCTCTGCCTGCTTCTCCGCAAGGCGCTTCACGTCATCTTTCGCCGCCTCACGGCTCTCAGCCAGCCGCTCCAGGTGTTCCAGCTTCGCGCCGACGTCCTCCAGATCATCGAGGAGTTTCGGTCCGGGCAGCCTTCCCTTGAGCTCCTCAATCCGCTTCGCCAGCACACCGCGCTGCGCCTCAAGTTGGTGTCTCGCCTCGGATATCCTCGATACCAGTGCCCGACGCCGCTCATCGAGCTCCACAGACTCGCGCAGCTTCTCCCCCAGCCGCCGCTCGAGCTCCACAGCCTCTCGATATGCCTGGTATCCGGCCTCGATCTCCTCTCGCCGCGACAGCAACGCCCAGTAGTCCTCGAGCCTTCGTTCGCGCTCATCCCGCTCCTCCGCCAGGCCGGAGAGCTCTCGCTCCGCCCGTTGGATGCGCATCTCCTGATCCGAAGCCTGCCCTTCCACGTGCCGAAGCTCGGCTCGCGCCGCCTCGATCTCCTGATAAGCTTGCTGCGCGTCCTCCAGAGCTTCGCTCAGCGCATCGACCGCGGCCTGAGCCTCCACAAGCTGTGTTCGATACACATCGCGGCGGTCCAGCTCGCTGTCGATCTCCACGATGCGCAAGCGAATCGCCTCCGTCTCCGCCTCGATCGCCCTCTGGTGCTCTTTGACCCGCTCCTCATACGCGGCCCATCGGTCCAGCCCGAGGATCTCCCCGAGCACGCGCTTCCGGTCCGCCGCTGTCTTGACCGTGAATTCATCGGCGTGGCCCTGACGGAGGAATGCGGAGTTCACGAACGTGTCGTGGTCGAGGCGCAGCACGCTCTCGATGCGCCCCTGCGTGGCTCGTACACCTCCGTCCACCAGCGTGCGCCAGAGTCCCTCGTCGCAAACCTGGAAATCGAGCAGTGTCTGGCTTCGCTTGCCGGTCTCCCGCCGCCTGAGAACGCGATAGGTCTCGCCGCCCAGACGAAACGTTAACTCCACCCGCATGCTGTCCCTACCCAGACGAATCAGGTCGTCGTCGCCGCGGGCACCCAGCCGCGAGTGGCCCCACAGAACCCAGGTCATGGCGTCAAGGAGCGCCGACTTCCCGGCGCCATTGTCGCCCGCCAGGCAAGCCAGGTGGATACCGGTGAAATCCAGCTCCGCCTCGCGATAGCACATGAAGTTGGTCAGGGACAGCTTCTCAGGAATCACGCTAGATCTTAGGCCTTGGATAGAGCCGTTCGACGGCAACCGTTTGGGGCTCGTGAAGCATCACCCAGACCAGAAGGGCACCTACGAGTAACACAGTTGTGTTCAGGTAGAAGGGCGCGGCGTGTCCCACGTAGTCGTAGAGCCACCCGCCGGCTAGGGGTCCGATGGCCGCTCCCAGGAAGTAGGCAAAGGAGTAGAGTCCGTAACTCGTCCCCCGCACATCGGCGCCGGCGACATCGGCCACGAAGGCCCGTTCGGCGGGAATGTAGATGGCATAGCCCAGAGACTCGACCGCCCACAGAATGGCCAGGTGAACCACGCCGGGCAGATGCGGGATCAACACCGAGGCCAGCGCACCCACGGACAGGCCCACCACCATCGGCCCCTTTCGTCCGAGCCTGTCCGCCACCCTTCCCATTCGAGAAGGGAGGAACGAGCTGACCAGCGCCGCTGGCACGTAGGCAATGGCCAGCGCGCCCACATCGGCGCCCAACCCATCTTGCAGAAAAAGCATCAGCATCGGCCACACCATCGCCCGGGAACCGCCGGTCACGAGGACGATGGCCATGAGCGCCGCGAGCTGTCTGGAGAGAGGCTGTCCCTTCCCGGCATCCTCCATCCGAGCCGGCTTCGTCTCGCCCACACCCCACCACCCGGTCCATAACGCGATAGAACTGGGAACCACGTACGCCGCAAAGAGCCAGAACCACATCCTACGCCAGCCGAGGCCCCAGTTGCTCATGAAAAAGACAGCACTGAATCCCAGGCTCGTCCCGATCAGGGCTCCGCGATTGACCGCCTCGTCGATCCTGCCGAAGTCCCGACCGCACCCCACGCCCTGCGCCATATCCGCCACGATGGTGTAGGCCGAGATCCACAGAAAGGCCTGCCCGAGGCCCTGGATGAACCGTGCGAGGGTCAGCATCCAAACCGTGTCCGCCACACAGAAGACGGTCGTAGCGGTGGCGTACCCGGCCAGGCCGAGCAGCAAGAACGGCCGCCTGCCCCAGCGGTCGAGTGCCCGGCCGAGGAAGGGCCGGACCACCAGGGGCGCCAATGAGACAGCAGCAAAGAACCCGCCCACTTGCAGCGCCGAGCCACCCAGCTCCTTCCCGTAGATCGGCAGGACGAAAGAAAGAATGCCAAACGGGAATGAGACCCAAAAAACAGCGCGCCAGAGCATCTCCAGCGTGCGGCGCGAGCCGGAGACGCCCGGCGAGCTCTGGCTTACCATCTCGGCGCTTCTTTCTGCGTCAATGGGCCCTCTCTTCTTCCGGGCCCGTGTGCTGGTCCCCCCTCTTCCCGCCTCCCTCCTTGCGTCGAGCCACCTGGTCCAGGATCGCCTCTGCGCTACGACGCGCAGCGTCCCCAGGCCCGCCGAGCATCTTGGCCAACTCCGCGACGCGGTCATCGGCATCCAACGACCGCACACGAGTCACCGTACGCTCTCGGCCGTCGTGCCGGTCGACCCCCTTCTCGACGCACAGATGCCGGTCACCGAAGCCCGCCAGCTGCGGCAGATGGGTCACACAGAGCACCTGTCGCCGCTGCGCCGCCCCTTCCATCCCCCCCGCCAGCCCCCACAGCTTCTCGCCGACAGTAGCTCCCACCCGGCCGCCGATCCCTTGATCGATCTCGTCGAAGACCAGCGTCCCAATTTCGTCCACGCGGGAGAGGACCGCCTTGAGCGCCAGCATGAGTCGCGAGGTCTCCCCGCCGGAGGCAATCCGCGCCATCGGCTTCAAAGGCTCACCTGGGTTGGCGGACACCAGGAACTCAACCCTGTCGATCCCCGTTGACTTGAAGGCGACCCGCAGCGACTCACCGCTGACCGGGGCCTCGCCCATCTCCACGCCACTAGAGGAAACCTCAAAGGAGAGATGCGATGCCCTCTCAGGCAATCCCACCCCCTCCGGATCCGGTCGCCAGTCGAGCCTAACCCCGAACCGGGCCCCCTCCATTTTCAGTTCCTCAAGCTCCTCCTCGACACGGCGCGACAATTCAGCCGCGGCCTCCCGCCTCCGGCGTGAGAGCTCCAGAGCCTGTTGCCCCAGCTCGTCTAGCAGCGCCGCCTCCTCTGCCTCGAGTTTCTCGATCCGTTCGTCGCTGTGCTTGATCGCCTCCAGCTCGCGCCTTGCCTCCTCAGAGTACGCCAACACATCCTCAACAGTCTCTCCATACTTCCTCTGGAGGCGCCGGACCAGGGACAGCCGCTCCTCCACCTCCCGCAGCCTCTCCGGATTGTATTCGATCCCCGCTTGATACTCCCGTAGCTGCCTCGCCAATTCCTCAAGCTGGAAACTCAGGCTCTCGGCATCCTCCAGAATCGGCTTGAGGGAGCTGTCGAGCCGGACGGCCTCCGCCAGGGGACGCAGAGCAACGCCGAGTAGATCCGTTGCCGACGGACTCTGCGGTTCACCCTCCTCAATGGCCGACATCATCTCGCCCGTCAACTCGGCCAATCGCTCCGCGTTCGCCAGCCGCGGTCTCTCCTCGAGGAGCCGTTCCTCCTCACCGATCTCGAGGCCGGCCGATCCTATCTCGTCAATCTGGAAGCCCAGCAGGTCGGTCCGGTGTGCGACCTCGCGCTCATCACGTCTCAAGTCGTCCAGGCCCTCGCGCACCTCCTGGACGCGGCTCACGATAGCCGAAACACCCTCTCTCTTCCCACCCAAACCAGCATACCGGTCCAAGAGCTGGAGATGCTGGGGCACTCGAAGCAGTGACAGGTGTTCGCTCTGTCCGTGAATATCGACGAGCCCCTCAGTCACATCCCGGAGAAGCGCCAGAGTCACGGTCCGCCCGTTGACCCGGCAGATGTTTCGCTTGTTGAGGCGCACCTCCCGCCCGAGTAGGAGGAGACTCGCGTCGTCGCCCTCCAGGCCCTCCCGGCTTAGGAGCGGCTCGATCTGCGCCCGCTCATCGCCATCCAGCCGGAAGACCGCCTCCACCAAAGCACGCTCGGTGCCAGCGCGGACGATGGCAGTGTCGGCCCACTCTCCCAGCACCAGCTCCACCGCATCGACGATGATCGACTTCCCCGCGCCTGTCTCTCCGGTGAGCACCGTCAGACCCGCGCCAAACCGCAGATCGAGGGCATCGATGATGGCAAAGTCTCGAATCCGCAGCTCCAGTAGCACCCGACCTCCTACACTCGATTCCCGGTACGGAGGCGGGCGTAGGCCGCGCCCGCGGCCGTCAGAACATAGACTCCACCCCACAACAGCCGTAGGAAGCCCCCTGCCAGGGAGGCCAACAGGCCCGGGGCCTGCACGGCGGCCCCGAGGAGTGAAAGTAGAGAAAGGATGATGACCGGCAGTGCACCGAGAAGGATGCTCCCGCAGACCACAAGCCACGTGTACTCCCCCCGCTTTCCCCGTATGGCCCAGCGGACCGCCTCCGCAATGCCGCCGCCAACGATGGGCCCCAGCAGCACAACGTACCAGCCCAGGCGCGGCAGCACCCACCCCGCTGCCAACGAGAGCGGAAGGGCGACCAAAGCGGCGACCACGTAGTAGCTCGGTTTGAAGTCAGCGTAGAACACTCGCTGCTGCTCGTTCACGCACGAAGGACAGCGATAGCCCACGGGTGTCCGGACGGCACACCGTGCGCATATCGGCTTGCCGCACTTGTTGCAGCGTAGGCGCGTCTCGACCTTAGGATGATTCGCACAGGTAGCTCGTTCCGCCATGATGCCAGACAACCCCACTCTCGCCCTCTACTTCTCACTCCGCGGCACCAGCCGCTTCACCAACGTCTTATAGAAATACGTTTGCTCCCGGACGCGTGCGAAGCGCGCCGCGTAGGCGCTGGCCTCCACGCTCACCACGTCCCGGTTCTCCAGTTCCACCTCGGCCTGCCCATCCACCATCAGCACGGCCGGACGGCGCCCAACGATCGTGATCCGAACCGTCACGCCCTCCGCCAGCACGATGGGGCGCTCCATACTAAGGTGGGGGGCCACCGGCACGAGGAGGATGTTCCGTAGTTCCGGAGGTAGAATCGGTCCCCCTGCCGCCAGAGCGTAGGCAGTACTCCCCGTAGGCGTCGCGATGATGACGCCGTCCGCCACGTACGTAGCTAGCTCCCCCCCGTCCACCGTGACCCGGAGGTGCACAGCACGTCCTCGAGCCCCACGCCCTACCACCGCGTCATTGAGTGCCTCGGCCTCGCCGAGCTTCTGCTTGCCCCGCCAGGCCGTGACGCGGAGCATCATCCTCTCCTCGACCCAGAAATCCCCCGACAACGCCCGAGCCAGAACATCCTGCCACTCGTCGGTCTCCGCTTCGGTGAGGAACCCCACCCGCCCCAGGTTGACGCCCAGGATCAACACGTCGTGGGGCGCCGCCAACCGCGCCGCATGGAGAATCGAGCCGTCGCCGCCCAACGTGACCAGAAGCTCGAACTCGGAGAGACATGCGCCCTCAGACACATCGTCGATAGCGCAGAAGGACACGGCGTCAACCCGCTGCGCGAGCCACGCCTCGATATCCACGGCAAGCGAGCGCGCCTCCGGAATGCTGGCGTTGAACAACACACCGACCTTTTCAAGTTTCACTGGTACCCCTCACAAGTGAGAACACTCAACACGTCCCATAGGCCGCGCAGCGGGTCTGAAAGCGAGGCCAGGTCCATCACACCCGGAGCCAGACCGACCGACACACGTCCGTTGCCTAGCGCGGGGCAAAGCGCTCCAGTTCCTCTTCCATCCCTTCTACGTGACTGCCCCGCCAGTAGACACGTCCACAACCGGTGCAGCGAAAGAAATCACGATGCGTCCGACGGATGTAGGGCGCCACCTCGTCAGCGATGTCGGCACGCGACACCTGCTCGAGCAGACCGTTGCAAACGGAGCATCGGGTGAGGGAAGGATCCGGCGGTGGGCCGAGGGCCTCTCGGATCTCCTCAACTTGCTCCTCAAGATCCTCGGAGGTGATGAGCAGCGTCTCCAGCCCCCGGCGTCTCGCCAGCTCTCGGTCCCGGGTAAGCAGGACACGTTTCTCGGCGCGGGCACGACGGGCCAGCTCGTGGTCGGTGGCATTGTTCTCGTAGGCCGTGTCGTAGCCAAGCAGGCGGAGCCACTTCGCGAGTCGCCCAAGCATACAATCCGCAAGCAGCTTCAGGGAGGCGTCGTTCATCCTGCTTGGCGATTTCTATCGCTTCTGGTAAGATTAGGTCTTGGTGGACCGTGGAAACCTACAAACCAAGTCAGATCACCCAGGCTCAGGCAATCAGCTGGCCGCCGGGCGGCACGCCACGCCATCGGTATTTCATTTTACCCGAAGGAAACCCTTATGACAATTGAAAGCTGGCTCCCGGCCCTTATGGGATACCTGATGCCTGTGGGCCTGTTTCTTCTGGCCTGGGGCGGCATGCCTCCCAGACGGGCCCGTCGGTCGGCCACGCTGGGTTCGCTCGTCCTGGGGCTGGGCACGCTGGGTTACTTCGTAGTGGGTTTCGCCTTCCACCTGGGCGGGGCAGGCCTGATGAGTGATAGTCCGGGTCTGGTCGGGCTGACGCGCCTGTTTGCGGGCGAGGGTGGTCTTGAATGGGGACTGCTGGGACTCAGCGGCTTCTTCCTGGGCGGCGACGCCGCCACGCCCGAAGCCCTCTCCCTATTCTTCACCTATCTGCCCGCCGTTGTCTCGGCGACGCTACTTTCGGCTCTCAGTCTGGCGGGGCGGGCCCGCGGATGGCAGGTGACCCTCGCCGGTCTGCTGACTTCGGCCGTGGTCTTCCCCTTGGTCGCCTGTTGGACCTGGGGGGGAGGATGGCTCTCCAAACTGGGTTCCACGCTGGAACGAGGTCACGGATTTGTCGACTATGGCGGTTCCGGAGTCATCTATCTGGTTGGAGGTTGCGTAGCCCTGGGATCGCTCCTGGGCCTCCGACATCGCGTCCCGGACGACCCGTCGGAAGGGCCAGAGGAGATGCCGCCATCGCACTTCCCCCTGCTCGCCAACCTGGGGGCGCTACTTTTCGGCCTTGGGTGGCTCGGATGGTCCTTGAGCTCACCGTTTCACAGTGCCGGCGCCGACGTCATCGTGCCGCGCACTGCCGTCAACGGTCTGCTGGGCGCAGCCGGGGCCATCCTGGCGTCCCAGCTCTACTGCTGGTTCACCACGGGAGGTGCGGACCCGCTGATGTCGGCACGTGGGAGCGCTGCGGGCTTCGTCGCCGTCGCGGCCGGCGCGGCCTTCGTGCCATCCTGGGCGGCACTGATCATCGGAAGCGTGGCGGGCATGCTTCTCCCCCTGGCGGTCTACGTCGAGGATCGTCTGCTCCGCCTTCCCGATGCGACGGCTACGGTGGCCTTGGGCCTCACGTCCGGCACGTGGGGACTCCTTGCCGTGGCCCTCTTCGCCGACGGCCGCTCCGGACAGGGATGGAACGGCGTGGGTCTGACGGAGTACCATACCATCCTCGGACAGGGGGTCACAGGTTTTCTCCCCGCGGAGGGTTTCATCGGTGACGGACGTGGGCAGTTGATTGCCCAATTGGCCGGGTTGGGCGCCATCGCCCTTACGGCACTGCTGATCAGCACCTCTACCTTTTTCGGTCTGAGTCTGGCCGACCGAGATCGCGCCGCAGAGGATCACGGGCCACAACTGCTCCAGTGGTTGAAGAGCCTGCGCGGCCCATCTCCTTTCTCGCCAGAACAAGTGCCTGATACAGAGACGTAGCGCATACGGTCGGCATTGGCAGCCATTGCCGTACCCCTTCCCCCTCCCGCCGGGCCGACCCAGAGAGCATCACACAGTCTGATGGAGGAACCGTTGACCAAGCCTAACGTCGTATTGATCGTACTGGATACCTTACGGGCAGACCGGATGTCCTGCTACGGCTATGGACGTCCCACAACCCCGTTCCTTGACGTTTTTGCCGAAGAGAGCACGTTGTTCGAGCGCGCTGTCGTGCCCGGGCAGTGGACCATCCCCTCCCACGCATCGCTCTTCACCGGGATGTATCCCACGACCCACATGACCACACAGATCTACGATTCACTGGGGGAGGAGTTGAGCACCCTGGCCGAGCTGCTCCGCGCGGACGGATACAGGACTGTAGGCTTCTGCAACAATCCTCTCCTTGGCGTCGTGGACAACGATCTCGATCGTGGCTTTGAGGAATTCTACAACTACGGTGGCGCCGTGCCCAACTACCCCGACCTTGCCCGCTCCCAGCCCAGGGCCTTTGGCCGGCTCGCAGAGCGGTTCAAGCGCGTGATGCGGACACTCACCGCGCCGTTCCAGAACCAGTTCGCCCACAATAGCGCTCTACTCCGCATCGCTATGCATCCTTGGATCGTGCCTCTCTGGCAAGGGAGCGTCAATTTCAAGGGCAACACCAAACGCTCACTTCATGACGTGGTGGGCTACCTTCGTGCTCACCGCGCCGGAAATGACGAGCGTCCCGTGTTCGCCTTCATCAACCTGATGGAGACACATCTCCCGTATCGGCCCCCAACCCGGTTTGCGCGCAGATTGGCACCCTACTACGAGGATGACGCCGAGGCCAGGACTTTCATGGAGGGCTACAATCGGGAGCACTATCGCTGGATGATCCCTCTGACGGAGCCCTTGGGCGAGCTCGAAGACCGCGTCCTCAACGACCTCTACGACGCCGAGGTAGCCTACCAGGACCGGCTGCTGCGGCGCCTGCTGAAGGACCTGAGCAAGCCAGCGGCGCGGGATAACACGATGGTCATCATCACCTCGGACCACGGAGAGGGGCTCAACAACCACGATTTCGTCGGCCATTCCCTCGTCGCCTATGATGACCTGGTCCGCACGCCCCTGATGGTGCGGTACCCCCGAAAGTATCCGGCCGGGAAACGAGTCTCCTCCTTGGTATCCACGCGCCGCGTCTTCCACGCCGTGCTCGACGCGACCGGGGCGCGGCCCAACGGCGGTGGGGGGAACAGATTGGGCGACGACGTCGACGAGCTGACCTTGACGAGGGAGCTCAATGGATCGGCTCCTACGGAGTCCCTTGTCTTTGCCGAAGCCTACACGCCCGCCACCCTCTTGGCCTTGATGGAGAACGAGAATCCCTCGGCCATAGACACCTTCCGCTGCCGCTCGATGAGGCGGGCGGCATACAGCGGGCGTCACAAGCTCATCACCGTCGCTGGTGAGCCTGACGAGCTATTCGACGTGGTCGCAGATCCTGGCGAGACGAAGAACCTGCTGCACCAGCTTCCTGACAGAGCGGCGGAACTCCACCAGGCATTAGGCGACTTCGTGAAGAGAGCGGAGAGCGGGCGTTCGGACAATTGGGAGTCCGCGAGGAAGGTGGATCTGGACGACGGGGAGATCGCCGACCGGCTGCGCGCCCTGGGATACATCGAATAGGACCAAGATGCCAGCGATCTACGGCACATCCTCGCCTATCGAGTGGAGCGGGCTTCGAAGTAACCTAGGGGTTTGAAAATGCCTGGACGGACTGCTTGATGTGACGGACCTCTCCGCAGATCTGCCGATGGACGACAGCGGCGACGGGATAGAAGCGGAGAAGAAGCTGGCCAGCGCGCGTTTCGGATCCGATGCGCAGTGCCAGAAAGCTTCGCCCCGCGTCCGCTTCCTCGATCTCAAATCTCCCCCATATCTCTAGCATTGCAGGCCGGAGCAGGCGGAAGGAAAAGGCGCTCTCCCGCACATCCGTTAACTCGAATCGAAGCTCTACCGGGACGAACATGAACCGCTCTCGGGTCGTGAACGTCGCTCCGGGTTCGCCAAACCCGCCTTTCTCGAAAGTGAACCCTCCGTGCGTCTCAAACGCGTACCGCTCTGGGTGATCCCTTAGGGAGAGAAACCAACCCCGCACCGTGTCTACCGGCGCGGCCACCTCCGTGCGCACGCCCAGAATCGGCTCACGCACGGGTGTCTCCCTCACGACAAAACCGCAACGGAGCGCAGAAGAGGAACGTCCGATCTCTGCCCACCGGGCTCTCCGCATCGGTGATCGGCTTGAGCACTATGTGGCCATGCCAGGCCTTCATCCAGAGGCTTCCTCCTCTATCCACCTGAACGTACCCGTTCCAAGATCATATCGACTGCTTCTTCCGCCGTATCGGCCCGAGCAATCGGAACCTCCCCGTGTCCCTCACGCGCCATCTCCCAGGTCCAAAGGCCGACCAGGGGCTTGTTGTACCCTAGCGCGAGTCCAATTTCGCTCAACGTGCCGTAGCTGCCACCTACCGCGATGACCCCGTCCGCGGCGCGGACGATAATTGCGTTTCTCGCATAGCCGATGCCGGTGGCAATGGCGATGTCAACGTACTCATTGGCCTCGCTTCGGTCCCCTCCCGGCAGCACCCCGATGGTCAGGCCTCCTCCTGCCTTGGCGCCCCTGCAGGCCGCCTCCATCACGCCCCCTCGACCGCCACAGATGAGCAGGGCATCCGCCTTAGCCAGTGCTCGTCCGACGCCTTCGGCCAGGGCAGCCTCTTCAAGCGTGGCTGATGAACCACCAATGACCCCGATCAAGGGTCCTTTCATCCGTTACCCCCCTCAAGCATGAAGGTCCTCAGCGTCGTATACTCCGCGCCGCTCGGCTTCAGCTCACTTCGGATCAACTCGAAACGGTCGGCTTCGAACGCCGCCAACTCACCGACGTTCGTGCCGGTCACAGCGTCGCTGATCAACTCCCTTTCGTCGCGCGACGCGCCTCGGCGGACCCTGCCCAGCGTGAGATGCGGTGTGAAGCCGTGGCGCTCGGGTTTGTAGCCGAGGGCCGTCATAGCTTCCTCAATCGCCTCACAGAGGACCTTCAGGCGGCCCGTCGGCTCAGTCACGCCAACCCACAGCACCCGCGGGCGAGTCGGACTGGGGAAGCATCCGAGCCCCTCTGCCTTCAGCGTGAAGGAAGGGGCATTCCGGGCCACCACGGCGAGCGCTTCCTCGATCGTAGCAATCTCATCCCGGGGTGTATCCCCCAGGAACTTCAGCGTCAAGTGAACCCCCTCCGACGCAACCCAGCGCACGGTGCGGTTGGAAACCTTCCCCTGGAGACGGTACTGCACGTCGCTCAACCGCGTCAACAACCGCTCTGGCAGCGGAATAGCTATGAAGATACGGAGCTTTTCCATCGTCCCTCCTTCTTACCATCATCCGTCAATCAGCAAGTGAGCCCACGTCCAACCGTTGTGGGTTTGTGATGCCAATGGACCAGGGAATGACCTTCGGACACAGCCTCCCAGAGGAGACTCGCATCGAGCCCCCTTGGCTCGCTCGCAATCAAGGAGATCCATCTCGGCCCGCGGGGTGGCCCCATGCACCTACCGGCGTCCCATCGCCGCCGGCACGCGGCGAGCTGGGGCGTAGCCATCGAGGGAGCTGCCAGGCAGGCGGACCGCGAAAGAAGAACCCGATTCAGCGCTGTAGAGCGAGATCTCGCCGCCGTGGGCCTCTACAATGGCCCGTGCGATGCTCAAGCCGAGACCAGTGCCTGGTGTCTGCCCCGAGGCGGCCACTTGCCCCCGAAAAAACCTCTCAAAAACCGAGCCCTGCTCGTCCACCGGAATCCCCGGTCCCGTATCTCGCACCTTGATGGTCAACGTCCCGTCGCTGGGCTCGGTGCTCATCTCTGCGAGGAGGTCGACTCGTCCTCCTCGCGGCGTGAAGAGGAGCGCGTTCTCGACAATCTCGTAGAGCGCTTGAGTCAGCCTTGCTTCGTCCCCCATCGGGCTTGGGAACCCCGACGGAATCCCCGGACACGTCAGCGTGATACCGGCGGCGTCGAAACGATCCCTGAAACAATCTTGGATGCAGTCAAACACACGGTGCAGCGAAATCCGCTCCCAATGCATGACGCCTTTGCCACTGTCCAATGCCGTTATCTCGACCACATCCTCAATGAGCCCCTCAAGCCAACGAATCTGCTCCTCCATCACCTCCAGGTGCTCCCTGGTCGCCGGCGACACCTCCTCCCGCCCCAACAAGTGAGCGTAGAGCCGCAGCGTCGCCACGGGCGTGCGGAACTGGTGCGAGACGTTTTCGATGAATGTATCCCGCGCTCGATCCAGCCGCCGGCGCTGGGTCTCGTCTCGCAGTGTGCAGACGTGGCCCTCCACCTGCCCGTCGCGATCCTTCACCGGCGCGACCGTCAAGGCTGCGTCGTACGTAGGACCGTCCTTCCGGCGCGCCCGGACGTCCCCACGCCACACGTGCGTGGCCTCAAGATCAGGCAGAGACACTGGGTCAACCTCCTCGGGTGTCATCTCCCCTATCAGATCGGCGATAGGAAGGCCGATGACGTCCTTTGCTGAGTACCCCGTCAGGGCCGAGAATGCCGCGTTCACGTACCTCACCGCCCTATCTCCATCGACCATCAAGATGCCGTCTCCCACGCTGCGGAGGACGGCCTCCTGCCGCTCCTTCTCCGCACGGATCTCAGCCGTTCTGCTCTCGACCTTCGCCTCCAACACACTGTTGAGCTGCCGAAGCTCATCCTGCGCAGTTTTTCGCTCCGTGATATCCTGGAGGATGATTAGACGACCAAAGACGTCGCCGCCCGGCCCTTGCAGCGGCGACATCCTCCACTCAAGACAGCCGACGCCCTCGATCTGGACCTCCCCGCCCGTTTTCGGCTCCTCGGACTCCGAATCGCCCATTGGAACCCAGGCGCCTAAGCCCACCTCAAGACTCTCTCCAACGACCGCATCCGGACGGATGCCCAACATGGCTTGAGCGGCCGGATTGACGTCCACCACCCGATCCTGCCGGTCACAGACGATCACACCCTCCCGCATCTCGTCGATCACAACATCTCGGGCCACGGGTGCCACCTTGAGAAGGTGAAGGTGCCTCAGGCTCCACACCAGGATCACACCCGTCAGCATGAACCCCACCGGGGTCAGATCCAGACCCTGGAAGCGCGGCGGCGCCGCCAGGTAGAAGGCGTTCAGCCCCCACGGGGGGACCATGCTGACCAGGAGTCCCACGACCTGCCGGCGGTGCAGATATCGATAGCGGAATGCCGCGCGGATCAGAAGGAGGGTAGCGACCGACAGTAGGCTGTAGAGATAGACAACCCAGATCCAGAACCAGGTACCGTGCCCGTAAACGAGGATCCTGCCGCCTAGTACTTCGTTGGGCGTGAATGCTGTCCATATCAGCCCATGCCACTCGTTCGTCCAAGCTAGCGCCAGGGTAGTCAGCGGGATGGCGGACAACAGCAGCAGCACGCCAGCCCGGATCCCACGCACCTGTCTGGTCAACTCAAGGGAGAAGAGAAAGAGTAGAACCGGCGCGACTGTCAGCCCGACGTACTGGATCTTCGACCATAGGATCCGGGCCGAAAGAGGACGAGCTGTCATCTCGAATCCGAGAGCAAGCGACCACTCTGCGATGGCCAGGAGGAGCAATCCGAGCGGCAGACCACCAGGCCGGTCGCGCAGGCGCAGGGTGGACACAGCTAGACCCACGCAGAATGCCGCGTTGGCGAACAGGCACCCGACGTAGAGTGAGAAAGCCCAGCTCACGGTTGGTCACACCCCGGTGAGGCGCACCCCGGTGAGCCAATTGACCGCATCAGTCGCTTTCGAAGTGGCGACCCGGCATCACCGGTGCTCCTATCCGCTAGAGAGTTCACCGACAGCGCTGCCTCGCCCGTCAAGCCTGACCAACTTTGGTCTATTCGCTCACGCGTTCCCGGGCAGCAACGCCGATGCATCCACCGCTCCAAAGCGGGCGCGGGCTCCGTCAAATCACCGCCTCTCGACCGCGGCGGAAAGCCTTCCGATTGAGCTCCGCGTACTTGGGCGGCACCCGGGCCTCGATCACCGATAGCCACGTTTCCTCGTCCACATCCAGACGCGAAGCGAGTGCTCCCAGGACGACGGTGTTCACCATGCGCGTGTTCCCAAGATCTTCGGCAATGGCAAGGCCGTCGATAAATGTTACGTCATCCGTACTGGCGCGCACGAACTCCAGCACCTTTTCGTCGGCCGGGTAGATCTGGTCCCCCACCGTCACAGTCATTGGAGCGATGCGCTGCCGATTGATCAGCAGAGCGCCACCGGGGCGGAGCCAGTCGATCCATCGGGCGCTCTCCAGCAGCTCCAGAGCGATCAAGTAGTCAACGGTTCCCTTCTCCGCCGTGGGAGCCCCGACGCGCCTACCCCAGCGGACGTGGCTCTCAACCACGCCACCCCGCTGTGAGAAGCCGTGTACCTCTGACTTCTTCGCTTCGAAACCCGCCGCCAGCCCCACACTCGCGGCAATGTCCGATGCGGTCAAGATCCCTTGACCGCCCACCCCCACGAAAAGGAAGTTGGTGATCCTCTCCATCTACATCTCCTGTTGATCCGTCTGATAGATCGCCGAGCGCGGACATACCTGCAAGCAGACGGTGCACCCGGTGCACAGCAGCGGATCGATCTCCGCTTTCGGGCGGCCCGTGCGCTCGTCCGTCTCCTCTGCTTTCAGAATCGCCGGACAACCCACACGCAAACAGAAGCCACACCCGTTGCAGACCTTGGGGTCCACCGCGGCCGTCGGGCGGCGTTGATAGCCGGGCAGGAAGACACACTCCCCCTTGACGTAGATGACCGAAGGACGATCCTCGACGGCAATCGCCTCCTGAATCGCCTGCTCCACACCCGCGACGTTCATCGCATCGACCACCCAGAGATTCTCGACGCCCATGGCCCGCACGACTGCCTCGATGTCGATCTGATGGCCCGGCTCGCCCTGCAGCTTGACGCCCGTGCCAGGGTGCTCCTGCCCGCCGGTCATCGCCGTCGTCCGGTTGTCGAGGATCATCGTGCAGACGTTGCCCCGATTGTAGATCGTGTTCGCCAGCTCGGGCAACCCGGTGTGAAAGAAGGTCGAATCCCCAATCGTGGCTACAATATCGTCTGGACAGCCTGCCTGTTTCGCCCCGTGGGCCATCCCGATACTGGCCCCCATGGAGATTAGCATATCCATCTTCTCGAAGGGCGGCAAGACGCCAATGGCATAGCAGCCGATGTCGCCTGAGACGAGCAATCTGAGCTTACGCAGGTTGAAGTAGACCGAACGATGCGGACACCCGGGGCAAAGCGCGGGCGGTCGGGCCGGGATGCTCAGAGCGTCCTCCCGTTCCTCCACTGGTTCCGGCCCCTTGCCGACGGGCAGCCCCGCCTCCATCGCGCCCTCGCGAACGCGTGCCAACGTCAACTCCGCCGTCAATGGGAAAAACTCCTTGCCGACCGGCTCCAGGCCCATTGCCCGTACTTGCTCCTCGATGAAGGGATCCAACTCCTCCACCACGACCAGGACATCGACCTCTGCGGCGAAGTCCCGTACCATCCTCTCCGGTAGGGGATGGACGAGGCCGAGTTTGAGGAACGAAAAGCCCGCGAAGACCTCGCGGGCGTACTGATACCCCATGCCGTCGGCAATCACCCCTACCCGCTTGTCCCCCCATTCCACTCGGTTCAGCGGACACGTCTCCGCATATTCGGCGATAGCCCCCATCCGCTCCTCGATCTCCGGATGTCGGAGCCGGGCGTGCGCCGGAATCATCACGTATTTCTGCGGCTTCCGCTCGAAGGGCGGCAGAGGCTCCCACTCTCGCCGGCCTTCCGGCATGCTTACCTCGACGGGCGACTTGGAGTGCGAGATGCGGGTGGTCGAACGGAGCATCACCGGCGTGTCGAACCTCTCGCTGAGCTCGAAGGCGAGAGCGGTGAAGTCCTTGGCTTCCTGGCTGTCAGACGGCTCCAGGCAGGGGAACTTGCCAAATCGGGCATAGTGTCGGTTGTCCTGTTCATTCTGCGAGCTGAACGCGCCGGGGTCATCGGCACTGACCAGGACCAGCCCGCCTCCTACGCCCGTGTACGAAAGGGTCATCAGGCTGTCCGCAGCAACGTTCACGCCGACGTGCTTCATTACCGCCATCGCCCGCCCGCCAGCAAAAGAGGCTCCGATGGCCGAATCGAGGGCCACCTTCTCGTTGGACGACCATTCCGCCTTCACTCCCGCGTACTGACCCAGCGCAGGGAGAATCTCCGTGCTGGGCGTGCCCGGGTAAGCCGCTGCGTATCGCACGCCAGCTTCCCAGGCGCCCAACGCGATAGCTTCGTTGCCCGACAGCAACCGCCGCGTGGACGAGGCCGAAGTTGGGTTCTTCATGAGGACTTGCTCCTTAGGTTTGCACAGGTGTTCAGATCTCATGGGGCAGCACACCGTCCAGGGGATTGGACCGAGTGACCGGAGGGCACCCCGGTCGCTCCCCCACGACCGTCGCCAAACCGCCCCCCAATCAGTGTACTCCAAGTGATATGAGATGACAAACGACTGCTATGCCAGGTGACGCTGCTGGTGGCCGACGGGGGACGTATCGTTGAGGCCTGGGCCTTGGGATGTCGACGGGGAACGCGCGCCGTAGGCAGTCATTCTGCCCTCGGCCTCAGGCTGAGGAGCCGAAGGGAGAGATGCACGATCAGCGCCCTCGCAGACGAAGGCGGGCCTCCCGGCAGCGCGGACAATGCGTGCCCCGATACTCCGCGCCACACGTACGGCAAGTCCTGGGTGGCATGGGCCGCTCGTCATCCAGCGATGTGGCGATCAAGACGATCGACTCCCCAGTGTAACGGGCCAGGAGATCATCCAATCGCCTCTCCCCAACCAGCCACGCCCCGGTGTCAGGATCACGACGGAGCGATCCCTGGAGGACGCCTGCGTCCAACTCACGCGCGTCCGCTGCTAGCTCACGGATGCTGGCTTTGCGATGCGCCGGCATAGCGGCTCCTTCCTAAGCTCACGTCACTTGATGAAGATCACGAACACTATCGATACGGCAGCCCCGCGCTGAACAGGCTGCCCAACCCTTCCCAGGATCAGTCGACCGCACGCTCGATCTCCTCGCGGAGCACGCGGAAGCGATCCAGATCCCTGGCGACTGTCGTGTTAGGCATGATCGCGCGGGCTTCCTCCAGAATATCCGACTCACGGTACCGTCGCGAGATGTGTGTCAAGATGAGGTGATGGACGTCGGCATCGCGCGCCAGCTTGGCGGCCTTCGCCGCAGTGAGGTGGTCGAACTCGTCTGCCAGGTCAGCGTCTCGCTCCAAATAGGTTGCCTCGATGACCAGTAGGTCCGCGCCCTGCACCGCATCCCGCAGGTTGCCCGTCTCCCCGGTATCGCCCACGTGGGCCAGGGCGGCCCGTGACTCTGGCGGACCCAGCACTTCGTCCGGCCGGACCACTCGGCCGTCCTCGAGCGTCACGTTTTCGCCTGCAACCAGCCGGCTCCGCTCCGGGCCTGCAGGGACGCCCAGAGCCTCCGCCCGTTCGATGAGAAACGGCCGGCGGGCCTTCTCGCGGAAAAGATAGCCGAGACTAGGACCCCGGTGAGCGACCGGAAAGGCGCTCACTTCGAACTCGTCGTCCTCCAAGATCACTCCGGGCTCAACCTCTATGAAGTCGATCTCCACCGCCGGGCGTGCGCCTCGCAGGACCACGCCGTAAATCAGGTCGTAGACCCGCTGCAAGGCCCATCGCCCTCCATAGATCTCCAAGCGTTCCATAGCCTCCCAACGGGCGAAGGTCGAGACCAGTCCCCCCAGGCCCAGAATATGGTCCAGGTGCCCATGTGTGAGGAAGATACGGTTCAACCTCTTGAACCCCAGCCCACTCCGCAGAATCTGCCGCTGTGTGCCTTCCCCGCAGTCCACGAGGAAACGGTACTCACGGTGGAGTACCACCTGCGCCGAGAGACCGCGGTGAATGGAAGGGGCCGAGGCCGAGGTCCCAAGAAAGACGACTTCGATCATACCTCACCCCTCCTCCACGCGTGCGTAACACCACACCCCGGTTCCAACAACCAGAATACCAACTCTACCCAACGGACCATGATCACCTTACGCCCGGCGCCGCCCATCACCGACTGAGAAAGCCTGTCCCTCCACCGCTAGCGCACCCTGGCCCCCTTCTCCGCCCTCAAGGTCCATTTGACAGTCCAGGAACTGTCGCACAACCCACATATTCGTCGAGAGATGCCGCGTGACCTTTGACGTGAGGATGCGTGATTCTCCCTCGGCAAGAGCCATCGGCACCACCAGTTGGTCAGCCAGGTGGGGGTCCACTGGGGCCCCGGCCCGATGGTGCGCCAGCAGATCCTCACACGCCGCCTCTGCCACGTGCTCCGCCGGCAGCCCCTTCCGGCCGTACGATGTGAACGCGGCCAGGGCGTGCTCGTATTCTGCCCAAAGAAAAATACCCGCACCCGGTCCTTCGCCCCGCAGACGGCGGGGCTCCACCCGCGCATCCAGCCCGGCCCCGGCCAGCACGTTACGCGCCCGGTCCGCCATCCGCTGGGGAATATGCGAAGGCAAGTTGGTCACCACCGCGCTGCCCCACAACCGCTCCAGCGCCCCCCGCTCCGTCAGGGAGATCGGATCCAGCGCCCTTTCCCGTCCTCGGATCTCGATCCGCACGCTGCCGCCGCCGACGGGGTAAAACCCCCACTGAAGCACGTCCAATTCGGCGTCCACGCCCATACGCGCGATGATTGGCAAGAACACGTGCTCGATGTACGAGGCCGACGGGGCCCAGGCGACGTGCGTACCGCCGTAGAGGGTCAGCTCGGACGCACCGGCTGTCAGCGCCAGGGGGAGAAGAACGGTCTGAAGGACGAGGCCAATCGAGCCCGCACTCCCACCCTCAGACGCCGACGCGACATCAAACGCATAATCGCCCGCGTTCGGAGGACCCCCGGGCTTCAGCGTCACAGTCTGGGATCCAAGCTCGTCCCCTCTGAGCTCGCCGCCGCAGACCGCTGCCGCGGCACGGACTGCCGTCAGGTGCTGCGGCCGCAGCCCCGGCCGCTTACGGCCGGCCCGGATCCGTTCAACACGCACGTCGCGGGCCATGATAAGGGCCAGCGTTACAGCCGTCCGCAAAATCTGACCCCCGCCCTCGCCGTACGAGCCATCGATGACGACCAACTCGGATCCCTGCAAATGGCTCACGTGTCCCGAGTCATCAGCCCTGCCCATCACTTCTTCATCTCCTGCAGGGCCTCATACCCCGGACGAACGACCGTCTCCGGCCAGGTCGGCTCGGTCACGGCCCACCAGTACTGCTCGTCCTCTTCAGTCCACTCCGGGTCCGGAATGGAGAGCACGTTTATCAAGCCCATCCACGGTGCCCACTCTTCCTCGGCGTACGCGAAGGCCCTCGTCAGGTAGTCCGCCTTTTCCTCCGGCGTCACGGCGTGCCAATGATAGGGTGATTCCGGCCGTGGATCCGTGGTCCAGCCCATCTCCAGGATAACCACCTGCTTATCGGCGTCGCCCTGATCGACCATGATCTGACGCATATCTTCAACGTGCCGGAAGCAGAAGAACCGCTGCCGCCCGTACCGCTCGGAGGCAGCCGCCTCGCTGGGCGACACCTCGGGCGGCGCTTTGTACCCCGGCGCGTTCAGCCCTAACGCGTCGAAGTACGGCGCTGCACCGGCCTCGTACATCTCGATCAAGTAGTCTGTGTCGGGGATCGCCGCGGGCAGGCCCGTCCCCGTGGGCGCCAAACCGGCCGACACCACCAGGGCCTCCGGATCCGCCGACTTGATCCCGATGTAGCACGCGCGCAGCAACTCCACGTACCCCTTTGGGTCTGGCGCGTAGCCGCCCCACTCGCGGGCTAGATTCGGCTCATTCCAGACCTGATAGGCCTGCACGCGCCCGTGATACCGCTCCGCCAGAACATGACAGAAGTCTCCCAGATCCTGGGGGTCTTCAGGAGGGCCGTTGCGGGAGCGGACCCCTTTCTCCAGCGCAGCCCAGGCGGGTTCACTGTCCAGGCGGAACAGCACCTTCAGACCGCGCTCCTCAGCGTCCTGAACGATCCGATCCGTGAAGTACCAGTTGAAGGCGCCCTTCTCAGCCCCCTCGACATCCCTCCATCCCACGTTCTGCTTCACCCAACCGAAGCCGGCTTCCTGGATCAGGTCCATATCACGCCGCGCAATCTCCTCGTGCCACCAGAGATGCGCCTGCATGCCGTACTCCGGCGAGGCCATGCGTGGCCTGGGCCACGAGGTGGGCGTCGCTTCGATAGATCCGCCCTCTATGAGCGACAACGGGGTCCCACCGAGTAGCAAAGTGAGACCCATCGCGCCAAGGACCAGGACTGCGCCGACGAGGAGGGCAATCCGCATCGGACGCCCACCTCTTGGTAATCGATGCTCCACGAAGAAACGTCGGTCGATAGGGGTACCTCCATCAGCCTGTCTCATCGGATGGCGCGTCATCGTCGCGCGCGGCCGGCACCTCCCCCGGGTCCCTCCTGGGACCGGGACTTGTCCGCAAGATTCAGACCGACCCAGAGCGTGCCCGCCTGGACCAGCCCGGATGAGAACCGATGTGGCTACGGCTTCGGCATCTCCTGGATCGCGTGGAAAGAAGGCCGCGGCGCGCCGTCCAAGTCGATCAGCCCGTACGGTGCGTTCGGATCTCGGGGGCCCCATCCAAGCTGCGAGTAGTTGAGGTTCCAAAGGAACGCCAGCCGTACGAAGCCCCACTCACGCATGAGTTGGAAGGCCTCCACGTCCCACTCCGCCTGCTCCTCGAGGGTATTGTCGAGGGCGAACTCGAACCCGGGCGGGTGCCCATCGAAGCCCTCCGCCGTCGCCCAGCCAAACTCTGTGACGCACAAGGGCTTGTCGCTGCCCGCCGCCGCGATGCGTTCGTGATAGCCCCAGAGCGTCGACTTGAATGACCAGCTGTGGTGTGGGTTGTCAAACGGCCCGCGGAACTGCGCCGTCGGGTCGTTGTACCCCTCGTCCCAGGCCACGTCCGGCGGCATGTTGATCCCATTGTGATGGGCGCCGACGCAATCACAGTAGCTCAGCGCGTCCAGCTCGATCATCCGATCCATGTAGTCGAAATCGTCCATCCAGATCACCCGGTCAGGGTTGTTCGGATCCGTCTGGCGGCCTGCGGTCGGGGACAACGCGCCGCTGACAACGATGATATTGGGGTCGCGGCTCTTGATCGCCTGGTAGGAGAGCTGCAGCATCTCCACGTACCGTTCCGCGCTCACCCCCTCGGCGGTGTCCCACTCGCGGTCCAGGTTCTGCTCGTTCCACACCTCAATGGCGTGGATCCGGCCCTTGTACCGATCGACCAGGCGGCCCATGAAGTCGGCGATCAGCTCCAGATTATCCGGGGGGCCTCCCTCTGGATTCTCGTCTGTGTAGCTCCGCGACCACTCTGGCGCGTCAACCACGCTGAACATGACCTTCAGACCGCGGCGGTTGGCCTCGTCGACCACCGCGTCGAAGCCGCTCCAGTCTACCTCGCCTGGGGTGTTCTCAAAGTCCGCCCAACGGAACTGCTGCTTCATCCAGCCGAGACCCAGGCTATCCACCTGTCCCATCCAGTAAGCCGGATCGCCGCCGCCCACGCCGTTGACCGCAACGCCGTATCCGAAGTCCTCCACCTCGCCGCCCGCTGGCGCCGTCGGACTCTCCTCGTCGTCGGGCTCGGCTTCCCCACTGCCCAACGTCGGGGTTGACGTCGGCCCAGCCTCCGCCAGCGTCGTGGGGACATCGTCAGCCGGCTCTTGCTCGCCACTCTCAGACGCGGCCGTTGCCGGTTCCCCCGTGGCCTCTGTTTTCGGTTCGGGTTCGCCCTCCTGCCCGTCGCCGGGGCCTAACCAGCCATACCAGGTACACAACCCTCCGACGATGACCAGAAGAAGCCATGCAGCGACAGCGATGTACAGCCCTTTGCCGCTCAGTCCTGGGCCTCCAGATGACGTCCTAGACATGTGAACACCCTCCTAAACAGGCGAAGAGGTCCGGCTCAGTCGAACGACAGCGTCACGATGACTGCAGCCGAACCTCTGTTCTTGCGACTGTCCCTCAGAAGCACTCCGCGTGCCGCTCAAGCAGGCACACCCAGGAGATCAGCGAGCCTGCTGGACAGTATAGCACAATCGACAGTTGGCGACAAAGCCGTCCCGGCACGCTACCGGGTGCCCAGTACGTTGTGCAGCGCATCGCACGTCGGGCAAGCGCCTCCTGGCCTCATGATAGCGAAGCTGGCCTGGGGATCGCAGTCCGCTGCCTGCGGATTGCAGTCGCCGCAGTCGTTCCGTACGTAGTCCACGTTCCACACGATGACGCAGCGCACCATGCCCGTGTTGATGCTCAGCCGCACCGCCTCGCTCAACCAGGCTCCTTGCTCAGCCAACGATGTCCCGTTCCCCCACTGGAAGTTGCTCGGCAACCCGCTGCCACACGTCCCTTCCGGCGTGACGTAACCCATCTCCGTGTAGAACAGCTTTCGCGTACCGCCGAAGATGTTGTAATAGAGCTGGGTCTGCGGCAGGAAGAACCAGGAGTGGTGCGTACTGCCCGGATTCGCCGGGTGCCCGCTCGTCGCCGATGGTGACGTCGCACCAGCATTGTGGTGCGCCCCAATGTAATCCATGCACTGGACAGCCCCGGCATTGTACATACCCTGCAGCCACGGCTGATCGTCGCATCCGTTCGGGCTGCAGCCTCCGAAGTAACCCGTCGGTGCCGGCGCTGCGCTGATCACAGCCGTCCCGGCGTTGGCGTTCTTGATCGCCCCGTACGCCTTGCACAGGAGGCTGGTGTAGGCCTGGGGACTGATACTCCCCGCTTGCCACTCGCGGCTGATGTTGGGCTCGTTCCAAATCTCAATGGCGTCGGCCCCATCCGCCGCCATCTTCGCTACCCAATCCGCCACCTTCTGCTCGAACCCGCCCTGGGTCACCATGCTCGCCGGCCCAAGCGCACTCACCTGGATCTTGAAGCCTCTCGCGTGAGACGCCGCAATGATGCCTGCCGCATCACTTGGGTAGCGGACCTGTACCTTGGCCCAGTTCATACCGGCGTAGCTCATCTGACTCGCATAAGGGAAATTCCAGTCCCGTATGTGGCCCCCGAGCTCGAAGCTGCCGCCACCGCTCGGCGCCGGCGCGGATGGCGGGGGTGCCACCTGCTCCGATTCCTGCGGCTCACCGACCACAATCTTCACCCAAAGCTGCCCACCCAAGGCAGTACCCCCAGATTGGAGCTGCCACTTTCCGGTGTACGTCCCGTCCTCCCCTGGCGCCTCCATCGACACCGTCACATCCTTCTTGCCGCCGGGCTCGACCGCGGGCACCTCCACCGACTCCGGGGCACCCATCTGCTCGCCCCCCACAAAGGCCAGCACCGTGTCCTCCGGCCAGGGACACGAGCCGCTGTTCTCCACCTGCCAGGTTTTCTCGAATGCCTCACCCTTCTCCATCTGGGTGTTGTCCGGAACCGTCACGTCGTCCAGGAACCGGGCATTGAGACACGCGGCATCGTCATCCTCCTCGGCCTCGTCCGTGTCCTCCTCTTCGACCTCCTCGGCCGGCTCAGTCCCGGTGATTGTCTCAGTATCCGTGATAGGTGCCGATACCAGTTCCTCAGGTTCCGGCTCGGCCACCGTGAGCTCCACAGCGCCATGGTCGAAACCGGCGACCGAGGCGCTCACCGTGTAAAGCCCCGGTGTCTCCGGCGCCGTCCACGTATAGCTCGGATTCGCCAGCGGACCCGCCTGATGGACGGTCTCCTCGCCGCCGATTCCCACCTCCCACACGATCTGCATCTTGTCCAACCCGGGCACAGAGACCGACTCGACGTCGGGATAGCCGGCCACGACGTCCAGCACTGCGTCCACGTTTCCAGGATTAAGCGCGTCGGTCACGACCACGCCACCAAGCCGATACCGCTTCGCCCAGCGGAGCTTGTGGGCTAGGTTCGAAGCCGTGCCCAGCCATGTGGTGCACGGCTCATCATCTTCCGTCTTATGCCGCAGCGCGTACGTGCCCGCCTCAGCTTGAGCCATTGTGCTCATCAGCGAGCCAGAGAGCCCTAAGGCGACCTCGGTCACGGGTTCCACCTCTGAGGCATCGTCCAGGACGGACACCTCGCCGAAGGGCGCCAGCGCCTTCTGGGCGGAGACGTAGTCATACGTACCAGTTGCCTCGTTCAACGTCACGCTGAGCGAGGAGACCATCATACGGAGTCTCTCGCGAGGCACCCGGGCCGTGGCCCAGTCCAGCAAACGGTGCGCCTGACCATCGGTCGTGTAAGCTTCCGGATCAGAAGGGAAGGGGATGTGCACCGCGTCGGCGCGCTCACCCAGAGCAGCCAGGTCGTAGCCTCCACTCTCCCACGTGCCTTCCACCAGCACGGGACGCTCGACTGTCACACCCAGCTGCATCTCCGCATCATGGAGCGCATCGGCCAGTTCCCCAATGAAGCCCGTGAAGGCTCCTCGTTGTTCGGCCCCTACACCCCGGTAGTCAATGTCGACCCCGTCGAAACCCCGCCCCGTGCACAATTCCACCACCTTCTCGACGTGCGACGCCTGAGCCTCCGGATCATCCAAGAAATCCGCGAGGAGCCCCTCATTGACGCTCTTCCCTGGTGCCCAGTTGCGAATCGTCGGCATCACGCCGCAACCCGCGTCGGCATCGGGAACCACCAGGCTGCCCGCATCGCCGGCGAAGCCCCCCATCGTCCCCAGAAGCAGCCCTGTTGGATGGACGGTCTCGAACAGATGCACCTGGCTCAACTGATCGTCGGCGTCCAGATCGGTCGCCATCACCGCACCTAGCCCGCCGTTCTGCACCACGACGACGGACGGGGGCAGCTCCGCGACGTCCGCTCGAATGAACTCGTGACCCGCCACTTCGTTGTGGAGCTCGCTGCCAACCCAGACCCAAGCCTCCCCATCCCAGGAATACAGGTCCAGGGTCTCCCAGGGCTCGGCGTCGTTGGGGACGAGCACGTCCACCCAGACCGAGTCCTCGGCGGCACCCCGTTTCTGGATCTTGTAGAAGGGGCTCTTGACCTCCAGGTAGTCGGGAAGAGCCTTGACCGCATCCTTGAGCTCTCCTCCCGCTGACCCTTCAAGGAAGGCCAACTGGGGTATCGAGTCGAGGCGCACCTTCACGCGCCCCGCGAACGCCTCGGGATCAACCTGCAGCGTTAGTCCATCCGGGTGCGACACGGCGACGCTATCAGCACTGAGCGTCTCGTACCCCACCAGGCCGAGCCGGCGCAGGAGCGAAATCGGCGGCAGGAGCAAGGCCACGACCAGGAGGATGGCCACGACACCCAGCACAACCCGGCCGAAGCCAATCCGCCGCATGGCACCAGACAGTGCCCCGTTGAAACCCATCGTTGGTCCCCTCCGTCTTCTATTCATCGATACCCCCTACCAAGCAGTGATGCAGTCTGTTGGGAGCCTACCTCTGAGTGAGCATGCAGCGAGCGTCGTCGGCGACAATGCCTCGAAATGTCTCGAAGTGTCCCACAGCGTGCAACGCCCTGTGGCCCTTCGGCAGAAAGGCTCTCCAAGGCGTCATCCAAGGTCCATTCAACTGTTCTATCCTCCACGTCGAACGCTGTCCCCATCCCTCCGCCAACCAGACCTCGCGTCCGGCAGGGCCAACCACCAAGCCAACAGAATAAGGAGAGAGCAAGGAGGAGCCCAACGGGCATCGAAGGCGGTACCGGGTACCCCGTTCACGGACGGCGCGTATTCTAACACGCCCATATCCATTTGACAAACATGGGCATCCGACCCGCTGCGCTGCCCGTGTACCGTGCCGTCCAGCGTGGTCGCTCCAAGCCGTCCCCAGGCGACAAGTCCCTCACATCCGATAACCGCCTCTCGTCCGGGACGTTGCACCCTGGTTACGTCGAACAGCCCGCAACCCGCCGTTTTGTGTCATCCTGTCTGGCCCTTTTCGCCGCCCCAAGCTCCACCACCCGCGAAGCACAATGACGCGTATCGGCTTGTTATCAGGGTCCCTTGCCCTTTAGTTGCTCCCCAGAGATGCCGTGTTAAAATCCAAGATGGACGTGAACGAAACACGAGTGCCGCTTCGAACAACCGGAAAGGTGTACATGACCATGAGCGACTTGGAAGGGCGTACGCGATGAACCGCTTCGTCCTACCCTTGGTCGTAACCGGGATCGTCATCGTTGCGATCCTATTGACAACCACGAAGGAGAGACCGACTATGATTACCTCGGAGATCGACGAGGGGGCACCTAACCTGCCGCCCATCGACCTGGATGCACCCGACGAGACGGAGACGGCGACCTTCGCCATGGGCTGATTCTGGGGTCCGGACTCCCGGTTCGGGAGTCTTCCCGGCGTCGTCCGCACGCGCGTCGGCTACGCGGGCGGATCGAAAAGCAGCCCCACCTACCAGAGCCTCGGTCGCCACAGCGAGACCATCCAGATCGACTACGACCCGAGTGTGATCACCTACGAAGAGCTGCTGGACGTCTTCTGGTCCAGCCACACGCCCGTCAGCCGCTCCGTCTCCCGACAGTACGGGTCGGTCATCTTCTATCACGACGAGAAGCAGCAGCGGGTGGCGGAGGCGAGCAAGGCCCGCCGCGAGAACGATACCGGTCGCAAACTCGCCACCGAGATCGTGCCCTACACCGAGTTCTGGCGAGCCGAGGACTACCATCAGAAGTACCGCCTCCGGGGCGTCAACGATCTGATGTCCGAGTTCGGTGCAGAGTTCCCGGACGTGAGGAGCTTTGTGGACTCCACGGCGACTGCCCGTGCCAACGGGTACGTCGGCGGCAACGGAACGCTCCAGCAGGTTCGGGAGACCGTCGACCAGCTCGGCCTTTCTGAGGCAGGACAGGAGAAACTACTGGGGATCGCCCAGCGGCGGCTGGACTAGCCGCCCTCGGTACTTAGATCCTGTGGTCCCGCGCGTCCGGTGTCAGAAAGGCATTCGGCAGCAGCCAGCCGGGACCACAGGGACGTACCACCATCCATGTCCCGAATTCGGCTGTCGCTCGACAGCCGGAGACCAAGCTGACCTGTCGCCAGGCTCTTCGCCCTGGTGCCATCTACCTGTCGGGAGGTGATGACGTGTTCTACCCATCGGACCGGGTCTTGGTCGCGATCATGAACAGCAAGCGGGACTTCGACATTGCGCGCGGAGAGGGTTGGTACCGCATCCCTCAGCGCCATGCTCCCGAGAGCACCACCGAGGCCGTCGTCCTTGCCTTCTACTTCACCCGGGTCTTTGGGGACGAGAAATGGTCCGTCCACTACTACGCTCCAGTGGAAGGCCACGAACTGGTGCGCCGAAGCGACCTCCTCCCCGAGCAAGCAGGTCACCCACGGGCCGACGAGCCGTACTACAAGCTCCAAATCGGCCGGCTGATGAAGCGCGACGAGCCCATCCCCAGCCTTCGCTGGCGGCGCATTACCTTCATAGAGTCGACCTGGGACCGGTTCGTTGCCGCTGACGAGATCAACGACCTCTACGCCACCGGGGCCGACGGATTGTACGTGACCTTGAAGGAGGATCGTCTCCACCCCGAGCGCGAATTCCTCTTCAAGGAGGGCGACGCCGAGTACACGGTCGACCTGGTTATCCCCTGCCGCCAGGGCACGGTCTGCATCGCCACCGGCGACCGCCCCGCCCCCGCAGGCACCCTCCGCGACCCCGACGTCGATGCGGTTAAGAGGGCCGTGGAGGCCCTTGGCGGCGAGCGCCCTCCGGCCTGAGGCGTCTGCCTCACCAACGCCGGTGCTACGAATGATCCACCCCAGCGCCAACTCAGATTGACTTGAGGCACAATCGCGCTGCCCGAGTCGAGAAGCAGGCATCCGAGGATACCACCTCCACTGACGCCTAGGACCTCTTGAAGCCAATAGGGGAACCAGCGTCTCTCGAGTTTGAGCGGGTCAGATACCGCTTGCACACCGACACAAGGTGTCCACTCAATGGTTTTCTAGCGTCTACGAAACCTGGCTCTAGCCGCAATCGGGATAAGCAAGGGCAGCGGAGAGGTCTGAAAAGGGCAGTCCCTGGTCATCGCCGACGCATTGCCTCGAGCCCCAGCGGATGAGCTGAAGGCCCAGCTGAGGCGAGATATCGTGGATGACCAGGCCTTTATGTCTCATAGCGCAACGCGTCCACTCGCAGAACACCGGACCACTTGGCATTTGACGCCACCCAGGGTCTGTAGGGGCCCTGAAGGGCGGCTCAGGGACAGGACGGCCTGCATCCCGGTCTCCACCTACCCAAATCTGGCCTGAGCCGGGTTGTTTCCCGCCTCCGCCTCGCCGGCCTCAGGCCCACCTCACCGGGCGTGGGATGGCCGCTCTTGATGCGTCAGTTGAAGCCGGTCGGAGTTGCTTCGCCCCACGAGGTACCCTCGAGTCAGACGGTACAACCTAGTCTGCACAGCGGCACCAGCGACGCTGTGCCGCGGCTAGACCGTCCAACTAAACGCTAACCCTCTCCAACCCAATCCGTCATCAGTCCTAACTCAGCCCAACCTCACAGTCTCCTGCAGATATGCTAACATGACTAATTGAGAGCCACCCATCGCGCCTACTGCCGAAAGGAGAATCCAAGTTGAAACGCGTGCTGATCACCGGATCCAATCGGGGCCTGGGCCTCGCCTTCGCCCGCGAGAATCTGGACCGCGGAGACCTAGTCTTTGCCACGTGCCGCCGCCCCGATGAAGCTGGGGACCTGCGGCGACTGCGCGAGCAAAACCTCGATCGCCTCACCATCCTCCGCCTGGACGTCACCGCCGAGGAGACGATCGAGGCAGCCGCCGACGCTGTCGCAGACACGGTCGACGGGCTCGACCTGCTCATCAACAACGCCGGCATCAACCCCGAGGAGGATCTCGGCAGCCTGGACGCCGAGACGATGCTCCATACCTTCCACGTCAATGCCGTCGGACCCATGCTCGTCGCGCAGGGTCATCTGGACCTGCTCCGGGCCGGGGACGACGCCCGTATCGTGAACATCTCGTCGACGTCGGGTTCCCTTGCCCAGAAGTCCACCGGCGGCGGATACAGCTACTCCAGCAGCAAGGCCGCCCTCAATATGCTCACCCGGGCCATAGCTTTCGATCTCAGATCCGAGGGTATCGTCGTCATAGCCATCCATCCCGGGTGGGTGCGCACCGATATGGGCGGAGCGAGCGCGCCGCTGAGCCCCGTCAAGTCTGCCCAAGGCGTCCTCGATGTCGCCGATGACGTAACCCTTAACGACACCGGTTCCTTCTTCCGGCACGATGGCCGCGCAGCCCCCTGGTAGCGGAGACACCGCGCCACTGAGCGGACTCCCCCACGTCCGCCGGGGTTCGCGATCCGGGTGTCGGTCCAGCCAATCGTCCTCCGTCGTTCCAAGGATGAAGTCCAGCGCCTAGTCGACCAGGCGGCGGAGCTCTATTCAAGACTATCGTTCCATGGTAGAATGCTAGCTAGCCCACACCCGACCCCGAGGAGTGACTTTGTGGAAAGACGAGGAACCGTTGTACGCGTAGCTGGCGTGGTGATCGACGCGGAGTTCCCCTCCGGCGATCTCCCCAGCATCCATAACGCCCTGGTCGTCGACCGCGAGGATCAGCACGAGCTGGTCGTCGAAGTCCAGGAGCACGTGGACCCGCACACCGTCCGCACCATCGCTATGGAAGGCACCAGTGGCCTCCATCGCGGCCTGAGCGTGCGGGATACCGGGCGGCCCATCCACGTTCCCGTTGGTCGGGAGACCCTGGGGCGCATGTTCAACGTCCTGGGTCACGCCATCGACGGCGGACCTCAGCCAGGGGGCGCCTGGCAACGCTCCATACACGCCGAGGCTCCTCGCATGCAAGAACAGAAGGTGGTCGACGAACCCTTCGTAACGGGCATCAAGGCCATCGACCTCCTCACGCCCTACCCCAGCGGCGGCAAGATCGGCCTCTTCGGGGGAGCCGGTGTGGGCAAGACCGTGCTTATGATCGAGCTGATGCGCCACACCATCGAGGAACACGAGGGTGTGGCCCTTTTCGTAGGCGTCGGGGAGCGGAGCCGAGAGGGAAACGACCTCTGGCTGGAGCTACAGCGGAGCGGCGTCCTGGAGAGCACCATCCTCGTCTTCGGCCAGATGAAGGAGCCGCCCGGAGCCCGCCTTCGGGTCCCCTTCACTGCACTGACCATGGCCGACTACTTCCGGGATCAGGAGAAGCGGGAGGCCCTCATCTTCATCGACAACATCTTCCGCTACGTGCAGGCCGGGGCCGAGGTGTCGGCGCTGCTTGGCCGTCTGCCAAGCACCGTGGGCTACCAACCGACCCTGGACACCGAGATGGGCGAGCTCCAGGAGCGAATCACGACCACAGTCTCCGGGGCCAGTTCCACATCGGTGCAGGCTGTCTACGTCCCCGCCGACGACATGACCGATCCCGCCGTGGTGGCCACCTTCGCGCACCTGGACGCGACCACCATCCTTACCCGGCAGCAGGCCAGCCGGGGCTTCTATCCCGCCATCGATCCACTGGATTCGACCTCCACCCTTCTCACCCCCGGGGGGGTCGGGGAGGAGCACTTCGCTATCGCCAACGAGGTGCGGGAGACTCTGGCGCGCTATGAAGAGCTGCGCGACGTCATCGCCATCCTGGGCATGGATGAGTTGAACGAGGATGATCGTCTGACCGTGGAGCGGGCGCGGCGTATCCAACGCTTCCTGACCCAACCCTTCTTCGTCGCTGAACCGTTCACCGGAACACCGGGCCGCTATGTTCCACTGGATGAGACATTGCGTGGCTTCCGCCAGATCCTCGATGGGAAGCACGACGACCTTCCTGAGCAGGCTTTCTACATGGTCGGGACCATCGACGAGGTTGTGGAGCGCGCGACAACCGCGACAGCCGAGGATCCATCCGCTCCTCGGTAGCCTTGAGGTGCTAGCCACCGTGGCCAAGACGCTTCGACTGACCGTGATGACGCCGGCCGAGACCCTCCGAGAGGTGGAGGACGCGGCGTGGGTCCACCTGCGGGTGGCGGACGGGACTGGACTCACGGTCTACCCCGGCCACATGCCCTTGCTCGCGGAGACGATCAGGGCACCCATTCGATATGCCGAGGGTGCCGACGAGCACACACTCAACGCAGAGGCAGGTATCCTCCGCGTCGACGGGGGAGCGGTCACCGTCTTTACCAGCGGCGAGGCAGAGCTGGAGGCCTCCGTTCCAGCACCGGTTTCGTCGGAAGAGCGCAAGTTCGAGCGCCTCGCCCAGGAGCTGCGGGAGTCACTTGGGCGCGAGGACGACCCCACTTTGCGGCACGTCTTCGACCTGGGAGCAGACCGTGAAGCAGCGTGAGCGCGAGATATGGAGGGAAGCACTGCGGGCTACCTCGTTGGGTTGGGACCTGGCGCTGCCCATCTTTGGCGGGGTCCTGGTCGGCTACTTCCTGGACCGATCGCTGGGTACGACGTACCTCTTCACCCTGGGTTTGCTACTCTTCGGCATTGGCACCGGCTTCTACAACGTGCTCCGGTCGATCCAGCGCATGGACCAGGGTTATCACCGGCAGGCTGCCAATGAACCGACCTGGGACGAGACAAACCAGGAAGCGGCCCCGAAATGACACTGTGGCTGTTGGCGGGAGCGCTCGTCGGTGCGCTGAATGCAGGCATCCGCTGGTGGACGGTCTCGCGTGTGTGGGTCGGGTTAACGCAGCGGGCATTGCTCCTGGTCCTCGGCGGGATGACGGTCCGTCTCTCCCTCGTCGCATGCCTGTTGGCACTGGGTCTGAGCCGGGGAATCATCCCTGGGCTCCTCTCTTTCGGCGGGGTGTGGCTGTCTCGCTGGGCAACAGTGCTCTGGTTCAACGCCAACGGGCCCGTGACGCTCCCCACCTCACCGACGCCGAAGGATAGAGCTTCGGGCGGCATGGATACGCCGAACGATGGTGACTCGGTGACACAGCCCGGCAGCCGCTGAGCACCCAGATGAGCATTTAGGAGATAGACATGGATAGGTTCTTCCCACAAGTAGTCTTCTCAGTATTCGGGGTACCCGTGCGGGACACGGTGGTCTCAACCTGGATCATGATGGTGATGCTCATCACCCTCGGCATCGTCGTCCAGCGCCGGTGGCCAATCCTGCTCGAGATGCTCCTTGGGTTTCTCGAGGACCTGATCGGCGATCTGCTCGCCGGGTATCCCGTCGAGCAGTATCTGCCCTTCTTGGGCTCCCTGGCCATCTTCGTGGCCTTCGCCAATATCTTCTCCCTCCTGCCCACCATCCCGCTGCCGGGGGGGTTGATGCTGCCCATCGTGGCCCCCACCCGGGACTTGAATACGCCCGTGGCCTTGGCCGTCGTCGTCTTCTTCTCCGTCCATTACTACGGCATGCGTCAGCAGGGGGTCCTCGGCTACCTTAAGAACCTTGCCTCGCCGATCTTCCTGCTGCCCCTGGAGATCATCGGGCAGGTCAGCCGGACGGTCTCCCTGGCCGTGCGGCTTTTTGGGAACGTCTTGAGCACAGAGTTGATTGTCGCGGTGGTCTTCATGTTGATACCCCTTTTCGTGCCCCTCCCCGTCATTGGCCTGAACATCTTCACTGGCCTGCTCCAGGCCTATATCTTCACCGCCCTGGCAGCGGTCTATATCAGTACGGCCCTGGAGGGGGACGAACAGGAAGAGTTGAAAGAGAGTGCGCTATCGTAACGCATCCCAGCGCGCGGCTGCTTTCCGCTGCCCCCTGAACCAGGCGGAGTGCGGGGAGCGAGCCGCTGCTCGATCACGCTTGATGCAGTCTAGTTACCATCAAAGGGCACAGCCGAAGCTTACGGCACAGACATCAAGGAGTAGACCTATGGCACAAATGGAACCCGGAACCCTTATCACGCTAGTGACAATCGTCGGATCGACGCTCGGGATCGTCCTGGGCGCCTTGACCCCGGCCCTCGTCGAGGGGCGAGCCGTACTGAAGGCCCTGGAGGGGATGACGCGTCAGCCCGAGGCTGCCGCTGACCTTCGTACAACGCTCCTCATCTCTATGGCCTTGCTTGAGTCGACGGCCATCTACGTCCTGCTGGTCATTCTCGTCCTCATCTTTGCGAACCCGGTGGTCGATCGATTCTTCCCCGGGGGATAGCGCATGCTCAACATCGAGTGGACAACGATAGCCTTCCAGATTGTCAACTTCCTCGTCCTCGCAGGCGCCCTCTACTACTTCGCCCTGCGTCCTACTATGGACCGAGTGCACGAGCGTAGGGCAGAGAAGCGCAAGACGATGGAGCAGATTAGAGAGGACAGAGAGGAAGCCGAGGCCCTCCGCGAGAAACTAGAAGAGCGTCTCTCCGAGGCCAGGGAGGAGGCCGACGAGATCATCGCGGACGCGCATAAGCAGGCGGAGACAGAGCGTCAGCAGATGTTGGTCGAGGTCGAGAACGACATCGAGGAGATGCTCGACGATGCGCGGGAGGACGTAGAGCAGATGCGTCAGCGGGCCGTGGAGGAGTTCCACGACGAGCTCATCGCCGCCATCTGCGATGTTGGAGCCGAAGTGATAGGCCAGGCTGCCCCACCCCAGGTCCACGATGCGCTCCTGAGCCAGCTTACTGACCGCATCTGGGAGATGGGGCGCGAAGAGATGGGTCGAGTGCGCGCGTTCCGCCAGTCTCTTGGGGAGCGGACACCTACGGCCCGCGTCATGACGGCCAAGCCGCTCTCCTCCGAGCAGCAGGGCCAGCTGGCGCGCACGCTCACGGCGCTGGCCGACCGGAACGTCGACATCGAGATGGAGACGAATCCTGACCTGGCAGCGGGCATGCGGGTGCGCCTCGGCGACATCGTCGTCGACAACTCGATCCTGGGCCGTCTGAGAGAGCTGCGAGAGGAGACGTCGCACGCCCTGAAAGAGCGTCTGAGCGATGAGCAACCAGAAGCGTAACGAGGAGATCCAACCCACCGTCTCGGCTTTGGTGGACGCGGTCCGCCAACAGATCGAGGGACAGGCGGGTGAGCCGAAGGTACACGAGCTCACATCCCAAGAGCGGCTGAAGCACCGCATCGCCGACCTGGCAACCGGCTCCGACACCGAGACCGAGATGCGGTCCCTCCTGGAGGCTCTGCGGAAGCGGACCAAGGAGCGGGAGAGCCGCGTTATCTTCCGGGATGTCGGGACGGTGCAGCACATCGGTGACGGTGTCGCAACCCTGTCGGGGCTCCCCCTCGCGCGAACGGACGAGTTGGTCAAGTTCCCCACGGGCGTCATGGGGATGATCCTGAACCTGGACCACGCGCGGCTGGACGTCATCCTGCTCGGGCCCGATGAGGGCATCCAGGGCGGCGACCTGGTGACCGCCACCGGGGCGCGGGTCCAAGTCCATGTAGGGCACCAACTCTTGGGGCGCGTCGTCACTCCGCTGGGTGAGCCCCTGGATGACGCCGGTCCCATCCGCGAAACCGCTCGGCGATTCCTGGAACGGGAGGCAGCCGACATCGTCGAGCGGGCCCCGGTCAACGAGCCGCTCTACACGGGAACCAAGGTTGTCGATGCCCTTCTGCCCATCGGGCGAGGTCAGCGGGAGCTGATTCTAGGCGACCGGCAGGTTGGCAAGACCTCTCTTGCAGTCGATGCCATCCTCAGCCAGCGGAATCGGAACGTCTCGTGCGTCTACGTATCCATCGGCCAGAAGAAGAGCTCGGCGCTCAGAGTCATCGAGACCCTGCGTCGCCACGGCGCGATGGCGTACACGACCGTCCTCTTGGCCAGTCCCGAGGACCCACCCGCCCTTCGCTACTTGGCACCCTACGCGGGATGCACCATCGCCGAGTATTTCATGGACGAGGGCCGGGACGCGCTGATCATCTACGACGACCTGAACAAGCACGCGGACGCCTACCGCGAACTCAGCCTCCTCCTCCGCCGACCACCGGGCCGGGAGGCCTATCCGGGCGACATCTTCTACATCCACGCCCGGCTTCTGGAGCGCGCCTGCAAACTGAGCGACGAGGAGGGCGGGGGCTCTCTTACCGCTCTTCCCATCGTCGTCACTCAGCGGGGAAATGTCTCGGCCTATATCCCGACCAATCTGATCTCCATCTGCGACGGGCAGATCGTCCTCGATGCCGACCTGTTCAACCGTGGGATCAAGCCGGCAGTCGACGTGGGCCAGAGTGTCTCCCGCGTCGGCGGAGAGGCTCAGTCCGACGCTATGCAGGAGGTTGCCGGCGAGCTCCGTCTTGAGCTCTCCCAGTACGAGGAGGTCCGCCGTTTCGCCCGCTTCGGGGCCGAGGTGGACCAGGCCACGCGGCGCCAGATCGAGCACGGCCGTCGGCTCCGGGCAGCGCTGAAGCAGCCAGTTCACCAGCCGCTTTCCCTCTCGTCGCAGATCGTCACGCTCCTCGCCGCGACCGAGGGGGTGGTGGACCAGATACCCGTAGACGACGTCCCCTCCTTTGAGCGAGAGCTCCTGGAGATGGTCCGGAGACGGGAGCCCGAGTTACTTCAGAAGCTCAACCGCACTGGAGAGCTCTCCCCGGAGACGCGCGAAACGCTCATGACGATCATTCACAAACACGCCACCGAATGGTCAGAGAGGAGGGCAGAAGCATGAAGATGATCATGGCCATTATGTCGCGCGACGAGGCGGAGAGGGTCCTCCAAGCGCTGGTAGCCGCGAACTTGACCGCTACCTTCATGGAGACGCGCGGAGGGATGCTTCGCCAGGCGCAGATGACCCTCTTCATCGCTGTGGAACCCGATGACGTGGAGCGCGTGTTGAGTATCGTCCAGAGCACCTGCCGCTCCGAATCCGTCGTGAAGTCCGTGGAGGGTGATGAGGCTCCCACCCCCATGCCCGTCAGACCGCAGCTCGGTGGAGCGGTCGTTTTCGTCTGGGACATTGAGCGGATCGAGACCTTTTGACCTCGGCGTCATCGGCGCCAACGGGGACTACGGACGAGGCGACCTGATAGGGTAGCAGTCATGGAAGAGGTAGAACGAGCTCGCGAGCGCCTGGAGAACATACGCAGCGTCAAGCCGATCCTGAACGGGCTGCGGACCATCTCATTGGGCAGCTGGCAGGCCGCCCTCAAACGCCGCGGCGGTGTCCAGACTTATGCCCAGCAGCTCAAAGCAATGCTGCCGATAGTCATCCCGCATCTTCCCGGAGAGCGAGGGGTCTTCGATCATATCCGGGAACGCTTCTCCTTTCCGCACCGAGTTTGGGATGGGCGCGGGGCAGACGAGGAACAACGCAGCCGGCCCGGCCGCTCGGAGATACTGGTCGTGGGGAGCGAGCGGGGACTATGCGGTCGGTTCAACGTGGCGGTGGCCGACAAGCTTGACCGGCTTCTGCGCGAGTCCTTGCAGGATACTGATCAAGTGGCGCTGCGAGTCCTCGGCAGCCGGGCGGGCCGCGTACTCCGGCGTCGGGGCTACGAGCCTGCCTCCGCCGGCACCCTCGCCGTCACCACGCTCCCCCCGCCCTCCCTGGCCTTCGACCTGAGCGGCGAATGGTTGTCCTCCTACGAGCAACACGCTCTGGACACTGTCATGATCGTCTTCAACGACTACCGCGGGACCGGGACCTACGAGCCCACCGTGACCCGACTCATCCCCCCCCAGTTCAGCAGCGACGACATCCCTTCTGTGTCCCACGCAACCGGCGAGCATTCGGCTTCGTGGCCGCCGCCTATCGTCGACACTGACCCCAGAAGTCTCTACGCCACGATCATCGAGCAGTGGACAGCCGTCAGATTGTACAGCATCCTTCTCGATTCATCAGCAGCCGAGCATTCGACGCGCTTCCAACTGATGGAGTCGGCCACGCAGAATGCAGATCAACTCGTCCAGGATCTGACACTGGTCATCCAGACCGCGCGGCGTCAGGAGATCACGCAGGAGATGGCGGAGCTGGCAGCGGGGGCCGGCCTCCTCCGAAAGGACTGAGCCGACTTAGATCAAGGGCTCGCCGGACGCTTCGGGATCGATTTCCAGGTACTCGAGGGCCCGCCGCTGCAGGCGGTGGAAGAGAACGTTCGGGTTGCGCCCCTTCAGCTGGATCTGACCCGCGGCCATAGCACCGTGCCCTCCAGCCGATCCGAGATCCCCCACGATATCCTGGATGAGGTGCCCAGCCCCCTCGTCGTCGTTCGTGCGGACCGAGAGCATCACCTGCTCGCCGTAGACGCCCATACAGATCACCCAGTTGACGCCCTTGAGGCGCAGCAACAGGTCCGCCATCTCGGCGGGGAGGTCGGGTCGCCGCATCTCCTCGATGGTGCTGATGATCAGGTCATCCCCGTAGACCCGCGCCGATCGGAGCGCCGACACGAGCCCGCGGAAATACTCCGGCGGAACCTGGGCCCGCTCGATCTTGACCAGCGCTTGCACGTCGATGCGCGACTGGAGATAGAAATAGGCCGCTACGTCGGCGTTGCTTGCGCCGCGTCCCAGGCCCATCGTGTCCGTCTTGATCCCGTAGAAGAGGGCTGTGGCGATCGATCGCGGCAGCTCCACCCCAAGGGCCTGGCAGTACTCGGTGAGGATGGTCGAAGTGGCACCGACCCCCGGACGAACATCGGCGAAACGCGCATCCGCCGTCTCGTCGCGCCTCGGATGATGGTCCAACACAAGCAACACCTCAGCGGCGGGCGGAACGTCATTGTTCCCCGAGCCGGGCTGTGTGTCAATCAGCGCGACGGGCAGCGACCCGGACAACTCGCCATCGGCCAGTAGCCTGAGAGGATAACCGAGGTAGCTTACCAGAGCCTTGTTCTCGGCCCTCCCGATGATGCCCCTATAGACAATGTGACTCTCAAGCCCAAGGCTCTCTTTGAGGAGCCACTCAAGCGCCACGGAGCTGGCAATCGCGTCGGGATCTGGATCGTTGTGCGGCAGGATAAGAAGCCTCCCAACGCCCTCAAGAGCTGCAAGGAGTGGCGCCAAGTAGCCAATACGCTCGGTCATCCGCTGGTCGATGTCGTCCCCCTCTGATCTCACCATACCGTGTCGTGCGATTGTACTCGAGCCCCGTCCACCGTGCAACTGACCGTATTCCGCTTGGAGCCGCATTCTGGGTTCCGCCTCCTTGGGCCCGCCCCCCCCGAGGCCGCCCTTCCAGCCCGTGCCACGAAAGGTACCACCAGGGTCCATTTGACACTCCCGCAGAATCGTGTAGAATTATGCCCAGGTCAGCGAGGAAGGCTTCTCCGGCCGACACTGGCCCACGTAGCTCAGCCGGTAGAGCACACCCTTGGTAAGGGTGAGGCCATGGGTTCGATTCCCATCGTGGGCTCTAGACCAGTGGCAAAGCTGACGAGGTGACTGGGACGTTGGTAGACTGGCTCGCGCTGGCGAGACACTTAGGGTAGGTATTGTAGGGTGGGATATGGCTAAGAAACCGGTTAGAAGGGTCATCACACTAGCGTGCACAGAGTGCAAGGAACGGAACTACGCGACCGAGAAGAATCGTCGAAATGATCCCAATCGGTTAGAATTGAAGAAGTACTGTCGTCGCTGCGGCGAGCACACGACGCATCGGGAGACTCGCTAGCAGCAACCTAGGCCAGTAGCTCAACTAGGCAGAGCAGCGGTCTCCAAAACCGAAGGTTGCGGGTTCGATTCCTGCCTGGCCTGCCTGGACGTATGAAGACACCGCCGCGTGTTTGGCGGTGTCTTAAAACGTATGAGCCCCGTCATGCGGGACGCTTGTAGAAGAGTGCATACAGGGAGCCGTCAGAGTGGCGAGAACAAAAACAGACAAGAAGGCATCCTTCAGTTGGTTGACCGATAACGCCGTGGTCCAATACCTGCGCGACACACGCGCCGAGCTGCGCAAGGTTCACTGGCCCACGCGTCAGGAGGCAGAGAACCTCACCAAGATTGTCTTGGTGGTGACGGTAGCGATGGCCCTGCTGATGGGTTTCCTGGACTACCTCTTCTCCTTGGGGCTGCGGGGGCTGGTTGCGGGCGATGCCGTGGCCATTGGCGCCCTCATCTTCTTGGTGGTTGCCGGTGTACTAGCCGCCGTGATCCTGAACAGGCAAGCGGTCTAGACGACACCCTGATTAGACACCCTGGTATGCCAGCAGGTGGATGCTATGTTCGCGCAGAACGAAGACCGGGACGCAGAGGTCACCATGGATGAGAAGCTTGAGATGGTCGAAAATCCCCTGGAAGACGAGGGCGCGCAGAACGGCACTCTTGAGCAGGGCGAGGACGAGACCGAACAAGTTGACGCTGCCTTGTCGATCGATGAAGACTCTTCGACCGACGACGAAGCACCGGCTGATGAGGCCCTATCTGTGGAGGCCCCACTCGGCGTGACCCCGGGCCAGGAGACATCCGAGGCCGGGTCGCCGCAGGAGGCGATGGCGGAGCTGGCCAAGGCCGCCGAGGAGCAGGCCCTCGAAGAGGCCGAGCTCACGCACCCTCAGGACGACCGAGCCTGGTACGTCATCCACTGCTACTCCGGGCGCGAGCACAAGGTGAAGCACAAGCTGGATCGTCGAATCAAGTCGCTCGGTATGGAGGACAAGATTCACCAGGTCGTCGTCCCCACCGAGGACGAGATGGAGCTCCGCCAGGGTGAGCGCCGCACGGTGGAGCGGCGAATCTTCCCCGGTTATCTTCTGGTGCAGATGGTCTTGGATGACGAGTCCTGGTACACGGTGCGGGACACGCCCGGCGTCATCGGATTCGTCGGTATGGGCGAGAAGCCTACGCCTCTTCGCCCATCTGAGGTCAGCGGCATCATGGAGCGCATGGAGGCCGAGGCGCCGAAAATCAAGGTCAGCTTCCAGACGGGGGAGAAAGTGCGCATCGTCGACGGTCCCTTCGACGGCTTCATCGGCGTCGTGGATAGCATCGATATGGAAAGGGCCACCGTCCACGTGATGGTCTCGTTCTTTGGTCGTGAGACCCCCGTGGAGTTGGATTTCCTGCAGGTCGAAAAGATCTAGAAGCACATCTGAGTTTATTGAGGTGAGATTATGAAGAAGATCAAGGCGGTCGTCAAGCTACAGATCCCGGCAGGCAAGGCCAATCCTGCCCCCCCCGTGGGCCCTGCCCTCGCGCAGCACGGCATCAACCTGATGCAGTTCTGCAAGGCATATAACGCCCGCACCGCGGGACAGGCGGGCAACATCATTCCGGCCGAGATCACCATCTTTCACGACGGATCCTTCGACTTCATCTTGAAGTCCCCACCCACGGCAGACCTGCTCCGCAAGGCTGCTGGCGTCGAGAAGGGATCCTCGGAGGCCAACCGCGAGCGGGTGGGAACGATCACGCGCGATCAACTGAGAGACATCGCCGAGACGAAGATGAAGGACCTCAACGCCGTGGACATTGAGGGAGCTATGCGCCAGATCGAGGGCACTGCTCACAGCATGGGCATCGACGTCGAGGAGTAGGCGAGCATCATTGAGCTCCGCCTGTGAGCTGGAGGTGGAGCAGGAGAGGTTTTTGTGGGAGGGCCAAGCCCGTTTGAACCACAGGGAGGAAGTATGCCAAAGCACGGTAGAAAGTATTCGGAAGCACTGGAGCAAGTGGATCGCAGCCACTTCTACTCGCCTGAAGAGGCGTTGAGCCTGGTCAAGGAGATCGGGTTCGCCAACTTTGACGAGACGGTTGAGATTCATTTCCGGCTGGGCGTCGATCCGCGCCACGCGGATCAGCAGGTACGGGATGCCGTCCGCTTGCCCCACGGTCTGGGCAAAGAAGTCACGGTCCTCGTCTTTGCAGCCGGCGAGGCCGCCAATATCGCCAGGGAGGCGGGCGCAGACTATGTCGCTGACAGTGACGAGTGGTTTGCGAAGATCGAGGGCGGCTGGATGGAGTTTGATGCGGCCCTCGCCGTGCCCCAGATGATGGGCAAGGTTGGCCGCCTCGGCCGGTTTCTGGGCCCGCGCGGGCTGATGCCCAACCCCAAGGCTGGAACGCTCGTGGACCAGGATAACCTGCCCGACATGATCGACTCGATCAAGGCAGGTCGTGTGGAGTTCCGCGTCGACAAGAACGCCAATCTGCACGTGCCGATTGGAAAGATCAGCTTCCCCACGGAGAAGCTCGTGGACAACTTCGCCACCATGGTCGATGCCGTCGTTAAGGCGCGCCCGCCCGGCGCATCGGGACGCTACCTGCGCAAGCTGGTCGTGACGTCCTCGATGGGGCCCGGCGTGAAGGTCGACCCGTTGGAAGCTCTAGCGATGGAGGCTGTGCTCTAGGTCTCGACCTGGTCAAGCGACAACTGCATAGCTGAAGACCGCAGGTGCGCCCTGGGGCGCTTAATTGGAGCCTGCCGAGGCAGATGACCCATCCTACCCTGGACGTGTGTCGCTGCATCGGCACGGCCGGGGTTTTTTCATGTCAGGGAAGAATGAGGGAGGTGAGATAATTTGGCCCTATCACGTGAACAGAAAGTAGAACGCGTCAAGCAGTACGCGGACCTACTGGAGAAGAGCAAAGGGATCATCCTGGTTGACTACCGGGGGCTGACGGTGGGCGAGATGGAGGAGATTCGAAGGAAGATGCGCCCCATTGACAGCCAATTCCAGGTGGTCAAGAACCGCCTTCTCGAGCTGGCGCTCGAGGAGAAGAACATGTCTCTGCCCGACGATTGGCTCACCGGCCCCACGGCCGTGAGCTTCTGCGCCGACGAGGTTCCGCCGGTCGCGAAAGCGTTGGTGGAGGCAAAAGAGGAGACCGGGCTGCTCGATTTCAAGGGCGGCTGGATGAACGAGTCCATCCTCTCGGCCGCGCAGGTGAAGAGCATTGCCGACCTGCCGCCGCGCGAGGTCCTTCTGGCCCAGGCTTTGGGCGTCATTAACGGCCCGAGCCGCCAGGTGGTCAGCGTGGTCGCAACGGGTATCCGTCAGGTACTGAACGTCGTTCAGGCCTACGTGGACAAGTTGGAGGAAGAAGAAGGCACCGGCGAGCTCGAGGCAGCCGCTGAGCCCGCCTGATCTTTCACAGACGAGATCGCCGGCACCCAACCAGATCGTGCGCCTTCCCCCGCGGGGGAAGGCACTGCGATGGCCGGGACCGGGTACACGACAAGCGTTAATACGTAGTGAAGGTTCCCAGAACGAACAATCACTCATCATTGCTCGACGAGCAAGGAGGAAGGTAGACAGATGGCAGAGCTAGAACAGATTGTGGAACAGATCAGCGAGCTCACCCTGCTCGAGGCATCTCAGTTGGTCGAGATGCTCGAGGAGAAGCTCGGCGTCAGCGCCGCCGCCCCGGTCGCCATGGGCCCAATGCCCGGTGCCGCCGCTGAGGAAGAGGAGGCGGAGGAGCAGACCGAGTTCGACGTCGTGATCAAGGAAATCGGCCCCAAGAAGATCCAGGTCATCAAAGCCGTGCGCCAGCTCACGTCCCTGGGCCTCCGAGAGGCCAAAGAGGTCGTGGACGCGGTCCCGAGCCCCGTCCTGGAGGCCGTGGCCAAGGAAGCGGCCGAGGACGCGAAGGCCCAGCTCGAGGAAGCCGGCGCCGTCGTGGAGCTCAAGTAGCCTACGACCCGAGGACAACGGCGCTGCCGCTGGCGGACTGCCCTCCCCTGGGATGGCGGTCCGCACCGCTGGTCCGCCGCCCCCTCTTGTAGGATCACGACATAAGGCTGAGTCCGGAGAGCCGCCTCTCTATACGGGGCGGCTTTCTGTTTTTTGGACTGGCTGCCGATGAGACCCGTACGCAAGCATAGCCGCGGCGCGGGCCTGATCCAAGAGGCTCGTCATCAACCGGGAGGCTAACGCTGTTCCCTATCCTACTCCGTCTTGGCCCTCTGACGCTCCGTAGCTATCCATGCCTGCTCAGCCTTGGCTGGGTTCTCGGGGCATCGATCTTCGTCGTCCTTGGGCACCGCCGCGGCCTGGAGAACCGCACCCTGGTCGATTTGCTCTTGGGCGCCGCGGTGGGTGGGCTTATTCTCGGACGCGCCGGGTACGTCGGGGTCCATGGGGACTACTACGTCCAGCACCGCCATCTTGGGGAGGCCCTCCGCCTCTGGCGGGGAGGACTCCTGTGGCAGGGTGCTCTGATGGGAGCCATCGGAGGAGCCGCCGGAGTCTGCGCCGTCCGTGCGGTGAGGTTGCTCCCCGTCCTCGACCTCCTCGCCCCGCATGGCGCGGTGCTGGGCGCCTTCGCCTGGCTGGCGTGCCTCGCCGTCGGCTGTGCCTGGGGTGTCGAGACCTACCCCGGTCAGCGTTTGCTGTGGTCCCTGAGCATGGACCTGCCCGACCTCTATGGGATCCGCCAGCCGCGCATCGCTGTGCAGCTCATAGGGGCGCTGTGGAGTGGCATCACGTTGGGCGTCGTGCTCCTCCTCCAAACCCGTCTCCGACGCGACGGTGCCCTCTTCGCCACTTGGCTCATCATCCAGGGATTCGGGGCCCTAGGCCTCGGCTTCCTGAGGGGCGACCCGATGGCCCTGGTCGCCGGTTGGCGGGTGGGTCAGCTCGCCAACGGAGCATTATCCGTGGTCGGCGCCCTCCTCCTGGGCGTCAGACAGGTCGCCGCGCGCGGAGAGCGACGGCACTAGCCACGGCCATCGGCCTGTGGCTCAACCCCGCAGCTGTTTCTGGTAGGTGACGCCCACCTTCCACTCCCGGAACCCAATCGACTCGTAGAGGCTCAGAGCACCCGTTGGGTTCTCCGTGTCCACACCCAGCAGGAGATGGGTGCAGCCCTGCTGACGCAGTCGCCGCATACCCTCGACGAGGAGCGCGCGCCCGATACCCTTTCGACGATGCTCCTTCAGAACCCCCAGCGCATCGATCCACCCCTCTTCGCGGCCCCGGCGCGCATTCGTCTCCCAATCAATCAGGCAGAGGCACACCCCCACCATCTGGCCATCCGGAGCTTCCACGAGAGCAACGATATCCGGCTCAAACGGGCCAGTCCGAATCCAGTGGAGCCAGTGCTCGTAGGAGAGAGGTGTGTGACCCCAATGATCCCGGAAGGATGTGTCCAGCACGCACCACGCCATCTCCTCATCCCGGCCCGGCACGAAAGTCCGCACGACGTACCCTGAAGGGAAACTGGCATCTTTGGGGAGGGTGTTCCCCTCGTACATCATATCGAAGAAGTACCGTACTGGTCTCATGCCGAAGGCTGCAAAGAGCCCGGCGACGTCCTCTTGGCGCCGGTCCGCGTAGGCTTCCAGGAAGACAACCTCCGTCGTCGCCTCGTCCAGCCTCTCCAGCGCCCTTAGCTCGCACTCAGACAGAATCCTGGTGCCAATGCCCCGGTTCCGCCACGCCGGGAGCACGCGACCGCAGCACTCGACCTTACTAAAACCTGTTTCCTCGTCCCCCGCGCGGAGATCGACCCGCCCGAATCCCACGGGAGTTGCGTCTACCTCAACCAGGAACGCGTTCCGGGTTGGCTCGGCCCCCGGCGATGCCCATCGGGATCGAAGCAACTGCTCGCTCGTGCCCCGTTCCAGACCGTCCCCGGCATCACTTCGGTTGATCAAACCTACGATCGTCGACAGATCGTCCCAGGAAAAGGGACGGAATGTTGTATTGGAATCTCCCATGTGAACCTCCTGGAGCGTAGCATGTATACGTGTACTCTGCCTACTCGTCCGACACGCGACCTCAGCCCGTTAACAAAACGCCCTGCGCGCACAGCCCACTGGCCGCACCCGCCGCGATGGATGATGCCTGGACCCAAGCTCCCGAATCGTGCCATTCTACCGAGTGCCAGTGGCAGCTCAACGGCTCTTACGCGGCTTGAGAGCGCTTGGCATTGTGGCCCCTTTTCGCGCAGAGCGTCCCGGGCTAACCGAGCCCAACACGACGGACTTGCCACGTGCAGGCCACCCAACGCGTCCGCGGGATTATAGCCGCCGCTCTCTCTTTGTCCACCAGAGCAACCCCTCGTTCGGCGAACCGCCGGTTCCTGTTGGTCAAGCCCGTGGCTTCCAATCCTGCCGCAGCCAGGCGAAAAAAGGACGCGCCCGTCCGGTACGTTGCACGTATCTCGTGCGACACGCCTGGGTCGCTGCGGGCCATCCTCAAGGTCCCGACCCCGCTCGCCCCGTGAGGCTTCCCGCCCCCCCTCCCAACCTACGAACCGCCGCAAGTCATTAGGGAGCCGACCCACCCCACTCCTTGTCGCGCGAAATCCGCGTGGTATAATGCGCAGCACGATGATAACCGAGCATCCCGGGCCAGGAACCCAACGGCCCGACGGCCGTCAAAACGACCAGCTCCGCCCCGTGACCTTCACCCTCGACTATGTAGCCTATCCCGAAGGATCGGTGCTGGTCCAGATGGGGGAGACACGCGTCCTCTGCAACGCCAGCGTCGCGCAAGAGGTGCCCGTCTGGTTAGAGGGCCGCGGGAGCGGGTGGCTGACCGCCACCTATGCAATGCTTCCCCGGTCCACGCACACGCGCAGGCCTCGTGAGACGGATGGATTGGGAGGTCGGACCCAGGAGATCCGCCGCCTCATCGGGCGCTCGCTCCGCGCGGCTCTCAATCTCGATCTGCTAGGTGAGCGGATGATTGTCGTCGACTGCGACGTCCTCCAGGCCGACGGTGGCACGCGCACCGCCTCGGTAACCGGCGGATACGTGGCCGTCGCGCTGGCCATCCGGTGCATGGTTGTTGAGGAAATCCTATCTCCCGGCGTCCTGCTGGATCCGGTGGCCGCCGTAAGCGTCGGCCTCGTGGACGGCGACGTTCGGCTCGATCTCTGCTACGAGGAGGATCGCGACGCCAGCGTCGACCTCAATCTGGCGGGAACGGCCGATGGTCGTCTCGTCGAGCTGCAGGGTACTGCCGAGGGCGCCCCCTTCTCTCGCGACACGCTCGATGGCATGCTTGCCCTCGGACAGCGTAGCATCCACCATCTGGTCCGCCAGCAACAGGAAGCCTTGGCCCGCCACCGGGCGGGTGGCTAGGGCTCCGGCGCGGCACCGCAGAGAGTTGCTGATGTGACTGGATCCGGATTCAGCCCAGGCCAACGCCGCATCGTCCTCTTGCTGGTCCTAGTCGTTGTCCTCGTCTTCGCTCTATTCGCCGGGTTCATCATCACCTCACTGCAGACGTTGGAGCAGGCGGCCGTCCCGACGGCTGTCCCTGGCGCTTCTGCGTCCCCGTCGGCCTCGCCCACCCAGGCGCAGCCAGCGACGTCCACACCCATGCCCAGGAACGGCTTCTGGGCCCAGGTTCGGTCGGCCCGTCTCTTCGACCAGATCGCCCATCAGGTGGAGGTCGAGCGGAACCTCTCCCCACGTGCCGAAGTGCCGCTAAGCTTCCTTGAAGAACGCAGGATGGAGGAGACCCTCCTCGATGTGTTCAGCCAGGGCCAGTGGAACGACACCTCCCAGATCTACCGGGCTATCGGGCTCTTCCCTGCGGAGCAACCGGGCCTCAGCGTCGACGCACCTGCCGGCATCTACGTGCCAGAGCACCGGCAGCTCTACGTCACCATCGGCCGCCTGGAAAGCGACCCGGATGCCCAGGCGCTCCTGGCGCACGCCTATGTTCACGCACTGCAGGATCAGCACTTCGATCTCCGGGGCATGGCCGAACGGGCCGAGACGATGGACGCATGGCTGGCGCTGCAGGCGCTCATCGAAGGCGACGCGACCCTGACCACGGCGCTCTACGACGACGGTGACCTCGCCTCGGCCGATTGGGATCGATGGACGGAGCTAATCGTGGCGGCTGAACACCCTCGCTACGGTGACGCTGCATCATCTCAAGACCCATCATCCAGGCTGCAGAGCTTCGCTACCACCCGGGGACGCCAATTCGTCGTGAGCTTGTTTGAGCGTGGAGGTTGGGAGGCTGTCAACGCTGCCTATACTGACCCTCCCAGGTCGACCGAGCACATCCTCCACCCCACCCGCTACCTCGACGCGACCTCTCCCGCCGTTGAACCGAGTGGACCAAGTCCGGTCACGGTTCCTTCACTGGACAAGGCGCTGGGTGAAGGTTGGGAGATGCTGGAGGAGGACACTGTCGGAGAGTTCGTCACGACGCTCTACCTGACGCAAGCTTTGCCCCCGGATATGGCCCAAAATGCAGCCAACGGGTGGGATGGAGACACCTTCGTGATCTGGGGCCGAGAGGATGGCGCCAGCTTCCAGATCTGGCGTTCCCTCTGGAGGAACACCGAGGAGGCACGTAGTTTCGAGAGAGCCGTTCGCCTGGTGATCCCCCAGCGTCACCTCCCCGTTCGTCCGATGCAGCCCCCCCAGGGCGCGCCTGGGCGCTGGTGGGAGACCGAAAGCGGCACCATCCTTCTCCGCCGCGACGGGCGATACGTGATGCAAGTATGCGCGCCAGACACAAACAGCTTGCTCAACGCCCTGGAGGTGCTTCCATGAGCGAGGAACCTTCCTGCCTGGGTGCGGCAGAGCGGAGAGCGGGATGATCCTATGACGAACTATCCAACGGACCAGCATCATACAACCCTTGCCCATCTGGAAGGCATGGTCCGAACGTTCGTGAGGAGGATCCGCGTCTTCTTGGCACTCATCAAATTCGAGCACACCATCTTTGCGCTTCCCTTCGCCTATCTTGGCATGCTCCTGGCAACCCGCCAGGGGTGGCCGACGTGGCCTCAGTTTCTTTGGATCACAGTAGCGATGGCCTCGGCACGCACAGTGGCCATGGGCGCCAACCGCATCATCGACCACACCATCGACGCCATGAACCCGCGTACCGCAGGCCGCCCGCTGGCGTCCGGACGCGTGAGACCGACCACCGCGTGGGTCGGGACGGCCGTCTCGATGTTCGTTCTCACACTAGCAGCCTGGCGCCTTGGGACGCTCCCACTCATCCTGCTGCCGGGCGCTGTGGTCTTCTTGATTGGTTACTCGTACACCAAGCGGATCACCTGGCTCTCGCACCTGGTCCTGGGCTTCACAGACGGTCTGGCCCCCATGGGCGCTTGGGCCGCCGTCCGTGGATCCCTCTTCACGCGAGCCGACGGCCCCGCATGGCTGCTCCTCGGCATCGTCACCACTTGGATTGGTGGCTTCGATCTGATCTACGCGTGCCAGGATGTCGACTTCGACCGTGAGCACGGTCTCCACTCCGTTCCCGCGCGGTTCGGGGTACGCACAGCCCTCTGGAGCTCGATCCTCTCCCACGTGGTCACCCTCGCGCTCCTGACGTGGCTCGGCGTGTCGATCCCCGTGAGCTGGCCCTACTGGGTGGGTATGATTGTCGTGGGCGTGCTGCTCGCCTATGAGCACTCGTTGGTCAAACCCCATGATCTCTCACGCATCAACGTCGCTTTCTTCAATGTCAACGGGTACATCAGCGTCACGCTCTTCATCGCCGTCCTGGCCGCGCTCCACGTGCCATGAGGCCGACAGCAAGGGAAGGTACATGCATCGCAAGGCCTTGATCCCGTGGGTCCTCGGTCTCCTCCTGCTTGCCGCGGCGAGCTGCGGTGGAGGCCGTGAACCTCATACCCTCCGCATCGGCGTCCTACCCATCCTGGACGCGCTCCCGATGTACGTGGCCGGAGAAGTGGGCCTCTTCGAAGAGCTCGGCGTCGACGTGGAGTTCATCCCCGCAGCCTCGGCAGCGGAGCGGGACCAACTAATCCAGACCGGTAAGGTCGACGGCATCATTACCGATCTCGTCGCCCTAGCTCTCTACAACCGGGAGTCCCCTAGTGTCGTCGGCGTCCGGTACGCCATGACTCCGAGTGACGGGTTTCCTCAGTTCCGTATCATGGCTTCAGAAGACACCAACATCACCCAGCCGCAGGAGCTAATCGGCGTCCAGATCGGTGTCTCGGAGGGCACCGTCATCGAGTACGTGACGGACCGCCTTCTTGAGGCGGAGGGCCTCGCGCCGTCCGAGATTAAGACCCTCGGTGTGCCGCGCATCCCAGAGCGCATGGCCCTCCTCCGTTCTGGCGAGTTGCCCGCTGCCACGCTGCCCGAGCCCCTGGCCTCCTTGGCACTCCAGGACGGAGCCGTGGTGGTTGTCGATGACACCGACCACCCGGACACGAGCTGCAGCCTCTACGCCTTCCGCAAGGCTACGCTGGACAGACGCCCCGATACCGTGCGCGGCTTCCTCGAGGCGGTATCCAAGGCTAGCCTCGCCATCAACGCGGATAAGGGACGCTGGAGCGACCTTCTGGCCAAGCAGAGTCTAGTCCCCGAGCCACTCGTGGGATCCTACCAGCTCCCAGACTACCCGGTCGACGAAGCTCCCACCAAGGCGCAGTTCACCGATGCCTTGGACTGGCTCCAGACGAACGGACGTATGTCCGAAACGCCCTCCTACGCTGATGCGGTCGATGCCTCGTTCCTTCCCTAGCCGTGGGACGCCGTATCGTCAGGAGCCGCCCAAGCGATGCTGGATCCCGATCCACGGATCTCGGCCGGCGGTCTCAAATCGTCTCCCGGTCGGTCCGTCCAAGTGCATCGGGCGGCCCATCCGGGCTTCCGGTCAAGATGGGAGCAAGCATGATCGCGCTCAACGGCGTCACCTTCGCCTACGATAACAACGCCCGGGTGTTCGCAGACTTCTCGTGGAATGTGCGTGCCGGTGAGATCTGGTCGGTCCTTGGACCTTCCGGCTGCGGAAAGAGCACCCTGCTCCTCCTACTGGCCGGCTTGGTCCACCCACAGGCGGGCATGGTCCAGATTGGTGGAGAGGAGATCAAGCGCCCGCGCCCACGGACTGGACTGATCCTCCAGGAATACGGGCTGCTCCCCTGGGCAACCGTTCGCGACAACGTGGCCCTAGGCCTGCGCATCCGTCGCTTCTACGGGCCCGACGGTCGGCACGTCCCCCAGGACGAGCACATCGACGGGCCCGAGATCCAGACCCGGGTCGATCACTGGCTCTCTCGCCTTGACATCAAGGAGGTGAGGGACAAGTATCCGGGCCAGATATCCGGCGGGCAGCGCCAGCGGGCAGCCATCGCCCGCACCGTGGCCCTGCGGCCCGACCTGCTGCTCATGGATGAGCCCTTCTCCTCGCTGGACGCTCCAACCAGAGAATCGCTGCAGGTTCTGACCCTCGAATTGTGTGAGGAGGCCAACTTGACGGTCATCCTCGTCACCCACAACATTGAGGAAGCCGCCTTCATGGGTCAACAGATTCTACTACTCGGTGATCCACCCAACCGAGAACGCCGAATCATCGAGAACCCCCATACCGCCGACGAGGCCTACCGCTGTGCCGGAGCCTATCAGAGGGCCTGTTCGTCGCTCCGCCAACGCATTGACGAAACGGGAGCCGCGGACACTCGGCGCCCTTCGCGGAGGTGGAAAACCCAATGAGCGCGGTCCCGCAGCCCCCGGGGAATCCTGGCGGCCGCCAGAGCAAAGGTAGGACCCCCTTTCGCGGACTCTCAGTCCTCGGAGCAGCCCTTGTCATCCTCCTGGTGTGGGAGGCCCTGGCCCTGGTCCTGCGCATCCCCATCCTCCCCACCCCCCTAGCTGCTCTGGGTACGCTGGGGCGGGAGCTGACCCAGGAGCTGGGACGGCATTTCCTCGCCAGTCTCCTCCGCGTGGTCGCTAGCATCACGCTAGCCGTTTCGCTTGCGACGCCCACCGGGCTCATGCTCGGCCAGAGCGAACGGCTCGACCGACTCTTCTCCCCCTTCGTCTATCTCCTATATCCGATCCCAAAGGTGGTCCTGGTCCCCATCGTGCTCCTGTTCCTCGGCGTGGGCAATGCGCCGAAAATTGTGATCGTAACGATGATTCTCTTCTTCCAGGTCCTCGTCCTGGTCCGGGACAGCGCCGCCTCTATCCGCCCGGAGATCCTGACCAGCGTGCGGAGCCTTGGAGCCGGGCGCCGAGCCCTCTTCCGCTTCGTCTATCTGCCGGCCAGCCTCCCGGCAGTCCTGACCGCGGTCCGCCAATCGATCGGCACCGCTGTTGCCGTGCTCTACATCGCCGAGCTCTTCGCCACGCGATACGGCCTGGGCTACTACATCTATCTACAGGGGAGCACCCTCTTCAACTACGCGAAGATGTATGCCGGCGTCATCGCGATGAGTACCCTGGGACTCGGGCTCTACTTCGCCGTCGACGCTGTAGAGAGGCGGGTTTGCCGTTGGATCGACGCCTGAACGAACCATGGATTCGAGAACCTTTCACCAAAAGACGGCAGCGCGAGGGCGGGTCACCCCTCCCAAGTCGTTGAGAGACAACGCCGCGGCGCCGCCTATGAGGATCACCAGGGAGAATGGCCGCGGGTCAAGCCACCCCAGTGAATTGACTTCTTCGAGCGGTAGGACAGGAGGGAACAATGGCCGAGAACACGGCTGAAGATCTAAGGGAGTTCATCGAGCTCCTTGAAGACCGGGGACAGTTGGTACGCATCACACATCCCATCTCGCCGGCGCTTGAGATGACCGAGATTGTAGACCGCCTGTCCAAGGGGCCGGCCGAGCAGAACAAGGCAGTCCTCTTTGAGAACCCGCAGGGCTACGACGTACCTGTGCTAATGAACATGTATGGCAACGCCGAACGGGCTGCCTGGGCGCTCCACGTGGCCCGGCTTGAGGACCTGACAACGAACCTGGCCACCCTGCTCGATGTCCATCTTCCACAGGGACCGATCAAAGCCTTGAAGCGCGGCAAAGCCCTTCTTGATGCCCTCCGGGCAGCGGGCTTGAGGCCGCGGCGGGTGAGACGGGCTCCAGTCCAGGAGGTAGTCGAGGCGGACGCACCCTCCCTCGATATCTTGCCCATACTCACCTGCTGGCCCAAGGACGGCGGATCGTTCATCACCTTGCCGCAGGTCGTTACCCGGCATCCCGAAACGGGGGTGCGTAACGTCGGCATGTACCGGCTCCAGAAGGTCGATGCCCGCACGCTCATCGTGCACTGGCAGCGGCATAAGGGTGGGGCTGAACACGAACGGGCCGCACTGACCAGGGAGACCGAGGCAAGCCAGGTCAGCCACAAAGAGCTGGGCCGACCCCTCCCAACGGAACCCGGGGAACACACCATCCCGGCCGCCGTGGTCCTCGGCGGCGACCCGGCCTCGATCTGGAGCGCCTCCGCCCCCCTCCCCTCGGACATCGACGAGTATCTGCTGGCCGGATGGCTGCGTGGCGAGCCGGTTCCTATGGTCGAGTGCGTCAGCCAACCCCTGGAGGTGCCTGCCAACGCGGAGGTCGTTATCGAGGGATTTGTCGACCCCAACGACCAGCGGCTCGAGGGCCCCTTCGGCGACCACACCGGCTACTACACCCCGGTCGAGCGCTTCCCCGCCTTCCACGTGACTGCCGTCACCAGGCGAGAAACTCCCATCTACCCGGCCACCGTCGTGGGTATCCCCCCGATGGAGGACTACTGGATGGGGAAAGCTACAGAGCGGCTCTTCTTGCCCCTGGTGCAGCTCTTCCTTCCCGAGGTCGTGGATTTCGCGATGCCTGCCCCAGGGGTCTTCCATAACCTCGTGCTCGTGAGCATCGACAAGCAGTTCCCCGGCCACGCCCGAAAGGTGATCCACGGGCTCTGGGGGCTGGCGCTGCTCAGCCTCGCCAAGGGCATCGTCATCTTCGACGAATGGGTCGATGTACAGGATCCCAATGAGGCAGCCTGGCAGGCCTTGGGGAACGTCGATTGGGCGCGGGACGTGATGATCAACAACGGGCCTGTCGACCACCTGGACCACGCCTCGTATCACCACTCCTTCGGGGGCAAGATCGGCATTGACGCCACCGCCAAGCTCCCCGAGGAGGGGTACACCCGTGGCTGGCCAGAGGTGGCCTGTATGGAACCGGTAGTCAAGGAGCGCGTCGATGACCTCTGGGAGGAGCTGGGGTTTTGCTGAGGATTATCAAACGCCTCTTCTTGCTGACCGTCGCGATGTCGATCGCAGCCGCCGGGCTCATCGTCGGCCTGCGCACGTGGGTCGAGCGGCGTTACCAGGACCGCATCTACGAGGCCGTCGAGGACGTCCCCTCGCGGCCCGTTGCCCTCGTACTGGGTGCCGGCCTCTGGCCCGACGGCTCCCTCACGCCTATTCTCGCCGACCGCGTGGTCACCGCTGTCGACCTTTACCACGCCGGCAAAGTCCAGAAGCTCCTCTGCACCGGGGACAACCGACGGGTGGACTACAACGAGCCCCAGGCGATGAAGGACTACGCCGTGCGCCTCGGCGTCCCAGAGGCCGACATCGTCCTGGACTACGCCGGGCGGCGCACGTACGACAGCTGCTACCGGGCGCGAGCAATCTTCGGCGTCGATAAGCTTGTGGCCGTCACCCAGAGGTTCCACATCGCGCGCTCCGTCTACACCTGTAACGCCATGGGTATCGACGCCGTAGCCGTGACGGCGAACCGGCGAGTCTACTCCTCGGAGCAGGTGATCTGGAGGACGAGGGAATACCTGGCCCTCCTTCTGGCCTGGTGGGACATCAACGTCCGGCACCCGGTTCCCGTGCTCGGCGACCCGGAGCCCATCAAGCTCACGCCCCCAGGCTAGACGAGCAGCAACAGCCGATGGAAACCACCAGGGACATCAGGGCGCACAAAGGTCACTAGGGACACGCTGGTCGAGGTGCAACTGCCCTCCGAGGGTTCCGTCAGGTGATGCAATGGCTCGTGCCGGAAAAGGGGTATCGAACACCCGGTAGAGCGCAGCTATCCCTACTCAGAAACTGTCATCGGCTGAGCCGGGATGGGCGCATTCGCACCATTGGCTTGTCG
>CAZIWL010000010.1:0-62587 GCA_964542755.1 uncultured Anaerolineales bacterium
GGCCGCCAACAGCCCTGGCAGCGTGATCAGTGTCATCTTCCAGCCGATCGTTGCCAGATAGAAGAGTGGACCTGGATCGGCTACCACTGCTCGCCCGGCGAAGAAGTTGGGATTGCGGTGTACGGTCTCCACGTGGAACAGAACCCGGCGGCCCATCGTGGAGAGGGCTTCACCGGGCATCACCCACATCGCGGGCCAGAGGAGCACGAAAATCGCGCCTGCGGTACCCCCCCAGATGAGCAGTTCACGGGCCATTCTCCCCAGCCGGGTGACAAGCCCGGGTTCCCCGGAAGCAGATTTCGAGCCCCCATCGCTTCTGAGGTTGCTGTAGCCCACGATGAGGACTGCATATGGGACGAGGAACAGCGAGGGGCCCTTCGTCAGAAACGAGAGGCCCGCGAAGACGCCACCCATCGCCAGAAACGTCCGGTTGTCCTCCTGCAGGTACAGCAGCAGGAACAGGGCGCTGACGAACATCAGCGTCGCCAACAGGGCGTCCACGTGAAGCACCTTACTGCCTGCAATGTAGAAAGGATCCAACGCCAGCAGAATGCCCGCAACGGCACCCACGCGCCAGTTCACGAGCCTGACCAGGAGGAGGTAGCTCAGACCGATGCCGAGGGTGATTGCCACGCTCAGAGCGGCTACCCCCGCTTCGACAGGATAGGGGCGGTAGTCCCCGGTGGCCTGGGGAGGCTCCAGCAAATCCTCGCCGGACCAGCCGTGCGTCCAAGCATAGACGCGGAGCCCAAATCCTGCGATCCACATCGTGGATACCCCAGGATGGTAGCGCTGGTAGGTCCCGCGCAGATCTCCTTCCTCCAAGGCATTCCAGAACTGCACGGAGCGCAGGTACCACTCAAGGGGCCGGGATACTGGATGGATCAAGCGGGGCAGGAGGGCTACAACCAGGATCACTATGAGGCCGAGCCAGATGGCTCGTGATCTAGTACGGATGTTCGTCATACGCTGCCTCGGCAAGGCGACCGAGATGCCAAGACCTTAAGGAACCCCTTGTCCTCAGGCCTCCTCACGGGATCACCTCGACCGCACCCAAGGAGACACGATCGCGCTCCAGCAGCTGGTCACGCGGCCCGACAGTCGTCAGCCGCTCGCCGGTCTCAGGGTCATACATCCCGACTGCCAACGGATACGTCCCCGCCTCGGTCTCCGGCGGCACGGGGATAATGTACCGTTCGGTGAGGATCTCCCCTTCCTGCCAGGTGTTGGTCGGTCGCGCCCCAAGGCCGGGTCGCCTATCGAGCTGCCCCAGGATCCCCCCTTGATGGTCGTACAGGTGGACGAACACCTTGTAGCTCACCTCCGTCTCCGCCAAGGCCTGCCAGGTCAACGTGATCTCCAGGTCCTCACCCGGCTTCACCGAAGAGACGGTGTCGCAAGCCAGGAGCGAGATCGTCTCACCGAGCGTCACCTCTGTTCGCTCTCCCATTTCCCGGGGCAACTCAAAGCTGGGCTCCCGTGACTGGATCCAGATCTCCGAGACCTGGACTGGTTCCGCAAGGACGGGATCGCCTGCCTCGTCCAGCAGGTTCACCTCCAACGACATCTCGCCCGTGGGCATGTCCGCGTCCGTGGGGAGGTAATACCATTCCCCGAGCCTTTCATCTCTCTCCCAAGCCGATGTGGGATGATAGGTAGTGACCATGTCGTAGTTCTCCTCGGCATGGACTGTCGTCTCGTCACGTAGGCTCAGCCGCAGACGATAGTCTCGCTCCATCGGTGACACAGCCTCCCAGAACAGACGGATGGGGATTGCTTCACCAGTCAGCACCTGCCTGTGCTCCTGGGTGTGCCCCAGTAGCTTCAGCTCCGGGATCATGGGCTCGTCCGTGAGTTCTGAGATCGGCAGATCCGCCACCTCGGGAGGCGTGTCAGGTACCCCTACCGTGACGTCGAATGTCACGCTCTTCTCGCCAGGATTGCCGTCGGCACTAACCAGGGGCAGACGCTCTCCAGTTTCCAGCAGGTAGACGCCCAGGGCCAGCCTGTAGTCACCCGGTGGCGTCTCCGGTGGAATGGATAAGTGGTAGACCGCAGGCTTCTGGGCGCCCACCTGCCACTGTGACGTCGGCTGCAGGTTCTCATCTGTGATGAGGGCGTCGCCCAGCGCTATGCGCTGACCGTGTGCGTTGTAGAGGTGCAGAAACGTGCTGTAGTCTTCCACCATGGGCTCCGCGGCCTCCCATGTCAGAACAAGCCCCCCATCGCGCCCCCAGGCCGCCGTCGGCTCCGTCTCGGCGAAGCTCCGAAGCTGTAGGTCCCCGAACCGAAGATCGACCTCCTGTTTGTCTGTCGGGTCCATCAACTGGTGTAGGGACATGCTGGCCGGCCCGAAGAGCGCTCGATCCACCTCGATACTTCGCGCCTGCAGAACCTTCAGGTAGTCCTCATCCTCCTGTTCTGGGTAGCTCAGGTACCAGATCCTCTCGCACCCATCGGGCGCCAGGTTCAGGAGCCTGGCTAGCTGATCGCGCCTCCAGAACGTATAGACGTCCTCATCCGTGTCCCAGTACGCCTTGAAGGTCAGCAGCCGGTGGTCGCCCTCATAGTACTTGACAAAGAGTGAATCCCCGTTCGCCAGAATGCACTCTCCCTCGTCAGGCCGACCGTGTTGCTCCACATAGGCCAGCGGGCCTCGGTAGTGATCGTTGTGGTAGAGCCAGATGTAGTCGACGCCGTGTAGCGAGAAGACCTTTTCCGGCGCGACTCGAGGGTTGTACAGATACTGGGTCATCAACTCCCCGTACCGCTGACGCTGGACGTGGGAGAGATAGAACATCACGTAGTCGCTTCCCCAGTCGCTGTATTTCTCCATCGATCGTGTACTTCCATCGAACTGCGGAGCGAAGACCGGGAACGCGGGCATGTTGACCTGCAACTCCTCGGCGTTGGGCTTGGCGTTCAGGTACGCGGCGGCCTGTTCATACCCTTCTCCCCAGCCGACGAGGAGGATCTTCTTTGCCTGGTGGATCCCGCCCAGCAGCGGATTATAGTACGTCAGGTAGTGCGGGTAGTGCGGAAGTGTGATCACGAGCTGAACGGCGAAAGTCACCATCGCTATCGGGAGCGGGGAGAGCAGCCCAGCGTAGGCACCACTGAGTCGATGGCGCACGCCGTCTACCATCCACCAGATCCCGACGGCCGCCGCTATCTCCAGTGCGGGATAGACGGGGACCAGATACCGATCGAACATCTTGTCGCCCAGCGTCATAAAGGCTCCGAAAGCCACGGCGTAGATCAGGAGATCGGACGTGCTCCGCCGTTCGTCCATCGTCCCCTTGCGAGCGAACAGCCAGATCACGCTGGCTATCAGGCCGATCAGGGCCACGGGGCTGAAACGGAACGGGGTGGCGATAGGATAGAAGAGCCAACCGGGGTCCTCCGATGGCTGACCCAGGAAGTAGTTGCCGGATGAGTGGCCCTCCGCGGCGTAACCCAGTGCCATCTCCAGGACTCTCCTCATGGTCTCCACCGGCTGTACCCACATCGTGGGCCACAGCGCAACGTAGACGGCTACGGCGACGCACCCCACGATGGCGAGGTCCAGGAGCGCACGCAGAACCACCTCTCTCCTCGCGCCCCTGCGCAGGACGTCGACCCCTACCAACAGGACCGAAAAAGGTCCCAGGAACATCGCTGGGGATTTCTGCAGGATAGCCAGCCCCGTCATCACGCCTGACAGTACCAGGAACCCGACGTGCTTCCATCTCTTTCCGCGGTGACGAAGGGCAGCTATGAGGCCGAGGACGGAGAGCATCATCGTGCTCGTCAGGGCGCCGTCGACGTGCAAGATGCGCGATAAGGCCAGGTAGAAAGGGTCGATGGCCATGAAAACAAGGCTCAACACAGCCACCCTCACGCCCCAGAGATGTCGCGTCAGCAGATAGATACCGACGAACGACAGCCACGTGAAGAGGGCGACGCCCCTGCGCGCCTTGAACAGAAGATCCTGCACCCGGTGCATAAGCTCCGTGCGCTCTTCGGGTGAATCTCCCGATTCGCTCAGCTTGCTGGCCGCCGGCGTTATCTGACACGCCTCCCGTGCCTCGGCGTCCGCTGCGTCCAATGGGATGGAGAGGGTGCCCAGCCACGTTGTGATGACGCCTGGATGTCCAGTGCGGAACGTGCTAGCCCAGTCCCCCCTACTCAACGCTTCCTGGAAGCCGATCGACCGGCAGGTCCAGCGCATCTCGTCGTTCACGACGAACGCATCCAGCCCGACCAGGCGCAGGACAAGACTGGCCGTCAGAACGACCGCGATAATCAGAATCTCTATTGTCGTGCGTATGCGGGCTGACCGTTGATCCATATGAACCCCTGGACAGGACGCTCCGACCTCACGCGCATCGCCAGCGGATTTGACGCGCCAAGGTCCGGCGACGCGCATGGTGCAGGATCTCGCTAACGGGTACGTCCTGTGCGAATGCTTGGTCTCCTGAAGCCGTCTTCTAGTGGACCGAGGCCTGGAGCACCCAGACCCGGCGGGAACGGTCGACAGACCGTGTGGCTGAAACCGATAACTCCCGCGGCGCCCTGCCCCGACCCCGGTTCCCGAGCTACGGTAGGATCTCTACCGTTCCTAGGATGACGCGGTCCTGATCCAATCGCTCCCCATCGGGCCCGACGGTTGCCAGTCGCTCCCCTGACCCGGCGTCGTAGAGCCCTGTGCCTACCAGGTACGTTCCCGGTAGCATCTCCCGCTCCACTGGGATGCGGTAGCGATCGGAGACGACCTCACCCTCTCTCCAGATCTCTGTAGGTCTTGCACCGAGACCCGGGGGTCCGTCCTGCTGTGCAATCAGTGCACCAGACTCGTCGTACAGGTGCACGAAGGCCTTGTAGGTTTTCTCCATCTCGCGCTCTGCCTGCCAGTGGAGGGTCACGTCGATGTCCCCTCCGGCCCTGGCCGAGATCTCCAGGTCGTACCCTAGCAGCTGTACCCTATCGCCAAAGACAACCCCGGACTCGTTCGGGAGCGCCGCTGGGGCTTCAAAGGATGGTTCGGGCGACTGGACCCAGATCCGCGCTACCTCGACGGGCTCGGACGGTACTAGCTCTCCATCTTCACCCAGCAGGTTCAGTTCAACCGTAGCTTCACCCGTTGGTACATCCTCGCTCACCGGCAGATAGTACCGCTCCTGCAGAAGCTCGCCCCGTCGCCAGCGGCTGGTCGGATAGTTGGTCCTGACCAGGTCAAACCGTCTTGCCCCGTACAGCTCGCCATCAAAGCCTCGGAGTCCCAGTTGGAGTGCGTGATCTTCGTCCACCGGGTGTAGCTCATTCCCCTGCGCCAGCGTCTCCCAGAATAGTCGAATGTAGAGTGTGTCGCCGGCGACTAGCGACTCGTTGCCCAGCTCGTGACCCAGAAGCCGCAGCTCTGGCGTGACCTCGCGTTCCACCCAATGAGGGATCCTTAGCTCGGCTGGGTGTGGCGGTTCGGGAGGTACATCGACCCACACGGGGATCTCGACCTTCGCTTCTCCCTCCACGTGCAGGTGCTCTCCCGTCTTCCAGTCATAGACGCCGATCTTCAGCGCATACTCCCCCGGTGGTGTACCGGGAGCGATAGCGAGATGGTAGAGTCCCACCCCGGTGTGATCGGCGGGCCAATCCGACGTTGGCCGACCTGCTTTGTCTCGGATCAACCTGTCGTTCTGGGCGATCCGATGGCCCTGGTCATCATAGAGGTGGAGGAACACCGAATAGTCCTTGGTGAAGCTGCTTCGGGACTCAAAGGCCAGTGTGACGCCAGCATCTACGCCCCACGCGGGTGGAGGATCCGTGATGCCATAGCCCGTCAGGTGCAGACCCCCAAACACATAGTCGACGGACTGCGGTACTACGTCGTCGATCACGATTCGGTGCTCGCTGACCACCACTTGAGGGAATTCGGCTCGCTGTTCCAGGAGTGCTTGGTTCTCCAGGAGATCGATGTACATCCTACGTTCCGTCTCGGGATAACGCACGTACCACACCCGCTCACACTGCGGGGCCTGAGTTCGGAGCAACGCATCTACCTCTTCCGCCAGTGGATAGATGTAGTACTCCTCGCGTCGATCCCACTCGGCCTGGAATGTGACGAGCGACAAGCTGCCCTTGTAATACTTGGCGAATAGTGAGTCTCCATTGACAAGAATACACGAGTCTCCGTCCGAAATCGCTCGTTCCTCAATGTACGCCATGGGTTCCACGTAGTGTCTATTGGGATAGAGCCAGACGTAGTCAACCCCATGCAGCGTGACCACCTTCTCGGGCTCGACGTCTGCGTTGAACAGATACTCAGAGAGGAGATCCTGGTTGTGCAGTCGCTGCACGTGGGAGAGGTAGAACATCACGTAATCTGTCTCCCAGACGCTGTAGTTCTCGATGGAGCGGGTGTCTCCGTCGAACTGCGGGGCGAAGCTGGGGAAAGCGGACATCGCCACTTGAAGATCCTCGGCATTCGACTTGGCGTTGAGATGAGCTGCCACTTGCTCCATCCCTTCGCCCCATCCCATCAGCAGAACCTTCTCCGCCTGTCTTCCTCCGCCAAGGAGGGGATTGTAGTACGTCAGATAATGGGGGTGGTGGGGCACTGTGATCGCGATCTGGATGATCAGCGCCAATGCGGGCACAAGGAGCGGCTGCTTCAGGACTTTGTCGGGGCCCTCGAAACGCGAACTCAGCGCGTCGATGGCCCACCATACGCCCGCTGCTGCCACGATGGCCAGGGCGGGGAAGACGGGGAGGAAGTAGCGATCGAACATCTTGTCCCCGAGGCTCATAAAAGCCCAAAAGGCCAGCCCATAAGCCAGTAGCACGACGATGCCGAAGCGTCGTTCCTGGTCACTTTTCCCGCTTAGAACGCCGAACGAGCCGCAGAACAGACCGATCAATGCCAACGGGCTGAATCGGAAGGCGGTGGCGATTGGGTAGAAGAGCCAACCGGGATCTTCGTCGGGACGACCCATGAAGTAGTTACCTGAACCATGTCCCTCCTGGGCGTAGCCCAGTGCCTTCCCCACCACCCGGGTCACTGTATCGACAGGGCTGACCCATAGCGCCGGCCACATCGCTACGTAGATCGCCAGGGCAACAATGCCCCAGATGAGAAGGTCTCGCACGGCGCGAGCGACGACCGATCGACTGAGCCCCTGTCGCAGGACATCGAGCCCCAAGACCAGGACCGCGAACGGTCCGAGGAACATCGCGGGAGATTTCTGGAGCATCGCCAGCCCAGTGGCAACGCCCGACAGGAGCAGGGCCATGGTGCGACGCCGACGCGACCCGGACCGGCGCGTGTAGGCGATCAATCCCAGTACGGACACCATCATGAGGCTCGTGAGCACGGCGTCAACGTGCAGGAATCGGGAGAGCCCGAGGTAGAAGGGATCCAAGGCCGTGAAGACCAGGCTTAGCACAGCGATTCGTGCGCCCCACAAATGTCGGGTCAGCAAGTAGATCGCGACGATGCAGATCCAGGTGAAGACACCTACGCCGACCCGCCCTTGGAAGAGCAAGCTACCCAGCCGATGCATCAGGTCAGTCCGCTCTTCCCGGGTCTCGCCTGCCCAGACGACCTTGCGTCCATCCAGGGTTTCCTGGCACATAGCCCGCATGCGTGGGTCGTCATCGTGGATGAAGAGGCTGCCCAGCCACGTGGTCACCACGCCCGGATGACCGGTGCGGTAGGTGTTCCTCCAGTCACCCCTGAAGAGTGCCTGCTGGAAGTTGACCGAACGGCAAGTCCATCGCACCTCGTCGCACACGATGAAACGGTTCAACCCCGCCAGCCTCAGGCCTAGACTCAGGGCCAGGATCAGGACGACTATGATGATCTCAACGCGCTTCTCGCGGGTCAAAGCTGGCCCCTCCCCTCCGCCTGAGTGGAGGCGAGCGCGACGACCTCGACTGTGCCGAGCATCACTGCATTCCCGCTCTTGCTGGCGTTCCGTCCTTCAACCGGCAGACGCTCCCCCGTCATCGGATCGTAGAGTCCAACCAACAGTGGATAGGTGCCCGGCGGCGTCGATGCGTCGAGCGAGAGACTGTGGCCGTCGACGACAGTCGCGCCGCTTTCCCAAGCCGTCGTCGGCATCGAACCGCAACCGGGAGTGCCGTCGCTCTGGCCCCAGATAGGCTGGCCCGGCACCTCCACGTGCACGAAGACGTTGTAGTGATGATCGATGGGCTCCGATGATTGCCAGTACAGCATGACGGGCAGTCGCTTCCCCGCTTCGATGCGTCCCAGTACGTCATAACCGAGCAACTCAATCGTTCTGCCCAGGCGGGCTTCCACCCGGTACGTCGGCACTGGGTTCCGGAGCGACCACAACCAAGGGGCGATCGCGGTGGATGTGTCAAATTCGGGCACCAGGTCTGCCAGGTCGTAGTCTCGCGGGGTTTCTGTCCCGTTCCGCGCGTAGATCTCCAGCATATCCTGATGTCCCGACCGGACGAGCGCGAGGAGACTCTCCTCCGCCCGCACCGTCTCTGCCGCCAAGGGCTCCTCATCCTGAACGGGGTCGCTGATCAGATAGTAGTCCGCGCGCCCAGGGCACCACGCCATCCGTCTCGTGTACCACGAGGTAATCAGTGGCTCAGCGCTGGCGTCGTAGCTTCCCTGAAGCAGACCTCTCGCTCGGAGGGCCCCGGCTGCCTTGAGCCCGCTTCGGTGCGGGAACCCGAAGAATCCAACGCGCGGGAGCTCGTCGCCGTGGACGGACGGGTACAAAGCAAGACGCGCCTCCGGATAGACCTTTAGGTAGTTCGGTTCGTGTCGGATGAGGACGGTATACTCATAGGTGCCAAAGACAGCGAGCAGCACGACGCCAGCTGCCAGTCCAACGTGCGTGACTGTCGCGCGATCCAGGTGGGGGGTAGCCCTTTTCTTGAGTATCTCGGTGCCTCTGGTGACGGCTGCCCCCACCAGAAGTCCCCAGGCGGGAACTAGGATGTAGCCGTGGTTCTTTGGCTTACGGGTGAGGAACCACAGGAACAAGCTGGGCAGCGCGAACCAGATGAGCGCGGCCCTCAATTCTGTGGAGCTCTCGGGTGAAGCAAGGGCGACGGCTAGGAAAGCCGCGAACGGCAGCAGGCTCAAATCGAGATCGCCGAGCATCAGTGCGTTGGGAAAAGACGCCGCGATCACCATCCCCAGGACACATAGCCCGAAGACGCCCCCCCCGACTGAGGAGACCCCCCACCCTCTGTGCACGTTCTCTGCCACCAGGGCCAGAACCGCCAGAATGAGGAATACTACGTAGTACGTGGAGCTGTAGAACGTGGCGCGCCAGAAGTAGTCGGCCAGGTTGTTATGGAGCGAGGCTCCACCGACGCGCTCTTCAGCCAGGTAGGATGCCGTCGCCTCGAACTGGGGATGGAGGACGAAGGGCGCATAAAATGATGCTAGCACCCCGACCAGGACCAGTGCCGGTCCAACGGCGTGCCGGAGCCAGCTGAGGCTGCTCCAGCCCGACTGTACTGCGCGGTCTATGACCAGCCAGGCGACAAAGGGCGCCACGAACAGGGCCTCATAGTGCGCCAGGGTGCCAACGGCCAGGAAAAGGGAGGCCAGCCATAGCAGGTTGCGATCTCCCGCCGCATACCACCCATACGTGCACCAGGCCGTGAGAGCCATCATCAGAACCACGATGCTTTGGTACTGGACGATTCGGCCGAAGGCAATCAAGTATCCATCGACTGCCAAGACCCCAAGTGTGGTGAGGGCTGCGCCCCGGTGTTCTGCGAACAGGCGCCGCGCGAGAAGATAGATCGTGACGATAGCCGTAATGCCTGCAAGTGAGAAGGGGAGGCGCGCCACCAGCTCATTCGTCGTCCCAGCCAAAGCGTAGAAGGCCGCCGGTATCAGGATCTCGGCTGGGCCCTTCCGGTGCAAGAAGAGGATCCCATCTTCTCCGCGTATGACCCCCCCTGCCATCAGCATGGCTCGAGCTTCGTCACCTTGAAACTCCGAGTAGCCCAGGTTTGCGAGGCGAAACAGGATGGCTACCAGTACTAGACCGAGCAGGACCAACCGATGAAGCCGGGCAGACTTGTCGAGGTTGAGGGTCAGGCTGGTTCCACGGAGGAAAGCAACCGCCAGTAATGCCAAGACAACACCGTTGTAGAGCACCAGTATGTGTAGGAGCTCCAGTGGGCCCGGCACGTAATGCAGCCCCAATGTACCCAGAATGAGGGTGGTCAAGCCGAAGCCTACCGTCAAGACCAGAACCTCCAGCCAATCCTCGAGCTGATCCCGACCGAGGACTGTCTGGGTCAGCAGAAATCCGGGGAGAAGCCAGAGAAGCAGTGCCCCCGCCGCGAACACAAGCAATCGCGACGGGTTCCACAGTATGGCCGCGTTGGCGAGCGCTGTCAATAGGAGGATGCCAACCGGGCGTCGGACGCCAGAAGCCTTCAGCACGTTCATCAGCGGGAGGTACTCGCGTCGATAGTGGCTCTAAGCTGAACGGGTGAGCCCTGTTGCTCACCCGTATTAAGGTCACGATTCGCGTTAAGCAAAGCGGGGAATATTATAACTAGCAGGGAGTTGACTGGCAAGGTGGCGCTCCGCCCGCTACGGAGGCTGCTCATCCGGGGATTGCCGCACGCCAGCGCCGTTGCCCGGGCGGTTCTTGGGGAGTGAAGTGATTGTCTCCAAGGCTGTGTCGGTTTCTCCCCTACCACGTGCCCCGGGCGAAGACGTAGGTGCCGCGGCCCGACTCGCTGGTCACCCCTGTGCCGCACTGCGCGTTTCCGACTCGAATACGCACCTCGTGCTCACACACTGCCGGCCCGGTGGGCGGCCGAAAGCTAGGCCGAGGGGATGTGCCAGGCGGGACACGCCAGGCGTGACACGCCCGGAAGCCAGGTGCCTATCCGTTAGCGAGTGATGGATGTAGGGAGCACCAAGCGTTGATCTTCAACGTTGAGGCCCGGCGCGAGGTCGCCAATCGACAGACGCTCGCCCGTCCGAGGGTCATAGACACCCACCAGCAGCTCGTAGTCCCCGGGCGGTACGTCCGTTGTGGAAAGCACGATCTCGTCGCTGACCACCTGTCCGCGCTGCCAGTCTGTCGTCGGGTAGGTCCACTCGTGAGGCATGACGTCTGCCTGAGCGAGGGGCTCCTTCTGGTGCGCAGGGACCAGGTGCACGAAGAACTTGTAGTCCTCCTCCAGCCGCTCGTCCGCCAGCCAGTGGAGCCGTACGCTGAGCTGGTCCTCCTCTGTAGCCCAACTGTACCCAAGCAGACGCAGACCTTCACCGAAGCGGACGCTGAGGGCCTGATCGACGGAGTGTACAGCGCGTCCGCCCATGGATTGTCCCACCACCACCCGGCCGATACTTGCCCGTTCGCCCACGCTCTCGCCGCTATCAGCCTCACCCAGGCCGAGAGCGACCTCGTAGAGCCCGTCGGGCAGTTCCGGACCTATCTCGAGGTGGTAGCGACTCCGGACTAGGGCGCCGGTGGTCCACAACTCGGTGGGCCATTCGGGTGAGATCTGGAAGCGCTGAGCTTGCTTCGTGCCATCCTGTCCCCGCAGTGACACCTGGGTCTCCAGGCCCGATGAAGGCGGTTCGGCGGCGCTCCACACTACGTCCAGGGCCAAGGCTGGACCTGCATCGTGCTTGTACGGCAGAACGGCAGCATCGACGAGTCCTAGCCCCTGCCCCAACGCGTACCGAATGGTGTAGTCTCGCCCCGCTACCGGTCTGGTAGCGTACGCAGCCACTCGCACGTCTTCGTATCGAGCATCAATGGCGAAGTAGTGCTGCCAGGCTGCCACCGTCTCGAGCTTCTCCATATCCTTGTGGATCACGATGTAACGAAAGCCCGCGTCGGCTAGAAGGGAGAGTTGGTGCGAGATGTTGGTTGCGTCCGTGTTCAGTCCGCCGTCCCTGTAGATCCCGCGCAGCAGCGGCACCGATTCGGCGAAGGAGAGAGCATCCCGTGGTAGGCGGGAAACGTGGCCCCCAAGTATCGGATGCTCGTGGATCGTCTGATAGAACATGTATCGTTCGGTCGCCTGCCGTTCACCTGGCAGCCCCACGATGGCGGAACCGCCGGGCTCGTCGACGAGCATCTCGTAGAAGCCTGGCACGCTCGCGGACACGGTCGCCGTAGGCAGGCTCCAGTAATCGACCAGAATCAAGCTCCCCACCACGATCGTGAGGATCCGGGCCCGGGTCACCACCCGGGTGTACCTCCATCGGTCCGATAGGCTTTTCAGTGCCACAAACCCGTGCCCGACCAAGGCTGCCAGGGGCAGGGCGAGAAGCGCCGTAAACCGGTGCGGATGTCTAAGCATGCGAATTGGGGGGAGCCAGCCGATCAGGCGGTAAGGCATGGGGACTCGCTCATACGTGGCGGCATTCACGCGGAGCGTGGGACCCAGCGCCATGAGGAAGCAGAAGACCGCCATACCTACCCAGAGCCAGGTTCTCGGACGCGTGCGGCGCGACGCTGCACCAAGGACGGCGAGACCGACGGCAACCCATCCCACATAGGCGGCGTAACGCCCTCGTGCCGTCGACCGCCCATAGCCCGAGAAGGTGCGGGTGACCTGCTGGGCCAGCGGGTGCTGGTGCTGAGGGACGACCCAGGCCATCAAATCCTGCTCAGGATCGTCGACACTGACGTCAAAAAGCTTCTCAGACGAACCACCGGTGAACTGGTCGCGCGCCAGAGGGTAGAGGCCTGGCGCCGTCACCGATAGGGCGACCAGGCCGGAAAGCGCCAAGCCGCCCGCCCGCCGCCACGTCCAGCGAGTTGGGTCCCAAACGAGCAGGTATAGTGAATAGAGGCTGATCAAGACGGCTGCCAGGATGAGCAGCTGCCAACGCGTGTAGCCGATAACGACCAGGATAAGACCCGCAAGGATACCAGAACGGAACGGCGCATCATCCCGCATAAGCCGAATCAGCCCCAACATGAGCAGTGGGAATCCCTCGGTGGCAATCATGTTGGGATGGTTGACGTCTAGAATTCGATAGGGCCAGAAGGCGTACACCAGGCCGCTGACGAAGGCAGCGTGGTTTGATTCCGTGAGGCGGCGTGCAAGGAGGAACATGGTCAGGCCACACAGGGGAATGTGGATCAGGTGCGTCAGGTTGTAGGCCGCAATACCGCCGGCGTGCGGTTCAACAAGCAGCCACCCGGCGATGTTGACCCAGGCGAAGTTATGGTAGAGAAGACTGACGCCAGTGGGGTGGAATAGAAGCGGCGTGTGGAGGAGGCTCCCTCCCTGTCGCAACACCCGCTTCACCCACCAACCGTTCCAGTAGTGCACCCACATGTCGTCCCCGTTGCCTATCAGATGGCTGGTCAAGCGGGAGCATACGGGCCAGGTCATGAGGACCGTCAGCAGTACGTAACCTGCCGTTGCGCCGATGAGAACGACAGACTCGCGTCGCGATGTCTTCACGGCACGGTGACGGTGTCTAAGACGACGGCGTGGTCGATCACGGTCCACCCATCCACCTCAGGAACGCGGAGTCTACGACCCGTCTCTGCGTCGTAAGCCTCCACTGCCATCTGGTAAGTCCCCGGTGGGATCTCCGCCACCGGCAGGGTAACGCGGTCGGAAACGATCTCATTGAATCCCCAGAGGTTGGTGGGGTAGCTCCAGTTTCCCGGAACGACGTCGACTTGGCTTACCAGGGAGCCATCTTCATCGTCGTAAAGGTGCAGGAACAGCTTGTAGCTCGTTGTCATCTCGCGCAGTGCCTGCCAGTGCCAGGTGACCACGAGGGCATCACTCTGCTGTTCCACGGCATATCCCAGGAACAGGAGATCGCGCCCGAGAGGAAGGGTGACGCGACGATCGACCTTGAGCTCCTCAAGGGCCCTCCCTATCCCTTCCACGTCAAGGGAGTCGATTACCACAGGGTCTGCCGTTCCCCCATCCAACCCGACTGCAACATCATACCGACCCCCGGGCATGGCGGGGTCGAGATGCAGTGTCACCGTTCGGCGGGCCAGTGCGTTCGGTCCCCAGGCCGATGTCTCCCAACCCTCGAAGGGCTCGAAATGCACCGTGTCCGCAACCCTTCCCCCCTCTTTCAGCAACGTGATTTCGCCTCGCCAGTCCTGCTTCGGTGCATCATCCGATCCCCACGTCAGCTCCGCAGTGACGCGTGCCCCGGCGACGGCCTGATCTGGCTCTACATTCCCAGAGACGATGCCCACGCCGTCGTCCAGTAGGCCGATGAAACCGAAGTCCCGCCCCGCCTGTGGTGTAGAGCGATAGGCGATGATTCGGTCATCCTCATAGGCTGGACGGAAGGGGAACCACCGTCGCCATGCCTTGACACTTGATCTCTTCGCGCGGTCCTTATGGATCATGACGTAGCGCACGTCCGCGGCGGCCAGCGGCGCAAGCTGTCTGGAGACGTCGTCCAGCTCCCCCTCGTCGGGGGGGCCTTCACGCCCCGCGGTGAGGAGTGGGACTTCGTCGATGAAGGCATGGGCATCGACGGGCGGTCGACTAATGTGCCCGCCAACCATGGGGCGTTCGTGTAAAGTCTGTGTGTAGAGATAGTGTTTATCTCTTCCCAGGTCGATGGGAAAATCAGCCACTGCAAAGTCCCCGCTCTCCTCCTGGAGCTGCCGGTAGAAGGGAGAGGCCGGCTCCTGGGCTGTGGGGACAGGGACCGTGCAGTACTCGAACAGGATCAGCACTGACATCGCGACGGTTGACCACGGAGCCGCCCGGACGAGGCGTGCCCGGCCCACTCTGGCGACCTGCCAACCGAGGGCGACCAGCACGGAGATGGGCAGTGCGAGCACGATGTTGAAGCGGTTGGGATTCCGAATGAAGGTTCCGACGAACGTACGACTAAGGAGGGTGTACGGCATTGGAATGGGACGCACCCGCCCGTTCACCTGCAGCCTGGAACCCAGTGCAAGCAATGCCAGCCCGAGGGCCGCCAGAGCCCACGGCCGGGCTGCCTTCCGCTGTCTCAACACGGCGAGGCCGGTCAACACCAACGATGCCCAGCCTATCGCCGCTGGTGCTCCACCAAAGTGCACGTGCTCCTCATAGACGCGTCCGATTGCCTCGCTCCGGAACAGGACGTGATCGGCCGGGGGGAGGAAAAAAGCCAGTAAGTCCGTTTGCTTCTCACCGGACTCCGACGAGGGCTCAAGCCCCACGCCTCGATCTCGCACCAACTGCCGTATCATAGGCGTGAGGAGTGGGGCCAGGACCACGGTGCAGACGAGAACGCCCAGCATGAGGCCTCGCATCGTTTGTTTTGTCCAGAGCTGGCGCTCGGCCGCCAGGCTATGGATCAGCCACGTGCCCCCCCAGAGCCCGGCCAGGAACAACTGGTGCCATCCGCACAGTCCGCACAGCGCCAGTGCAACGCCGAGCCCCACGCCTTCTCGCGCCCGCCCGCCGCGCGTCAACCGTATCAAGAAGAAGCCGACCAGCGGAGTCCACTGGTTGGAGAGCAACTTAAGCTGTCCTCGGTGTCCGTATCGGTGTGGGTAGAATGCATACACGAGCCCGGCCAGGAAGGCGGCTGGCCGAGACCCGGTCACCTCATAGGCGAGGAGATACGCGGTGTATCCGGCCACCACGTACGTGAGGAGGATGGTGATGTTGTGAGCCGCAAGATCGCCCAGCAGGAGCTGGATGGGCAGCCACATAAGCGTGTTGAACCAACTGAACCCGTGCCACACGAGCATCGCGCCCTGGGGGTAGAACAGATAGGGCGTGAAGTAAACGTCATATCCCTGCGTTAGCGCCTTTCCCACCCACCAGTTGTTCCAGGGGTAGATCCAGAAATCGTTCGTGCTACTGAACAAGTGCGTGCCCAGGCGCAGACCGAGGGGATAGGTCATCACTAGGGTCACGAATGCGTAGGCAGCAAGGATCGCGGGGGCGGGGCGGCGGCGAACCTTCTCGAGCCAGCGGGTCATACGTCCATCCTCTGATGCCGGATGGACGGGTCGCGCGAGGATCCCAGAGGGTCGTCCGTCACCGCGCGGGCCCTCCCATTAGGAAGAGACGCCGATCGTCTACCGTGAGGTTGGGCGGATACGCCTCCACCGGTAATCGCACGCCGGTCTCTGGGTCGTAGACCCCCACCGCCAGTCTGTAAGGGCCAGGTGCCAGGGCCCCCACATCCAGACGCGCTTCGTCGAGGACGATCTCACCGGCCTCCCACCAGCTCGTTGGGTACGTCCAGTCTCGCGGCACGGTGTCCTTTTGTGCCACGATCTCTCCGGTCTCCGTATCGTAGACGTGGACGAAGATCTTGAAGCTCTCGTCCATTCGCCGCGCGGCCTGCCAGTGCAGGTCGATGGTCAATGTCTCGCCCTCTGTGCTCGCGTCGAACCCAAGCAGTCTCAGGACATCTCCAAACTGGGCGTCCAGGCTAACCTCCATGTCGGGTCTCTCGAAGACACGCGGTGGCATCTTCATCTTCAGTCCCTCACGGATCGTCACCGCGTCACCCACGCGCTCTCCTGTGTCGGGGCTGACCAGGGAGAGCGAAAGCTTGTACGTCCCTCCCGGCAGCCGTGGATCGACTCGGAACGCAAAATCGCCTCTTCCCAGGGCGTTGGCCGGCCACTGGCTCATTGGCCAGTTGGAGACAGGTGGGAAGCTCGCGCTTTGGCGAGTTTGCCCAGCCTCGTCAACCAGGGCCAGCTCTGCTGACAGATCCTCACTCTGCGCCTGCGATGTCCCCCACATCACCGACGTCTCCATCAACGTGTTGGGGCCGATGGAGGCCGTGGACGAGATGATCTCAGTGACGCCCAAGCCTTCACGCATCTCTTGCTCGAGTTGGAAGTCGCGCCCTGCCTCCGGGTCCGTCCGATAGACACTGATGAATCGATCGCTGTAGAGTGGCTCGTAGGTGATGTAGCTGCGCCAATTCCTCTTCTCCCACGGAAATGCCCACAGCTCATTGATGATCAAGTAAGGGATATCGGCATCCGCCAGGACGGTCAGTTGGCGTGAGACGTCGGGAGTCTCGGGGTTCATCATCCTGTGATCCCGTAGATAGCGGAGGAACGGGTTGTCCTCCACAAAGACCTTGGCCTCTCGGGGCGGACGGGCGACACTACCTTCCACGATGGGCTTGCCGTGCACGGTCTGACAGAGCATGTAGTAGGGGCTTCGGCTTCGACCTGTGGGCAGGTTCAGCAGAGCGAACCGATCTGGGCTCTCGGCCAGCGTGTTGTAGAACGAGGACATCGCCGTGTCGAAGGTCCGGACTGGCAGCTGGGCGTAGTCAACCAAGATCAGCAGAACGATACCCACGAGAACTGCTCGGGACAGCAGCCTGCTCAAATTCGCCTTGCGCATTCTCTCCAGAAGCGCTTGTGTGCCGTAGCCGGCTGCCACCGAGAAGGGGATGGCCAGGAGCATGTTGAAGCGACGCGGCTCGCGCATGATGCGTATAGGTAGGAAGTCCTCGACGAGTAGGTACGGCAAGGGTATATTGGTGTAGACGTGCTTGTTGATGCGGGGCGCCGGGCCTATGGCCAGCAGCCAGCTGACCAGAGCCAGCGCTGCCCAGAACCATGCCATGCGTCCTGTCTTGCCGATGCCCAGGGCGGCCAGGATGATCACCACGTAGCCGAGATAGGCGTTGCTGTACCAGGCTCGGTCCCAGGCGTCGGCATACTCCGTTCCTCTGAACAGGCCCTCGAGCAGGTGATTGTGCGGCGGGATGACGTACGCTAGGAAGTCCGTCTGTTTGGGGATAATGCTCTCCACGAAGAGATCCTCAGGGTGTGTCCTGGTCAGCTGGTCCAGGACAATGGGATACGTGGCCGGCGCCATCATCGCGGTCGACAGGAAGGCCATCAGCACGATGGCCTGGATCACGTTCCCGCGCCAGCGGTCGCGCTCAAACCATAGGCTGTACACCACGTACACGGCGGCGGCGATGGCCGCCAGAACCAGCAACTGCCATCGAGCGTAGCCGGTCAGCGTGAAAAAGACAGCGGCCAGAATAGCATCTCGCCACTTCCGCTCCTCCCGTATGGTGCGGATGAAGAACAGAAGGAACAAGGGCACCCATTGCGTGGTGACTAGATTGGGATGCCCGATCTCAAACAGGCGGTAGGGCCAGAATGCGTGAACCATACCGGCCACGAAGGCGGCCCCGCGCCAGTCCGTCAGGTACCGGACCAACAGGTACATACCCACGGCGCAGAGGAAGAGGTTGAGGAGATAGAAGGTGTTGAAGGCGGCAATGCCCCCCAGGATGGGCTCCAGGACAAGCCACATCGCGATGTTCATCCAGGACAGGTTCGCGTACAACAGGCTGACGCCGCTGGGATAGTAAACCAAATCCGTGAAGAATAACTCGCCCCCGTGTTGGAGGAATTGCTTCGTGCGCCAACCGTTCCAGTAGTGCACCAGCAGGTCATCGCCGCGGCCCGGCAGGTGGCTGGTCATCTGTGCGATCACGGGCCAGGTCAACGCGACGGTTGCCGCCGCGAAGAGCGCCATCGCGACGAGGTCCTTCTTGTGGCGTCGTGCCCAAGCTCTCAAGTGGCAGCGATCCATATCAATGCCCATCTGCAGATGTCGTGGAATAGATCCGGATCTCCTGGTCATCATATACTGGCTCAAGTCGAAGGTACGCATGTAGCGAAGCTAGCTCGTTGGTGCTCAGTTCAGGCTTGTGCGCGACCAGGTAGCGCACGTTAGCGTCCGCCAACGCCGCCAGATCGGCCTGCGCGTCGCCTTGAGGGTCAGGCTGGCGGCCTCGCCACATCGACCGTAGCAGATCGTTGGACTCGATGAAAGCATAGGCCTCTTCCGGGGGACGCGATACGTGCCCTGTTACCGTCGGCCTCTGATGGACCGTCTGGTAGGACATATACTGCTTGGCTAGGTCATTGCTGATCGGGAGATCAGCAATGGCAAAGTCACCTGAGTCCGCGATGATCGGCGCGTAGCCTGCGGGCATACTCGGCACTCTCGTGGGGAAGGGCCATGACCAGTACTCCAGCATGATCAGCGCGGTGATCACTACGAAAGCTGTGGTCGAGAGACGTCTCGGCAGCTTGGACATCAGCCACCGCGCCGATGCGCCGCCCACCACGCACAGGCAAAGGCCGACGATGATGTTGAACCGCGCTGGACTGCGGAGCGAGCGCACCGGGAAACTCCAACCCACTAGCCGGTAGGGCAAGGGGATGCTCGGGTAAGGCTCACCGTTGATGCGCGGGAAGGGGCCGAGTGCTAGGAGCCAGAAGACGGCGAACCCTATCAACCAGAACCGCCCTGTCCGTTCCTTTCCCCACCGAACCACAGCACAGATCAGCAGACCCAGAGGCACATACCCCAGCGCCACGGCGTGATCCTTGGCACGTAGGAAACGGCGGTGGACGGGTGCCGCGGCATCGCCCCACAGCGGGTGGTACAGGTTAGGCAAGAAATAAGCCACCAGATCGGTCTGTGTCTCTGTCTCCTTGCCGAGGTAAGGGCTCTCGTCAGCCGGGCCTGCGACCTGCTTCCACACCAGTGGGGCCAGAAACGGGCCGGTGACGGCTGCCACGGTGATGACCAGCGCCAAGAGCGCTCGCCACGTCTTAGCCGACCACACCATCTGCTTCGATAGTGAGGCGTAGAGCACCCACAATCCACCCAGCAGTCCACTCAATGTCAGGAGGTGCCAGCTCGAGAGGCCGGAGAAGGCGAAGAAGAGTCCGGAGAGCGCCCCGTCCAGCCAACGGCTATCCTTGGTTGCACGAACTAGAAAAAGCAGGGAGAAGGGAATCCATTGGATGCTGAGCAAGTTGAGGTGGTTTCGCTGTGCGAAGTGGTAGGGATAGAAGGCGTAGATGATGCCGGCGATAAAGGCCGCCCGATGGTCATCCAGCACCTGGCGTCCGAGCAGGTAAGCGCCGAAGCCGGCCAGCGGCCAGCTCCACCACACGGTGAAGTTGTAGGCTGCTACCTTGCCCAGGACTCCCTGCAGCGACCACCAGACAAAGGTATTGAGCCAGGAATAGCTCAGGAAATGGAGATCAGCTCCCTGCGGATGGAACAGCACCTCGGTGTGATAGAGCCGTTGACCTTGGGCTAGAGCCTTGGTGACCCACCAATTGGTCCACTGGAATACATACCGATCGAACCCGTCGCCGGCCATCGCCGAGCTAAATCGACGAACCAAAGGCCACAGGTACGCCAGCGAAAGAGCCGTGATTCCGAATAGGGCAAGCAGATCCGGCCAGCGCCTACGTGCGCGTTGGATCAAGGGGTCACCTGCACCTTGGTCAACTCAATCGCGCTGTTCTCCACGGGCGAGGCGCCTGCGACCACCGGCAGGCGTTCCAGGCTTGGCCAGACGTACACCCCTGCCAGAAGGTCGTACTCGCCCGGGGACGCGTCGGCGGGGACTTGGAGTTCGATGGGATACGTCAGGATAGCCCCCACGGGCCAGGCGGAGCGCGGTGCGACACTGCCCACCGGCGCATCATCGTGCTGGGCCACCAATTTGCCCTCCGGGGAGACCAGATGCGCAAAGACGACGTGCCGCGTAGTTGGTTCCGCCATCGCCTCCCACGTCATCGTCACCGCCAGCGTCTGTCCAGGCTGCGCCGAACTAGCCTCCACGGCCCAGCTGCGCAACCGCAGGGTGTCGCCGAAGTTGACCTCGGTCGTCTCGCCTCGGGAGGTCGTTCTCTGGAACGAAAGACACGGAGTCGAACACGAAAGTGCGACACGTGGTCTGAGCGTCGCAGGGCGGATGGGTATCCGCCGGGATCGTCAACAGCGCGTCGCTCCAACAGCTGGGGTCATCCAGCACTTGCGGACAACCGTGGGGCGCGTGGAATCGGAATACGTTCATGCCTTGGTTCAGAGTGATGGATCGACTCTCGTAGGTGGTTCGATCTCCCACTACAAAAGCGTCGACCAGCTGTTCGTCATGATAGAGCTCAAGGAGCGGGAAATCCAGGTGTGAATCGACGTTGAAGCGGAGTGCTCCTGTATCCTCCCGGACCGAGTAGATGTAGAGTGTCCCGTCAGCGTACATCCACCGCCGCCAGATGCCCCCATCCTCCTCTGCGGCGTGCCATCCCAGATCGGCTATCGTGTATAGATGCTGTGCCTCCAACGACGGACCGCCGCTGGGTACTGAGAAGGCGGTCAAGATGTCGTCCTCTAGGACGGCCGGGCCCAACACGGTCTCGATGCCGGGTTGATAACGTGCCTCGTCCTCGGGGAAGAACCGGTCCAGAATCACCCACTCGATCTCCAGATGGCGGAGCCAGGCACGACGCTGAGCCTCGGCGGGGCGGGGTACCACGTCATGATCACGGTCGTCTATGACCAGTCCCTCGATGGTCTCCTGCCATGGTGGCACGGTCGGCAGCGTGCGCAGTACGACGCCACCCACGACCGGCTCTTGCGTCGCTGTCTGGAAGAACAAGGCCCGGTTGTTCACCGCCCGCCGATCCATCGGGACGTGAAGTATAGCCCCGCCATCGCTGTGCTCAGCCACCTGCTGGATAACGGGTGGGATCGTCGCCTTACCTGCGGGAAAGGGCCATATCGCCACATACTCGAAGGCGATCATCGCCACGATGAGCGAGACCGCGAGCTGCGCTTTCCACCGCTTGTTCTCGAGCTTGCTGAGAACGCGAGATGCGCCGAACGCGGCCAGTACGCCGAGTCCTAGCATGCTTGTCGTGTTCAGGCGCCCCGGCGTCCGTCCTAAATCCAGCAGCGGTATCTGCCGCACGATGGCGTATGGCAACAGGACGCGACTCTCATACCCGTCGGTGATGTACGTCAAGGGCTCACCGGCTAGAATTAGGACTGGACCGAGGGACAGGACAGCTGCTCCCAACGCCAGCGTGAACCATCGCCAGGGACGGGGCTTGCTCCTTAGGAGGCCCCACAGCCCGAGAAGCACGGGCACCACACCGACATAGGCCGAGTCCCATCTGAGCGTCTGAATCTCATCAATTACGCGCTTAGCGAAGGCTGGCACGAGACCCAGAGGGGCAAGGACGGGATGATAGGGTGAGGGGGTGAAGAAAGCGAGCAACTCGGTGGAGTGCTGCACGATGCCGTGGGTCGACAGATAGCTCAGATTATCCCGAAAGCGCCCCACCACCAGGGGCGCGAAAAATGGCAGCGCGATCGCCAGGGAGACGGCAAGGCCAACACCCAGTGTCATAAGGCGCTGCTCCGAGAAGAGACCTCCTCGCAGGCGCAGCAGTTCAGCCCCTGCAATCACGAGTGTCAAAGGCAGCATGAAGTAGGCGATGTGCATGGGCCAGATGAGTGCAGCCACCGCCGCTAATAGGCCTAACCCTATACCGCGCCTCAGACTAGGCTGCTCCAACGCGCGGATGAGGAGCAGACCATACCAGGGATAGAGGAAGGCCGTCAACTGTGGCAAGTATCCACCCAGGGCGTGCCCCATGCGGTTGGGGCAGAAAGCAAAGACGGTCCCACCGATGATGGCTGCCAGGTGGCTGCCTGTCACGTGACGGCACAGGTGATAGGCCGCCAACCCGCATAGCACGAACGAGCCGAGGGCCATCACGTTGAACGTCGCGGCCGGCGGCAGGATGACGCCCACCAGGCCTGCGAGCAGACTGAACGCTGCTAGAGACCACTGATACGGATGCTGGAGCCCTACCGGATGATTCAGCAGATAGAGATCGTTGAGCCCCCGTCCCTCCAGCAAGAGGTGCTTGGCAAACCACAGCCACCAGGCGTGCTCCCACCCGTCGCGTCCATCGAAGCCGGTCAGCACCGAGTTCAGCTGCAAGGGAATAGGATAGAATAGCACAGCCGTGATCAAACCATACAGCGCGACGGCCGTCAGAGCCGATCGCGTGTCGATTGAACAGAGTCGGTTCCAGAGATGAACCAGCTGGTCCTTCACAATGTAGCCATCCTCTTCACTTGAGGAAAGACAGAGCCAGCCTCCGGATCCGGTGACCCGTCCCAATCGCGGGCTTGACCCTCCTGATCTACAGGGGCGCGGGCTAGCCGCCTGGTCTTCAGCGCCACATTGGCCCCGCACAGGGCATGAATTGGCGAAGGGCACGAGGAACCCAGGTCTGTCCAACAATCGGAGAGGCCACCTCCGGCGTTCATGGAACGGGCAACCCCACGTCGACTGACCTCCTGGAACGGACCGGGCTCGCACAGCTTCCAGGTCCGATGACGGATGACCGAGACATACAAGTAGGTGGAAAGGCGACGTGTCGAGCGCGACCGGGCACGTGAATGGCGGAAGGAATTCTCAGGTGTACCAACGTCATGGGGTCGAGGGTTACAGCGTTCACGGCATCGCCTGAAGGCGACGCGACGGCGGGCACCGCCAACCGGAGGTGAACGACGGTGGACCTGAGGCGACGGCATCGACGGAACGCGCCGTCGGATGCCCGTTTCGGCCTCTCTCGTGCGCGGCCTCCCCACGGCTTCAACAGTTGCTTTGGCGGGCCATCCTTTCGACTCGACCAAATCTGCGGCCTCATACCCCCTCACCCAATCCTCATCATAACAATACCGCGCCGTCCGTCAGTCGAACTAGTGAATGATACCACATGCGGGACGCAGTGCTAGCATGTGTTACTCTACTCTGTACATCGTCTCATGGTGCAACCTGATCGGGGATGGTGCTGACCGCGCCCAAGTGCAGACCAGACGTCCGGCCGTCGATCGATCCTGGTTCACAGACTGACCTGCCGCCTGATGGATCTCCCCGTCCGCATAGTTTCGCCCTCCAACCAACTAGAGGTGGCACGTACGGACTTTGATGCGGCGCAGATGGCCGTCGAGCTTCAGACTGTGTTTTTTGGCTTGATTGAGAACCCATCGGTCTGCAGCCGGCTCGATCCCGCTGCCCCATTCACGCCGGAAGCCTCGTCAAACTCAGCCCTTTGTCAGCAGCAGAGGGGCTGCGGTCACGCAGAGTCCGTGCTCACGCACCCTCTTACGAGATCCGCCCGGAGCAGGATAGGGGCGGTGCACTCAGCAGCGACCGCTGCGGCCCATCGTCAACGGGTGTCGACGACGATGGGCCAATCATCGACCTTGCTCCCGACAAGGTAGATCCCCCTGTGAGAGCCCTTGACTGCTTCGAGTTCGGCTAGTTCATCGAAGAAACGTCGAACGATGAGTCCGTTCTCCACGGCGTGCGAAGGCGGGTCACCCACGTCATATCCCATAACGAGATGATGGCAGAGTAGGATCCCTACAGGGAGTGTCGTGGCCAATCTCTTGATCAAGCCTCGCCCCTGACGGGGGAGCCTGCTGTCGTAGTGGGCAAGGGTCTGCGTCCCGAGTTCGTAGCCCAGCAAGCCGTATATCAGTAGAAAGAGTAGCCCCTGGACGTGGACGTAGCGCCTTCCTCCCTCTATGAGGCCTGCAGTGTCATAGCCTCGACTGATGAGGCTCAGGAACGTGAGAGAGACAATGTAGTAGAGTGAGAGCAGGATCGGGCCTCTAGTATAGCGAACCCTGTGAAACACGTAGGCCAGGGTCCCGACCAACACTAGCCCCCAGACGACGAACAGATAGGCGGCGCGCCCATTTGCCCAGTCCAGAGGAGATGTCCCGAAGACGGCTGCAAACGCCGTCTTGGCCGTCACAATCACAGTCCAGCCAGCCGCCGCCGTAATCTTCCTCAAGACGGCTGCACCCTTCATACTCCCAAAGACGCTTGAGGATGCCACCCCGACCAGCTGATGGATGATCAGGTTCAACGCCGTGATGCCATACAGCGCGCGGTCTCCGCGCTCGCGGATGAGGAAAAACACCACCACCGGCAGCGCCACGATGGTGAGTGGATGCGACCAGATCAGTAGGCTCACGGTGCCCAGGCTGAGGGCCTTGGGCCATGGCCGACGGGGGAGAGGGCGCGCCGTCAGCAGGATCAGCATGAATAGCGTGGTCCATATCGAGTAGTCCGTATGGGCCCGGAGATTGGTGTTGGCCAGAGGAGACAGGACAAAGAGCATGGCGATGAGCCCCCTCGCCTCTTGGGAGGGAATCCAGGCGGCATAACGCCTGGAGACGACAATGCTGCACGTGCCTACAAAGAGAGCCAGAGGAAACCAGGTGAGCCCGTACGGTATGAATCGGGTCGGAAGCCGCACAGATAGCCACCCAATGATGTTCGCCACCAAAGGAACGTAGCCTGCCTTGAAGCGGAAGATCTCCGCGACACTACGATTCTCATAGAAGTGGGCGAAAACATGCGTGCCGTCCTCCACCCTTAGCGTCGGCAGCGTGAGTCTAGTCGTGCTGCGCACGTAATTCAATCCCACCAGGACTGCCAACAGCCCGACCCAGCCGAGCGTCCGTCTCCAACCCTCAGTGGACTGCTTCACTGCTGTCTCCTGCAGAACCTCCACGATGACTAGAGATTCTCCTACGAGCCTGTACCGTGCAGCGGCTCTGAGCTGCGCCTCCGAGGGCCAATTGACTGGGAGGACAACCGAGGTCGCTGAGATGACCCACGGAGGTGTGGCCTCTTTCGTCCATTGGGCTCAGGAGTTCCAGCCCAGCAGGCGTTCCCCGTTTTGGGACGGCCTGCTTGGGCGTGACGCTCAGAGATGCCCGCAGGCCCGCTGGACGTGACCAGCCAAAGTGGCCTACGACGCAGTCACGGTCGCGTCCTCTGATCGGCTCAGTCACCACGCGATGCCGTCCGGTAGCACCAGATGGTTCTTCGGCTGTCGTGTGCCTGCTTCGTCTCTCACGGCGAGCCGGTCCCCAACATCGGGCTCATACATTCCGACGGCGAGCTTATACTTGCCAGACGGCACATCCCCCATCGACAAGACGATCGTGTCGCTGACGACCTCGCCCCTCTCCCACCAGTTGGTCGGGTACGTCCAATCACGCGGCACGGCGTCGTGTTGCGCAACAACGGCGCCTGATCCGGGATGCAGCACGTGGACGAAGGCCTTGTAGTAACCTGCTGGTCGTTCGACCGCTTGCCAATACAACGTCAGTTCCAAGTCGTTATCTTCTTGCACGAGATCGTAGCCTAGCAGTCGGATCTCTTCACCGAGACTTGCGTCAACGGCGCGCATCATCTCGGTTGGTCGCTTGAATACCCTTGGAAGTGCTTCAATCGTCAGCTTTGCCACCGTTGCTCGATGCCCAACACCGACCACTTCAGCCGTCAATGAGTACTCGCCCGCTGGCAGACGCGGGTCTATCTGAAATGCGTGACGGCCGATGGCTAAGGCATGGGGCGGCCACTCACTCGTAGGCCACTCCTCGCAGGGCTTGGCCCTCACCGATTGCCGTTCGACCCCCTGCCCGTCGACAAGCGAGAAGCGCGCCCTCAGGTCTCGCCGCGGGGCTTCGCGGCTTCCCCAGAGAAGCTCAAACTCCAACACATTGCCCTGCTTCAGCGAGCCTGGGATCTCTCTGGCCCGGACGATCCCGACATCTGTTCCTAGGTCCCGTTCGAAGGTGAAGTCCCGACCGTACTCCAGGCTCGTGCGATGCACAGCGATTCGATCATCTTCATAGATGGGTTCGGCGACCAGCCAATCCTGCCACTCCGTCCAGTGCTCATCGGTTGGCTGTCGTTTTTCGAGCTGAGGATCTCGATGGAGGATGATGTAGCGGAACCCGGCCTCAGCCAGGTAGTTCAAATGGCGCGAGACAGCCGTCAGCTCCGGATCGACTCGGTTCTTTGTCAGCCGGAAATGCTTTGTGAAAGGATCACCATCGATGAAATCGTTGACCGTCCGCTGGGGGCGTGACATCTTGCCCTGAATGATGGGCTTCTCGTGGATGGTCTGAAGGTACATATAGAACTTGGCCGGTCCGCTGAACCCCATAGGCAGGTCGCATAGGCCAAAGACACCCTCCTCTGCGCGCAGTTCGTCATAGAACGGGGAATGCTCGAGCGCCAGAGTGGGCATTGGGAACCATAGATACTCGAACAGGACCAGGCCGGCCAAACCATAGGCTACCACCTGGCGGCGGCGCTTGAGAATGGCGCGGACGCCGAAGCCGACCAGCACGGCCACAGGTATTGCCAGGAGGATGTTGAACCGGTGTGGGTTCCGCATAATCCGGACCGGAAAGGTCCACCCCACGAGCCTATAGGGCAGCGGAATATGATCGTAGACCTGCCCCGCAAACCGCAGCGACGGGCCCAGGGCCAAGACGAAGCTCATCACCGCCATCAGAATCCACATCCGAGTTTGGCTGCGTTCCCGGACTACGCCATAGATCGCCAGAGCTAGTGTTGAGTAGCCTATGAACACGACCGTTGCATCGAACGGGTTGCGAAGGAATGCCTCGCGGAGGGGGTGGTCCGTGTTAGGCCACACATAGGCCAGCAGGTCCGATTGATCCGTTGTTTGTTCATCGAGGAACAGATCCCCCGGATGCTCGCCCGCGATCTGCTGCTGAACCAGCGGGAAGAGAGGGTACGCCAGCGCCATAGTCGTTATCGCGGCGATCGTCGTCAGGCGGCCGACCGTACCCCATTTCCAGCGCTCGCGTTCCGTGAAGAAGCTGTGGGCTAGATACAAGGCAGCCGGGAATAGCGCCAGGACAAACAACTGAAGCCGAGCAAGGGCAGTGAGCGTCAGGAAGAGCGCCGTCAGAAGGGTGTGCCGTCGTCTTCCCTCTCGCACGGTCTTCATGAGAAACAATAAGAACCAGACCATCCATTGCGTGCTGATAAGATTCGGATGAACAGCGCGTTGCATGCGGTAAGGCCAGAAGGCGTGCACCAACCCGGCGATGAAGGCAGCCCCCCGAGAGCCTACGACGTAGTTGGTCAGCTGGTACATGGCGAACCCGCACAGAGCCATATTGGCCAGGTAGACGAGGTTATAGGCGCCCACGGGCCCCGCGAACGGCCTCAGCACCAGTGAACCCGCGATGTTCAGCCAGGCGAAGTTGTGGTAGACCAGGCTGGCGCCGTTGGGGTGGAAAAGCATGTCCGTGAAGTATGGATTCGTCCCGCGTCTCAGTGCTTCCCCCACCCACCAGGTGTTCCAATAGTGGACGTACGGATCGTTACCGCAGCCGACTAGATGGGTCGTGAGTCGCGTTGTGACTGGGAGGGTCATCAAGACTGTGAAGAGCGCATAACCTATGAGCGCAAGCAGTCCTGCCCTTCTGTCGCAGATTTCTGCGAGTCGTTTCATTCAACCTCGATGGGCTTATCCGACCGGCATAGGCATAGCGACGGCCTGAGTTCTGTATGCTAACCCATTGTCTTCAGTGCGCAAGTGTTCTGCTGCGAGCTGCGCGCTGCCGCGGCGCTGCCAGTTAGCCGTTGGGCGACTTGTCAATCTGCCGGGATCTCTGCGCGCATTCATTCTTGAGCGCGCTTCCGCTGGTTGCCAAGGGCAGGGGAGGGGTCTAGGGGGGCTGGGTGCGACAGATAGCGACGGATGCCTGGTGGCGTGTCCGATGGTCGAGCTAGGAACTCTTCTTGGTGTCCTGATTCATCGAGGATAACGTAGCGTGTCCCGCTACAGCGGCGGTAGACGCCAGCCAGATCGCCGAAAGGGCCCAGCGCCACGAGGGTACCCGAGGTCGAATGCGCACTTGGGTCAGGAACAGGCTATCGTCCAAAACACGCGTCCCCTCGGCATTCCGCGCCGGCAAGCGCTCCATTGTCGTCGGGTCATACATGCCCACGTGGATCTCGTAGTTTCCTGAAGCTGCGGAGTTGGGGATCTCGATGACGTATGGGTCCTCGATCAACACGCCGGGAGACCAGCTGGTTGTTGGTTGTGTGCCGCGTCCCGGGACGCTGTCCCGTTGGGCCATAAGCTGCTCCCCCGGGCCCCGTATGTGGGCGAAGACCTTGAAGGCGCCATCCACGGGCGCCGTCGCCTGCCAATACAGTGTCAGCAACAGAGACTCTCCCGGCGCCACCCTAGACTCCGCCAGCCGGTAGCCCACAAATTCCACGGACTCTCCAAGTTGAGCGTCTACGGGCTGGGGTACCATGGGGTCGGCGCCGGGACGATGGACCCAGGCGTAGGGAAGGCCAGCAAACCGGACCGCGAAGGCCGGCTCACGGAACTTGTAAGTCTGTTCCCACAATGCTCCCCATCTCGGGTAGGCACCTCCTCGCGTTGTGTACTGGGTCCCAAACACCAGGTAGTCGGCGTCCTGTCCAACCTGCGCGAAATCGTAGACCGGTGCCCGGACGTGCTGAACAACCATCTCGTTGGCGAGGAACTGGGTAGCCACCGTACCGTCCTCTCCAGCCAACTGGTCTTCGATGTACTGTCCGGCCAGATCAAGACCTTCGCCGAACTCGGCCAAGGGAAGCACCCGGGACGCAGTCTGAGCGCCTCCCAACAGGCCGTTATAGTGAGTGCCGTAGTACGGATGCCTGGCGAGAACGAGACACGCCTGGGCACTGACCAAGACGGCGGTCAGGGCGATCCGCCCTCGCGGATTGGTCAGCACGTGATCCACCAGCCAGACAATCCCTAGCGCGGCGAATGCGTCGATGACGAGTAGTACGGGGAGCATATACCGTTCCTCTTTGCGCCCCCCGAGTATCATCTGCGTGAAATAGAGTAGGGCGAAAACGGCCAGCAAGACCTTGGACCCCCTACCTTGCCGCCGGAGGAGACCTCTCCCGAGTCCCAATATCGCGAACGGCAGGGTCACGAAGGTCGTCCGGAAGAGCAGGGTATCCAGATAGTAGGTCATGCCTGGATCACCTACTAGAATGTCTCCTCGATAGAATCGCGGCAAGGCGTGGGTCGGATTGACCTTGGTGAGGATCCCCTCCTCGATGATGAAGCGAATGCTCTCCTGGGGCTGCACCCACAGTGAGGGCCACAGCACGACAGCGAGGCCTAGAGCGACGATCAACCAAACGAACAGTGGGCGCATGAGGTGCTGACTGATCGAGCCCAGCCCAAGTGAGATGTCATTCCCTTTTCCATCATTGTCCCGAGTGAGGGAGAGAAAAAGTGCGACACCCACGAACGGGACCAGAAACACGGCCGTTATCTTTGTGAGTATGGCCAACCCGCCGAGGATTCCCGACAGGACCAGTTGTCTTTCCTCTCGCTCCCGTAGGTACAGGAGCAGCCATAGGGCGGTGAGCACCATGAGTACGGAAAGCAATGCATCTAGATGGAGGGTCTTCGAGTTAGCCAGGAAGAAGGGATCCAGGGCCCAGAGGGATGCAGTGACCCAGGCCACTCTCTCGCCCCAGAGCCGTCGCAGCAGCTTCCATCCCCACACGATGCCCAATGCGACGACGAGTGCCAGCGGCAACACGCCCACGGCCACCTGATCGAAAAAGGCGTACCCCTCGGTCTCCAGGGGTGTCGGAGGATTCAAGCCGATGAGGGACCGTAGACCGTGCCAGGCCCAGAGTGTGGCCCCCGAGAGCCACATCACTGGAACGCCCGGATGCTCGGATAGCAGCGTCCCGGACCAGTCGCCGTGCAGGACGGCCTGGAAGAACTCCCCTGAGCGGAAATACCACTGTAGTGCGCGCGATACCGGATACAGCGCACGTGGCAAAAACGCCAACAGGAAGAGCCCTACCAACCCCCACTGGCGGAGCCTCGTGTGCCGAGTTTCTGGATTATCGCTCATCAGCGCCAGCTGGTTCCTGATGCATAGACGTCAGGCTCACACCAATCCTCTTGGGAACTCGGTTACGGGAGGCCCCGAGTGCCAGGACGCCCAGGTCACGACGGCGGCTATGGGGTCGCGGTGGAGAAGGACAGGCGCACAGTGCCGCCAGACCCGGGCACGGTTAGCCAACCGTCCTCCACGATCAACCCGGGCGGTCCGTCAATGGACGCAGGCTCGTAGGGCATTCGCCAGTGGAAGCCTCCTGGAGGCTTTGCGCCCGATAGCGTGAGCCGGAGCACCCCGGTCCATCCGTCATCGGTCTGCTGGACGTTTCCGTCCGTGTGGAGGTCTAGCGCCCCGAAGTGGGTTGGTGCCCGGGTGAGCGTGATCTTCCTATCTCCTTCGAACCACCAATCGGGTACGCCGGTGAAGAGCTCCAGACGTTCCTCGTTCTCCGTCACGATCATCTCCCGCACCAGCGTGGCGTAACTGGCGGCGGCCCAGGCGTGGGGCATGTCCCCTCCCGAGATGCCCCCGTTCTCCGGATTCACCTGCTCAGCCCACGCATAGGTACCTTCAAGAGTCTGATGCGTCAAGGTCCAACCCAAGATCTCATGGAGCACGTCGGTACGCCCGAGCCGCAGATACGCGTGCGCGAGCTCCAATCCCCCGTAGGGCCAGAACTGCCCCTGCCGGTGACGGAACCCTCCGGCGTCCGGGGCAACCCAGCGCTCGTGATAAACATCGAAGGAACGCTGCATCAGTGCGCTTTCGGGCGACAACACGCGTACCGGCCAGAGAGCGGGCACGGTGCCGCGAGCCATAGCGGAGCTCTCCAGGTCCTCGACGGCGCCGGGGACGTACTCGGGCTCCTCTCCCATCAAGTGCTCCACGGAGTCGAGGATTGCCTGACGCAAGTCGTCGGCCTCGGCCTCGAAGCGGTCCGCATCCTCCAGCTCCCCGAGCACCCGGCCAGCATAGGCCGCCTCCTGCAGCCCGACCACAGCCCAGAAGTCGTCCCAGTAGTAGTGCCTGTCCTCGGGCCCCAGGTCCTCAGCGCTCTTACTCGGGGGAAGGAGGCCGGCAGTTGGGCCGCCGGGGTCAGCCTTGGTGGCTCGGAGTTCGATGATGAAGTCGGCCGCAGACCGCAACGCTGGGTACCAGGCCTCAAGCGCGGGTAACTCTCCCGTATAGCGGTAGTAGCTCGTGACCAGGAAGATCATCTGTCCCTGCGCATCCCATTCCTCGTCGTCCCACGGTATGTCGTCCCCCTGAATCGGGGGCACGCGTCCGTCTTCCTCTTGCGCGGCTAGGAGGTCCGGGATGTAGCTCCGTACCTTATCGGCGTGTCCCATCTGCAGAAGCGCCAGGCCTACATACGCTGCATCGCGAACCCACATAGAGTCGTGCGCCAACGGCCCCGGATGGGGACCCTTGAGATCAAGGGCCAGAAGGAGGTAAGCTGTGGAGGCCTTCACCCCTCCTTCGATCAACTCGTCTGGCACGGAGATGCCCACCTGGTCGACGGCCTTTTCCCATTCAGCCGTCGTTTCCGACAGTCCATCATGGTCCATGGACGGGAAAGGCTCTCTATCCCCCGCAGCGTGCCGGGCGACTGGGAATGCAAACGAGAACGTCTCCGATTCTCCCGGACTCAGCTCCAACGGATAGACCATCGTCCCCGCTCCAAGACCAGACCGGTGGGATGAAGTCCGCTCACCGTCCGGTGCTGTGCCACGCAGAGCGGCCGCCATGACACCTTGGAGGGAGGAAACGCCGGCTTCTGAGGGCTCTGTTCCGGCGAACAGATACGGGCTTCCGTCCATCCACACGCGGGATTTCCCCTCTAGCCCGATTGAGCAGATCGGCGCCAGTGACCGATTGATCCCCAGGGGGCGCACCACCAGCAACACGATCAGCTCAAGAGGCTCCTCTGTTCCATTGCGCAGCGAGGCCTGCCATCGTACTGCATCATCGCCTGCGTCACTGTAGAGCACGCTAGTGACACCGGCTCCCATGGCCTCCCATTGCCAGGCCGGCATCGGGAGGTGACCTTCGTGCAGGGAGAAGATGGTGCTGTCGGCCGGTCCCGTGGCCAGGCTTCCAGTGGAGGGATCGTAGAGCCACAACTCGGCGGTCGGCCCCGTTGCCCACGGCGCCACCGCTCCGTCAGACCGTACCAGGGCCTCCACACCTGACTCCGGACGTCCGGTCATCGTGTACGCCAGCGGTCCCCCGCGCAGCCATCCTGGCATTGGCCAGTCTGGATGGGACTCGAACAGATACCTGACATACTCCGGCCCTCCCATGACGCCTCGGGGTTCGTCACTCAGTCGGATGGCGCCCTTGACCCCTCCGTACCCACCCCGGTCGCTGATTCTCAGCGCGAGAGCAACTCCAGCCCCGGGGTCGGCTAAACCTGTGATGTCCAGGGCCTGGGCCTCCGAGTGTCGATCCCCGGCCTCCCAGCTCATCTGCTGCTTGCCATTCACCCAGAGGGTGGCCGTGTCATCAATCTCGCCAAACCCGAGGTAGACCCGTGACCAGGCCGGCAGGGTCAAGGTTGTCCGATACCACGCGACACCGTCGTAGTCCAGACCGTGTTCCTCCCAGGGCCTTCCCGGGGAGAGGTGGCGCCAGTCGCCGTCGGCAAAGGAGGGCTCGCTCCAGCCACGGGAGATCCCCACGTCGTCGGGGTCCGTACTGAAGCGCCATCCTTCGTCCAGTTCGATCAGGGCGGGCTCGACGCAGGCGTCGGGGGTCGTGGTGGGACGAGGCGGTGAAGGCTCGACGGATGCTTGGCAGGCCACCAACGTGAGTGCCAGAGCCACGGACATCCACATCCTTGGTCTGCACATGAAGGTTTCTTGTCTCAGACTACCAGCCTCGCTCTCGCTGCAACTGCCGCAAGTGGCCCAGTGCCTGGCTCACTCGCTCTTGGTTCTCCTCGCGATTGAGCCACAGGTTCACCCCGCTTGGGTGAGGTAGAGGTATGATCAGGCAGTTCTCTTGTTCGACTCTCTTCCCCACGACGTCGGTCAGGCGGACCCGGCCGACGAATTTCCGCACCGCCATGCTCCCCACCGGGATAATCACCTCGGGTGCCACCAGCGCTATCTCCCGGTCCAGGAAGGGCGCGCAGAGCTTCTGTTCAGCCCCCGAGGGGGCTCGGTCACCCTTGCCGCTGGACGCCCTCCCCGGGTAGCACTTGGTGATGGCGGTCATATACTGGGTGGTACGGAAATCCCGCTCGTCCCAACCGGCCTCCGCCAGCCAGTCAAACAAGCGGGTGCCGGACGGCCCATTGAAAGGGCGCCCGGTGTCGCACTCCGTCGAGCCTGGAGCCTGCCCTACGATCATCACCCGCGCTGTGGACGGCCCGGACATCACGGCTCCAGGTACAATCGAGTGTCCCTCGTCCAGGCATCGGCGGCATGCTCTCATCTCCCGGTGGAGCGCGCCGAGAGCGTCCCCTGCGGACATAGAATCACCCACAGCTGATGTCCTTGATCTCGAAAGCGATGGTCCCTGCTGGGGCCTCCACCGTCACCACGTCACCGACCTTGCGCCCCAGCAGGTTCCGGCCCATCGGCGACTCGTGCGAGACCTTTCCGTTGATCGGGTCCGCCTCCGCTGTTCCGACCACGCGGAAGGTTTCTGGCCTCTCCGTACCTTCCTCGACGACGGTGACATAGCTGCCTAAGGACACGACCTCGGTGTCACGGATCTCCTCGATGATCTCCGCGTTACGCAGCATCGCCTCGACCTCCTGGATGCGGCCCTCCAGGAAGGACTGTTCCTCCTTGGCTGCCTTGTAGTCGGCATTCTCTGAGAGGTCTCCCTGCGCGATGGCCTTCCGCAGTCTCTCCGCCAGCGCAGGCCGTTTCACATTGACCAACTTGCCCAACTCTTCTCTGAGCTTCTGTTCTCCCTCGGGCGTGAGATAGACCTTGTCTCGCTCGTGCATACGCTACTCCTCCTAATCAACTAGCTATAACCACCCATCAACTGACCGCCTGTGCTGTAGGATGAAATCCCTTTCTGTTCTTGAAGCCGTCTTTCACGTGGCTGCTCCAGGTCAGTCAGCCTGCCAGTTTGCTCCGAAGAGGCGGACCTATGATTAGCAGCCCGACGATTACCGAGATCACCGCCGCAAGGACCACCGTGCCCGCCATGACGTCCTTGACCACCTTGGCTAACGGATGGTACTCGGGGCAGATGAGATCGACGAGGTTCTCGATCACCGTGTTCGTCATCTCGGTGACGAGTACCAGTCCGCTGGTGAGAACAATGATTGCCCATCGTTCAGCAGAGAGCTCCAACCAGATGCCTACCGCGGTCACGGCGCCGGCGATCGCGAGGTGGATTCGCATATTGCGCTGGGTGCAGAGGGTATACCACAGGCCGGCGAAGGCGAAGCGGAATGCCTCCAGGAGGTTCCGGCTACGCATGGCTAGTCCGGCAGATTCACATCGACGCCCATCGTCTCAAGGACCGCTTTCTGGGCATGCCACATCCGGGCGCGCTCGTGTCCGGCCTGATCATCGTAGCCGAGCAGATGCAGGACCCCGTGCACCACCAGAAGCTGAAGTTCTGCCTGAAGAGTGTTCTTCGCCTTCTCCGCCTGAGCACGGGCCCGAGGCAGGGAGATCACGACGTCGCCCAGATAACGGGGCAAGCCTGGGGCATCGACGAAGGCGAACGGGGGAGGGCTTTTCGTGTGGTGAGGAAACGCGAGCACATCCGTCGCCGCATCGACCCCACGGTGACGGCGGTTCAGGTCGTGCAGGGTCTCGTCCCCGGTGATCACCACAACCAGCTCAGCGGGATCGTCGACCTGCTCGTGCACGAGCGTCTCCCCGGCGGCCTTTCGCAGGGCCTCCGTGTCGGCAGCCGACCGATAGGGCTTCTCGATCTGTATGTCTATCGTGTGATGGCTCATCCCTCTTCCCCTTCGGCGACTCTCGATTCGATGGGCTGCTCCTCTCCAAGTCTCTCCGGGTATTTGATCCTGGGGTGAAAAGTGCCTTTGAGGGCCGATGCAAAGACACGCCTGATAGCCTCCACATCCTGCAGGGTCAGGCCTGACTCGTTCAGTTGACCATCCTCAACCCGCTGGTCGATGATCCCGTCAACGATGCCGGCCACCTCCTTGCCGCTCTCGGGTCGCGCGGAGCGAACGGCCGCCTCGCACCCGTCGGCCAGCATCACCAGAGCCGTCTCTCGACTTTGGGGTTTTTTGCCGGGGTAACGGAAATTCTCCTCGTTGACGAGTACCTCGCTCCCTGCTAACTGCGCTGCTTTCTGATACAAGAAGCTAACTCGAGACCCGCCGTGATGCTCGGGAATAAAGGCGCGGACGCGGCTTGGTAGCCGGTAGCGGCGGCCAAGCTTGATGCCGTCGGTGACGTGGCCGATGATCACTTCAGCACTCGTCTCTGGATCAAGGCGGTCGTGGGGATTGAGCCCCTCCGTCTGGTTTTCAGAGAAGAAATAGGGGCGGGCTATCTTTCCGATGTCGTGGTAGTATGCACCGACGCGAGTCAAGAGCGCGTTGGCCTCAATAGCCTCCGCAGCTTGCTCCGCCAAGTTAGCGACCATAAGGCTGTGGTGATAAGTGGCTGGCGCCTCGCGGAGCATACGCTGGAGCAGGGGGTGCTCGGGCCTGCTCAGTTCGATGAGCCGCATCGTTGTGACGATGTCGAATAGTGGTCCGATGAGAAAGAGCACACCCAACGCGAGGCTTGCCGATATCCCCCCGTTGACCACTCCGGCCAGCCCCGATGCTATGAGCTCAGTGGGCAGTGCGCCGTCCTCAGCCAGGTGGAAGACTCCAAGGACACTCAGGTGCGTCAGGGCGACAAAGGCACCGGCCTTGAACATCTCTCCAATTCGCTCCACGCGATCGAGGGCCAATGCGGCGATCAATCCGCCCGTGGTGGCATAGATCGTCATGTCCAGCGATCCATCAGCGATGAGGCCTGTCAGAACACCCAGGAATACCGCTGCTGCCACCCCGGCGTGCCGGCCCAGGGTGGCGGTGAGCAGCATGCCCAGGGCAGGAACTGGTGCCAGGTAGCGTAAAACCCCACCGGCCGGCACCATCAGCCCTGAACCAAGCACGAAAACCGTGGTCAACAGCACAAGCAGAGAGGGTTGCTGGCCTTTCCAGACCACCGTGGGGCTGAACCGTCCCAGGTACAGGTAGAACACGGTGACGCCCAGGATTGCCAGCACCCCCGACACCACGATGTCCGTCCACTGGGTGCGTGGCTGACGGAGATTGTACTGATCAAGGGCCTCGATATCCAAGGCCCGCACCCGGTCGCCTTGACGGACAATGACCTGTCCCTCCTCGAAACGTCGAGCCACCGGCCCGACATTCTCGCGCGCCGCGGCCTGGGCGGCGGCCGTGGCCTCCGGATCCAGGAAGGAGTTGGAGATCACGAAGGACTGGGTCAGGGCGGCAGCGACGGCGGCTTCCGCGTCGGAGAGATCAAGGCCGATCATTCGTGGCACCTCTCCACGGACGTGATTGATCTCCCCTTCACGGATCTCCTGACGCATCACTTCGCCGATCACGTCCAGGGTCTCAAGCTGGAGACGGTCCCAGCTCTGGTCCGACACGGCCAGCATACTATCGATGACGGCGGAGGACAGGCTGGATAACTCGGGAACGGCTAAGACCCACGCCCGCTTCTGGGCTGTGGATGCCAGAGGATCCGCGCGGACTGATCCAAGATAGTCGAGCACCTCGCGGGCTCGCTCCAACTGCTGCCGTGCCAGATCACCCTCGGGAGACGTGTATATGGGATTGACACTGGAGGAAGCGCTCTCCCGTTCTTCCTCCCGTCGGATGGCACTGTCGTAGGAAAGGGTGTAAGGCGCAGGAATAGTGTCTGGAGCGACATCCCCCACCTCCAGGATGACCTGGTCTGTGGGCAGCAGGGGCTGCACCATCACCAGGCCGGTCACGGTCGCCAGCGCAGTTCCGAGGAGGATCAGCCGCACCCACGCCCACCAATGGCGGCCGTTCCCACGCGGTGCCTCACGCCTTCCGTTGCCGTTATTTGCCTTCAATGTCCTCGCACACATATGACAGCAACAAAAGGGAGCACCCAAGGCGCTCCCTCTCGTTATTCTAGTATGTCTCGCTCAGCAGCGAGTATCTAGCGACTGGTCAATAAATCCCGGACCACGTCGTTGACGACGTGACCGTCAGCCCGTCCCTTCAGCTTGGACATCAACCGGCCCATTACCGGGCCCATATCCTTCATACCTGTTGCGTTGACCTCTTTGATGACCTCTCGAGCTTCCTCGACAATCTCCTCTCGTGAGAGTTGCTCCGGGAGGTATTCCTCCAGGACAGCCAACTCTTTCTTCTCTGCTGCAAGCAACTCAGGACGATCTACGCGCTCCAGCTCTTCGATGGTCTCCTCTCGCTGCTTGGCCTGCTTCTGCAGAACCGAGAGGACATCTTGCTCGCTGAACTCAGCCGCACCCGATGCCATCTCCTGCTTGATCTCGGCGTTGGTGATCTCGGCCAGAGCCATACGAATGACCCGTTTGCGGATCTCAGCCCCCGAACGGATCGCGTCCTTGAGATCGTGCCGCAGCTGCTCTTTGAGACTCACGCTTACCCGCTTAGAGGCTGCCCTGTTGATCCTTGAGTGTCTGCTGGCGGCTCTTTCGCAGCTTAGCCGCCTGCTTCCGCTTCCGGACCACACTGGGCTTCTCGAAGAAGCGCCGTCGTCGTGCTTCCCATAGCACACGGTCGCTGTGCACTTGCTTGTTGAACCGCTTCAGCAGGGATTCGAACGATTCGCCGTTCCTTAGTTCGACCTTGGTCATGGTTTCTCTCCTTGAAAACCCTATTGTAAAATTGATTATAACCATGCGCTGTTGCGTTGTCAAGCAGATCGATCCGGGGGTTCGACCTGCTGCATGCTCTGTCCAAAATGGACAAGCAGGATCGAGACACAGGACACCAGCAAGCCCGCTAGTAACAACACCCCCAGGGCACGCATCGTGGCGTCGTGAAGGGTGTGCCTACGCTCGTCAGTCCCCTCTCTCTCTACCATCCCAACTGGTTTCATGTGGACGAACCCGTACCCGTGCGCCTCCACTGCGTCGCCACGAAGCGAAGCCCGCCGCTTGACCCAACCGGTCACGCGCACCAGCGGGATGAGTTCGCGATCTTGGATTTCAATCGGTTGTCCCTCGACGATCCTTGAGAACGTGGGGCCTCGTCGTGGGTCAACCAAAACGCGTCCAGTTTGCTCGCTCATCCGTTCTCCTCGGTCTGATTGCGGGAGGCCAGCATCTCTCGTACCAGAGCTTCCTCCTCGCCCCGGGTGCTCACTTGTTCATCTAGGCGAGCGTCTCGCAGGGTGTCCAAGAGATCCCCGAAGAGTGGGCCGGGTCTAAGGCCCATGGCCTTCAGTTCCGATCCCGTGAGCGCCGCCTCTACAATGCGCCAGTCTGTTTGATATCGGAGCAGCCGCTTGCGGATCAAATCGCTCTCACTGGCGACCCATATCACGGCCAGCACTCGGGTCGGGTATGGCTCCAGTAGATGGGTGATACGGCTTGCCCGCTCCAACCGGGAAAGCTCAGGCAGTCGCCCCTGCAAGTCCAGGAGGACGAGCAGATCCTTCTCTTGTTCGCGCTTCAGCTTCAGCCGTCTGCTGAGTGCCTTCAACCCCTCTTGATCCAGGCCATAGCCCAAGAGAGCGAGGTGCATAAACAGCATATCCCCTGGCTCGAGTCCCCACAAGTCCCGGTCAAGTGCGTCACGCAGGAAGCGGTATTTTCGCTCGAGCCAGCGATCACACGTGAGGTTCGAGTGAATCCGATCCAGAGCCCCCAGCTCATCGAGTCGACAGATAGCGCGCTCCGGCTCCTCCTCACGGAAGATCAGCTCGAACTCGTGACGGATTCGGTCGCCGCTCACACGCTTCAACAGGGGCAAGGCGTCATCGATCAGCTCCTCACTCCGCGGATCGAGATGAAAGCCTAAGCGGCTCTCCAGTCGGGCAGCGCGGAGAATCCGTGTCGGATCGTCGATGAAACTCAGGCTGTGGAGCACCCGAATGACGCCTTTCTCTAGGTCCTCCTCACCGCCGTAGAAGTCCAGCAGTTCGCCCCAGTGATCTGGATCGAGCCGGATGGCCAGGGTGTTGATCGTGAAATCCCTTCGGTGGAGATCCTGCTTGATCGAGCTCTGTTCCACCTGCGGAAGGGCAGTCGGATGGGTGTAGAATTCCGTTCGAGCGGTGACGAAGTCGACGCTGGGGGGCAGTGCACCCTTGCGTGAAACGTCATCGGTGACCTTGGCCCATACCTGGTCGGACAGTATCCACTTCGCTGTACCGAACCGGTTGTGTGCAATCACCCGTCCGCCCACCCTCCGGCTCAACCGTTCGGCGAGAGAAATGGCATCACCCTCGATGACCATGTCCAGGTCCACGATGGGCTGGCCGAGGAGAAGGTCTCGCACCAGACCGCCCACGAAATAGGGCACGAAGCCCATCTCGTGGGCCGCCTGCGACACGCGCCGCACCACGGTGAGAACCGGCTCAGATAGTCCTCGGCGTAGCCGGGCGGCTATGCCCAGCCGGCGTGACGGCTCCTCGGGCACGCCCCACAGCCTGATCAGATCCGTGCGGGTCACGACCCCGACGACCTCACCGCAGTCGACCACTGGGATCTGTCCCCAACCGCTTTCGATCATCAGTTGCTGAAGATACTCTACCGAATCCTGGGGGCTGACCGTGATGTTGCCTGCCTCCATTACCTGGGTGACCGACGTTTTCGTCATCTCGAACTGCTGAGCCCGATCGACGGCTCGACGGGTCACCAGCCCCACGACTCGGCCCTCCTCCACCACCGGATAGCCCTCGTGCCCAGTCCGTCGCATGTGCGCTGCCGCATCGCCCACGCTGTCGTCCGGGGACAATACTTGCACGCCTAAGGACATCACCTCCGCGACCGTGACAGCCGGTTCGACAATGTCGTGGAGCATCTCCAGAAGAGTCTGCCGGACGTCCTCCAGGCTGCGCTCGTGGATCAGCGCAGCAGCTGCACGGGCGTGTCCGCCGCCGCCGAAGTGTTTGGCGACCACCGACACGTCGATGTCGTCTGTCGTGCTCCGGGCGACCAATTGGACGCGTCCGTCCAACGCGACAAACATGAATAGCCCCGAAGGCTCGAGGAGGTCCCGCAGCTTGTGGGCAATGGTAGAGAGGCCCTTCGTGAAGCCTGGTGCACGCTCCATGGCGATGATGATGGCGTGTCCGTCTATCTCGAAGGTCTCACTCTGTTCCAACAGTCGCTCGTAAAGCTCCCTCTGCTCCGGGTCCAGGGGGTGGTGCAGGAACTCATTGACCAATTCCAGTCGGGCGCCTTGCTCCATGAGCCAGGCGGCGGCGCGGATATCCCGTACGCCGGTGGATTGGTACGACAGCGACCCTGTGTCTTCGTAGATCCCGAGCAGCAACAGCGTCGCCTCCAGATCGCTGAGCTTGAGGAAGCGTGCCGAGATCTCTTCAAGCAAGAGGGTCGTGGTGGCCCCAATCGGTTCGCCGGAGAAAGACCAGTTGTCAGGCAGATCGCGGTCCAGCTTGTGGTGATCGATGATGTCGACCGGAAGATCGGGGGGCATGCCTTTGAGCGTCGTGAGGCTCTGGGTGTCCACGAGTATGGCTCTCTCGATCTCCTCGTGGGGTAGATCGTCAGGGTGGACGAAAGGCATGTGGGCTCCGTAGAGTTGGAGAAAGGCACTTCCGTTCCGGTTGATACGCCGGGGCAAGACGGGGAGGGCGGCCGGGAATAGCTTGCTCGCGCCCAGCAAGCTGGCAATAGCATCGAAATCCGCGTTCTCGTGGGTCAGTATGACGTCCACGTCTGCTCCGTTTGTGTGGGGGCTATCTACTGCTCAATCGCGTCGATGGCTTCCTCGGGCGACGTGCCGCCGTAGATCACCCGCATCAGGCCTGGGAGATATCGATCCATAGTTTGCACGGCTGGATAGATGGCGTGCTGGATCAGCTCGGGGGAGAGGCCGACATCCTCGAAGTCCAGGCTGCTCTTGTATTGTACCTCGCCATCCTGGAAGTCCATCTCGAAGTTGCCAATCCGCAGCCCGTAGTTGGCGCGCGTGATGTACTCAGCCACCGCTTGGCGGGTCTCCTTTGGAACCTTCACTGGGGCCATGACATAGAAGACGAGCTGCTCCAAGTCGGTACGTACCTGAGCGAAACAGGCCACTTGTCCGTTCTCGCCGGAGAAGACCATGCGGTAGATTGTCTTCTCCCCCAGCCGCTGCGGGTGCCAGTCATCCGCCTCCAGGAACTCGCCCAAAGTCACGAAGGCGCGCACTCCGGGGCTGTCGCTTGGGCTGTTCTCTACCACGGTGCTGTTCTCCCTTTCCCTTTAGTATGGTTACCCCTGGGGCTGGATGGGTTCCGAGATCGACGACCCGGTGCACAGTCGATTATAGGTGACGGTTAGGACAGGTCAAGCCAAACCAGCGCAATCGTGAATTCCGGTGTTGACCCAAGTACCGGGAAGGCTATAATGGTGTGACAAACTCAATGTCTAGTACAGACCGCAACCTTCAGTGGAGGACATAACAATGCACATGATCGATCTACGTAGTGACACCGTCACGAAACCGACCCCGGAGATGCGTCAGGCCATGTATGAGGCCGAGGTGGGCGACGACGTCTACGGGGACGACCCCACCGTCAACGAACTGGAGCGGAAGGCGGCGGAGCAGCTCGGCAAGGAGGCGGCCCTCCTCGTGGTCAGCGGCACGATGGGCAACCTGGTGGCGCTGCTGACCCACTGTGGGCGTGGTGATGAGGTCATATTGGGAGACAAGAGCCACACCTTCCTGTACGAGCAAGGCGGCATGGCTGCGCTGGGCGGGATCAGCCCTCATACCGTGGCCAATCAAGCGGACGGGACGCTCCATCTTGACGACATTCGGGCGGCCATTCGGGCGGATAACCCGCACTTTCCCCGCACCCGGCTTCTCTGTTTGGAGAACACGCACAACGTCTGCAACGGAGCCGCGCTCCCGGTCCCTTACATGACCCGGGTTGCCGAACTCGCTCACGATCGTGGTTTGAGTGTGCACCTGGACGGCGCACGGGTCTTCAATGCGGCCGTCGCTCTCGGGGTCGATGTGAAGGAGATCGTTCGAGATGTCGATTCCATCCAGTTCTGCCTGTCGAAAGGGCTGAGCGCGCCCGTGGGTTCGATGCTATGCGGCGACGTGGACTTCATCGCGCAGGCGCGACGCGCGCGCAAGGTGGTAGGGGGCGGGATGCGCCAGGCCGGTGTCATAGCTGCCGCCGGTATCGTGGCCCTGGACAAGATGACGGACCGCCTCGCCGACGACCACGCGCGTGCAAAGCGCTTGGCTGAGGCCCTGGGGGAGATGCCTGGCGTCGAGGTGGCACCCGTGACGACCAACATCGTCTACTTCACTGTCACGGAAGAGGCACCGAAATCCCCGGATCAGGTGGACCTTGAGTTGAGAGAGCGGGGTGTCCTGGTGAACAGCCGGGGAGGGGGATGCTTCCGCGCCGTGACGCACGTCGGGATTGGCGACGAGGACTTGAAGAGCGCTGCCGAGGCCTTCGGGCAGATCATAGCCTAGCCCCTGGCTTGCAGCGATGGCGTGCTGAGAGGGTGGAACACTCGCCAGCGTCAGCAGGCGTCCTGAGCGGCGCGCCGCGTCAATCGGCGGTTGAACCAGTGCCCGCCGAAGGAGACCTCAGGGGATCCGTGCAGCACACCCCGAGACTCGTCTCAAACGAGTCTCGGGGGGGATTGCCTCAAGCCGCTATGGGATGCAGAGCACCTGCCCCACGTAGATCAGGTTCAGGTTGACGATGCTGTTCGCGTCTGCAATGGCGTACATGCTCACGCCGTAGTGAAGCGAGATGCGGTACAGGTTGTCCCCCGAAACCACGGTGTGATTCCAGCGACATCCCGGCGTTGGCTCAGGCGTTGCACCGTTTCCGAACTGAGCCGGACAGACGCGGCCGGCGGGAAGCGTCTTCGGCACGTCGGGGATGTCGAGTACCATCCCCGCGTAGACCAGGTTCGGATTCACGATGCCGTTCGAGCTGGCGATGGCCGCTGGATCCACGCCGTATGCCCTCCCGATACAGTACAGGTTCTCACCTGACTGTACAGTGTGTTGGCCCAGGATGCCCGGCGTCGGACTATCGAAGGTGGTGGCCGGGACATCGGTCCGTGCCAGCACATAGCTCGCTGGCATCAAGCTGGCGATGAGGAGGACCAGGCTGATCCAGTGTCGCGGAAGCTTCCTTAGTATGTCTTTCACGGTTGTTCTCCTCTCAGTACTCTACAGCGATTTGGATGGGCCTATGCACGTGATGGTGCACCGCGTGAATAGGAATCAAGCTAGCGCCGCGTCCCCGAGCGCCCTCCTGCCCGGCCGACGAATCCAGGCACAAACCACACGCAGTGGCTGCGAAGGCGACGATCGCGAAAGCCTTCTACAACCCCGTATGAAGTTGTCAATGACGTCGTCCAGCAACCAAGAAGACCGTTGCGAGACCGAAAGGCTTTGTCCTGTGTTTGACTGGATCATCTCGCAGGCGGTTCGGGTAGGCCTGAGGGCGTGTTGCGCTACTTAACGATAGGTGGAGAGTTTCCTTGCTCGTGTCCTCGCTTGTCGTCACCACCTCGATGAATGGCCTGGGCGACTTGTCTGTGCTCTCGACGACCTGCGTCAGAGATGCCGGTGCCACTCCCGTTCCCGCAGTGTCGTTCATCATCAAGGAAGATGAGTTATGGAGATATCCTTTACGCCAATTGATTCGCATTCTATCAAAGTCATGACTTGTTGTCAAGTGCCCGTGGAACCTCGGGTGCACTAACGAGTTGTCGCCGCCACCGGTGCGATGCACCTCTCAGGTGGGTCGCACCTCACGAGCGTGTGCTTGCCTCGCATGCCAGTCACAACTGGCCAGTAGACCGGCGCCCGTTTGGCGCCGACGGTGTCCAACCGGTCACCATGTCCGCGACAACTCGTTAGCAGACCCTGGAACCTCCCGAGTTCAGGACGGTTGACAATGGGTATTGCGCGTGTTATACTGCCGGCGTGGGCCGTTAGCTCAGTTGGTAGAGCAGGGGCCTTTTAAGCCCAGGGTCGCGGGTTCGATTCCTGCACGGCCCATTTTCGTCATCAAGATCGGCCCTCGGGCCGATCTTCGGCTTATTGAAGGGTATGGCATGGGTCTCCCGATGTGGGTATTCTGGATCGCCCTGGTCGCGATGGTGGCTGGCTTGTTTGGCATCCTCATCCCGATCTTCCCCGACATCGTCTTTATCTGGTTCGTGATCCTGATCTATGCGATCGCCGAGGGATTCAGGGCCATCGATCCACTGGTGTTCCTCGTCATTACCTTCTTAGGAGGCCTGGGTTTCAGCGCCGAGTTCTGGATGAGTCAGGTCGGTGCCAAAGCCGGCGGGGCCTCGAATTGGTCACTGCTGGCTGCCATTCTTCTCGCTATCGTTGGTGGCGCGGTGGGTTTTTTGTTTTTCGGCATAGGGGCAGTCCCCGGGGCTGTGCTGGGCGCTCTCATCGGCCTGATCGTCACCGAGTGGTATCAACGCCGGGACTGGGAGAAGACGATGAGGGTCGTGGTCGGTTGGCTGATTGGCTACGTCCTCTCTGTGGGCATTCAGCTCTCCATCGGGGTCACGATGATTCTCATCTTCGCCTGGCAAGTTCTGACCCGATAGGACTGTCGATGTCGTCGATGCTAGCCTATGCCTAAGTCAACCTCCTATGTTTGAACAGCTGGATTTGTTCGCCTCCACGTACTCTGAGCCCTACACCGTTAGTCAGCTCTCGGCTCACATCAGCCGTCTCATTGATCGCGACGCGGCGCTGAGAGACCTGTGGCTGGAGGGCGAAGTCTCGAACTTTGTGCAGGCTTCTTCGGGGCACTGCTACTTCACGCTCAAGGATGGCGGTGCCCAGATTCGGTGTCTCATGTGGAGCAGCGACGCGCGACGTCATAGGTACCTGCCGACGGACGGCGACCAGGTCCTAGGCCACGGTCGGGTCGGCGTCTACGAGGTTCGAGGTGTCTACCAGCTCTACGTCGACCAGATTCGCCCGGCCGGGGTCGGGGATCTATATCGTCAGTTTGAACGCTTGAAAGCCCGGCTTGAGGAGGAGGGTCTCTTCGCGCCGGAGCGGAAGCGGCCGCTACCGCGTTTCCCGCGGCGCATTGGCGTCGTTACTTCGCCGGGCGCGGCGGCACTGCGGGATATCGTAAACGTCTTGAGGCGTCGCTTTCCCCTCGCAACCGTGCTTCTCTCCCCGACGTTGGTGCAGGGAGATGCGGCGCCACGTCAGATCGTTGATGCGCTGGAGATCCTCAATCAAAAGGACGACTTGGACGTCATCCTCGTGGCTCGGGGCGGGGGAAGTCTGGAGGAGCTGTGGGCCTTCAACGATGAGCGCGTTGCCCGCGCTGTGGCTGAGTCCAGGATCCCCGTGATTTGCGGCGTGGGGCACGAGACCGATTTCACTCTAGCGGATTTCGCTGCAGACAGGCGCGCGCCCACTCCGTCGGCCGCGGCCGAGCTGGCGGTGCCGGATGAGGCCGAGCTCCGTGCTCAGGTCGAGGCGTGGCGCCGTGACCTCGGCGGGGCCCTGCGTGCCGTGATTGACCAGCGGCGCTGGCGGCTCAAAGATAGAGTCAGGGCGCTCCGGCATCTCTCGCCTAGAAACCAGATGGCGCAGACCCGCCAGCGAATCGACGATCTCATAGGCCGGGCCGAGAAGGCTGTCCACCACGAGATTCGTATCCGGGGCGAGCGGCTTGACGGGCTCCAAGGACGCCTGCGAGGGTTGAGCCCGGAGGGGACACTGAAGAGGGGATTCGCCGTTGTCAGACAAGACCGGGACGGAACGGTGGTGCGCTCTGTCGATCAAGTCTCACCGGGTGACACGCTGAGGGTCCGTGTCGCCGATGGGGAGTTCCCAGTCGAGACCTCGTGATAGGGCCGTTGGGGGCTGTCGGGCCTCGCGGGCCTTGATCACGACGCCCAAGCCAGTTGACACATCTGATAGAGAGAAAGGAATGCCGTATGTCAAAAACCATCTTTGAAGCTGTCTACTTCGATGAACCAGGACCGTCAAACACGAAACGCACGCTGGAGATTGCTCAGCAGCGTTCGAACGAGCTCGACATCAACACCATTCTGGTGGCCAGCACGCGCGGGAATACGGGTGCGCTGGCTGCTGCTATGTTTGGAGACCGCAATCTGGTTGTCGTATCGCACTCGACCGGCTTTGTGGAACGGAACGTCCAGCAGTTGACCGACGAGAACCGAGCTGCCATCGAGGCCGCCGGGGTCACCATTCTCACGTGCCAACACGCCCTTGGTGGCGTGAACCGAGCCGTGCGAAAGAAGCTGGGTACCTATTTGACGGATGAGATCATCGCCTACACCCTCCGTATCTTTGGACAGGGCACGAAAGTCTGCGTGGAGATTGCACTCATGGCCGCCGACGCGGGACTGGCGACGGTCGGCGAACCTTGTATCGCCGTCGCTGGCAGCGGCCGGGGCGCTGACACTGCCATGGTCCTCGTGCCCGCCAACGCCCAGGAGTTCTTTGATCTCCGGGTGATGGAGATCCTGGCCAAACCTCACCGTCCCTAGAGGAGATGATGATGTCTGCGGAAGAGACCACCGATCTCGAGGGCTTGCCGTTCGAGGAAGCCTTTGCCGAGCTGGAGAGGATTGTGGACCGTCTTGAAGAGGGGCAACTCGCTCTCGAGGATAGCCTGAGTCTCTTCGAGCGCGGTCGGGCCCTGGCCGGGGCTTGCAGCCGGAAACTGGACGAGGCTGAGCTCAAATTGGAGCAGACGACCCCGTCGGACGGGGATCAGCCCTTTGACCTCGAGACGGGGAGGTAGGGGACTTGGCCTAGCGCCTGAGGATTAGCCGGCCCATCGTGCGAAGCTCCTCGGAGCGGAGGAGAAGTGTCGTTATCAGGTAGGTTCCCAGGCCAAGGACGATCCCGCCCCCGCCGTGAACCAATGCAGCGGCGGATGGGAGGGCGGCGCGAAAGCCCACAAGGGCGAGGCCCATGGCGAGGGCCCCCATAGCGCTCGTGGCGACGGTTCGTCTCATCTGCGCACCCCATGCGGCACCCGTGTGCCGCTGGATGAGGACGAGCAGCGCTACGAACTCCAGGACGGTGGCGATGGAGTTCGCCAGTGCCAGGCCCCCGAAGGCCTGCAGGCCAGCCGAGGCGAATAGCCGCGGGAGTACGAGGCTGAGCAAGACGTTCAAGACCATCGTCAGCCCCCCCACCCAGACTGGTGTGAAGGTGTCGTGAAGCGCGTAGAAGGCTCGAGCGACAATCTCCAAGCCGGCGTGCCCGACCAGTCCCAGAGCGAAGAAGGCCAGTGCCCAGGCCACGGCTCGCGTAGACCCCGAACTGAAGGCGCCCCGCTCGAACAGAAGGCGAACGATTGGCTCACCCACGATAATCATGCCCACGGTGGCGGGGATGCTGAGGAAGATGATCCCCCTAAGGGTTGACGAGAGGGCGCGCCTGAGTGCCTCTCGTTCTCCCCTGGCTGCCTGCTTGGCGAACGTGGGGAAAGCGGCGGTGCCGATCGCCTGGGCGAAGACCCCTTGCGGCAGGAGCATAAGCATCCAGGCAAAATTGATGGCTGAGACGGCGCCCTCACCCATCCGAGTGGCGAGGCTGTTGTTGATCACCAGGTTGAGCTGGGCTACGGCAGTGCCCAGCACGCGGGGCCCCATCAGGCGCCCCACCTCGCGGACGCTGGGATTATCTAGCGCGAGCACCGGTACGTAGCGGGCGCCAAACCGAACTAGCTGCGGTACCTGGACCAACAAGTGGAGAGCCGAGCCCGCTACAACGCCTACGGCCATCCCTGTGACGCCGTATCGTGGTCCCAGGAGAGCCGCACCGAGGATGATTGAGAGATTGTAAATGGATGGTGCTAGAGCGGGCAGAAGAAAGTGTTGATGTGCGTTCAATGCCGACATCACCACGCCGCTGACGCTGAAGACGATGGGTGTGACCAGCATGAGCCTGAGCAACCGCACGGTCAGCATCTGGCGGGGAACGTCGAATCCGGGAGCGATCACCGTCCTGACCAACGTTGGAGCAAAGAGGGCGATGAGGGCCACTGCCGCGGTCATGGCCATTATGGCCAGGTTGATCACCGCCGACGCCAGCTCCCAGGCACCTGCATCGTCATCTTGAGCCAGGTGATCGGCAAACGTGGGGATGAAGGCTGAGCCCAGAGCGCCGCCGGCCACGACGAGGAATACCGTCTCGGTGATCCGATTGGCGGCCAAGTAGGCGTCGAGGTCGCCGCTGGTGCCGAAATACGCGCTGATGATGATCTGACGCCCAAGGCCGAGAAGTCGGCTAAGGACGAACAGGGCCATGACCAGGGTCGCGGCCCTCGCTATCTGGTGGCCGTCGCGCTTCATCGGGACCCAGCTAGGCAGCGAGCAAGGCTGGTAGGGAGGGTGCTGGCCTCATATACGCACAGAGAGCCGGGGTAATGTACCCCGGCTCTCGCCAAAAGGAGGAGAAGAAGAGAAACCGCCCCTGACTCGAACGTAACTATAGCACACCCGGGTCGACCCCGCTTGACGTCAGACTTATGGTTACCTAACGGGATCCTTACGCTGATGCCCGGATTGCGCACCGGGGTCTTTTCAGTCTTCCGTAGAGCGCCACCCCCGGGCGCTTGTGAGCTGCTGACCGTCAGCCCTCCTGCGGAAAAGTCGAGCTCTCCCATCCTCGGCGGTCCGTCGTGGAATCTAATCACGGATACGCCTCACCTTGGCGCCCAGTGAGTTCAGCTTCTCATCGATGCATTCATACCCGCGGTCGATCTGCCGGATATTCCGGATGAGGCTCTCCCCCTCAGCGCACAGCGCCGCGATGAGCAGTGCCATGCCGGCTCGGATGTCGGGGCTGCTGACCTCTTCGCCGTGGAGGGGTGCGGGACCCTGGACAACACAACGGTGCGGATCGCACAGGATGATCCGCGCCCCCATAGCGATTAGCTGATCCACGAAGTACAGGCGGCTCTCAAACATCTTCTCGTGGATCAGGACCGTACCTTCGGACTGAGATGCCAGCACGATTGCTATGCTCATCAAATCGGCGGGGAAGGCTGGCCACGGCGCATCCTTTATCGTTGGGATTGCGCCTCCCACATCCGGCGTAATCTTCAGCCTCTGCTCCTGGGGCACGAGGATATCTTCCCCTTGAGCCTCAAATTCCACTCCCAGCCGATCAAAGACTAGCGCGACCATGCGTAGATGTTCGGGGGCCGCTCCCTTGATGAGCAGCTCTCCCCCCGTCACGGCCGCCAGCGCCATGTAGCTGCCGATCTCCATATGGTCGGGGCTAACGCGGAACTCCCCGCCGCTCAACTTGTCGACGCCTTGAATGGTGAGCGTGTTCGACCCAATCCCGTCGATCTGCGCCCCGAATTGGCAGAGCATGTGACAGAGATCTTGCACGTGGGGCTCGCACGCCGCGTGTCGGATCACGGTCGTGCCCTTCGCCAGTACGGAGGCCATAAGGGCGTTCTCCGTGCCAGTGACGCTCGCCTCGTCGAGCAGGATGTCAGAGCCCTTCAACTGATCGCACTTGAGCCGGAACGTCAGATCGCTGTCGACCCTGGCGCCAAGGGAGCTGAGAGCCAGGAAGTGCGTGTCTACGCGGCGCCGACCGATCACGTCTCCTCCAGGTCGCGGCATCTGGACCGAACCGGTCCGCGCGAGCATCGGACCTGCCAGGGTGATCGAGCCGCGGATCCGACCAAATAGTTCCGCACTCAGCCTATCCGTGCGCACATCCTTTGCGTGCAGCCGCCAACTGTGAGGATCGAGCTGCTTGACGGCCACGCCGATGTCTGCGAGGATCTCGGCCATAGTCTGGATGTCCCCGATGTTCGGCATGTTGCACAGCGTTACGGGCTCGTCAGTCAGTACGCAGGCGGCCAGAAGGGGAAGGGCCGCGTTCTTATTGCCGCTAGGGACGAACGTGCCGGATATCGGGTGTCCGCCCTCGATGAGAAGCTTCTCCATGATTCGTCCTCCTCTGGAAGTCACGTCCCTTTTCGCTGCCCGCTGCTCCCTCTAGAGATACGCTGGCTCCTCCGAGCCGCGCTCGATGAACCTCTTGTCCTCCGGATGAAGCAGGCCCCTCACTACGACAATGGTCAATGGGAGATTCTACCGTCCCCAGCCGACGTAACGCCAGACACACTCGCGAGATACTTGAAGGAACAGTCCGAGAGTTGCCTGCTGGAGCCTGAGCTCCGTTGCCAGGGCCAGCTGGCACGCAGAAAGCCAGACCACAATTGTTGCCGTTCGTTTGGCGAGTATTCACCAGCCACCGACCTGAAGATGCCTCGTGCGCGAGGGTCTCCTACTGCGATGCGCTCACCGTTGGCCTGGGTCACGTGAGCTCCTTGCTTGTTGGAATGCGACGCACGGTGCTGATTGTCTGTTTCCTGGCCCAGTCGGCCATTGGACGGCGGAGTGGGAGACTGAGGGGGCACGCGTCTTGGCGCTGCGGAAAAGCCGTCGCTCCTGGCTACTACGGAGACGCGTAGTCAGCACCGAGAATGACGGATATGTCGTAATCAGATCCTGGCTCGTAGCCCTGAACCACAGCGGACTCAGGCAGTCCCAGGAATCTGGCGATGTACTCCGCTGTGTACGTCTTGTCCGTGTGCGCGACAACCAGGGATGTCTCGAGATCCTGCCTATCGGCGTTCCCGGTGGATGCGACTTCCAGATCCTCTTGGCGCAGTCTTGCGGCCACATCGGCGGCCAGACCCGGCGTCAGCGTTCCGTTAAGGACCTCGATAGTTGCAGCCTCCTCTACGACCAAGCTCTCATCCGTTGGCTCTGCGGACTCCATCTCGGCAGTGAACAAGTCATCGCGTAGCTCTCGCGTCTTGTCGCGCAAGAGGATGAGGACCTGTTCGCCTCCGTCGGTCTCGTAGAAGATGGTATATTCCTCGTCGATGAAGCCGGTCTCGATATCTTCGGGAGAGACTTCGTTGGCGAGCCTCGCCAAGGCGATGATCTGATCTAAGGTGAGATCCGTCTCCACCGAATCCTGGAGCGTGCGCCATAGTTGAGGCGCCTGAGCCAGCAGCGTGGGCAGCATATCCAGGCGGGTAACTTTCTCGAAAACTGCCCTCAGGACCTTCTGCTGGCGCTCGGCGCGGTCGAAATCTCCACCCGCCGAGTGACGCGTCCGTGCGTACTTGAGCGCCATGTCCCCGTCGAAATGGTGCTCACCGGCCTCGATGCGCAGGGGGTCGTAGCCGTACGGATCGGCTGGATCGTGCGAGGGGTAGGTTGGATCGTCGATATCTTCCTCGACCGTGACGTCGATTCCCCCCAGACGATCCACGAGCTCCACGAAAGCGGAGAAGTCTACGCGCGCGTAGTAATGAATCGGGATGCCGAGGTTGGTCTCAACCGTCTCCACCGCCAATGCCGGCCCGCCGCCGGGGTGATTGTGCAGTTGTCCCAGCACGTGGGCCGTGTTGATCCGCCCCACTCCATACCCCGGGATTGGCACCCAGAGGTCTCGTGGGATCGACAGCATACCGCCTTTCTTCGTCACTGGGTCGATGGTCAGCACCAGCATCGTGTCGGTGCGGAACGCACCCTCCTCACCTGGCCGTTGGTCGATACCCATAACCAGGAGGTTGACCCGTTCCTTCCCCTTCCAGACGAGTCCTGGGCTCGTCAAGTCCGGGGTTGGGGTGCCCTCGTCAGCAATAGCGGTCCCGGTGGTGAACGGTGGTGGGGAATCGGAGGCAGCAATACGCCGCCGCACCTGATCGAAGACGAACATTCCCGCGACCGCGGAGATCACGAGAAACAGGACGACCAGAGTCGCCGTGAAGAACCGCTGTAGCAAACCGGCCGACTGCCTCACTTGGGTCTCGTCACCCTCCAAACCCGTCCGCCTCCCCACATACTCCGTCCACCACCATGACGAACTGCCCTTTCCGTAGTGCGCCCAGCTCTAGGCAGCAAGCTGCGAGCTTCCCACATCATATTCTTATGAAGGCCTGTTCGAACGACGGCGGCATTATAGCACGGCGATATGCAGGAAGCAATCAGCGACTCTCTCAAGGGAGGATGGCACGATAGACTTTTCCCCCCGCCAGCAGCCAGAGACGTCCTTGCGACTGGCTGACGGCAAGTGCCTCCAGGGATGTAAGGGGAGGCTCTCCGCGAAATTGGGCACGGAAACGACCCTCAGCATCAAGTGCGACGACACGATCGTTACCTCGGTCCGCGAGATAGACGGAGCCGTCGCCATTCGGGTCCACCGCGAACCCGGCGACCTCCACCGGACTAGCTGGGATACCTTCCACCTCGAAGGGCTGCTCCTCTCCCCCGAGGAACTTTGCCACACGGCCATTCTCGTAGAGGACGTAGATGTAGCCGTCGATCCCCATATCCGTCGCCCGTGCCAGCGCCTGAGGCGCATCAGCCGGGAAGTATCGCTCGGGTTGACCAGGATATGCATCGCCCTGAGGCTTGTACCTCCAGATCTGTCCGGGACCGCCGGCGGTTCCGTCCAACACGTAGAACTGGCCCTCGTAGGTGCCGATCGCCACGGGGGTCCCTGGTGGCGGCGAGTTGAGTTCGACGAGGGACAGTTCCGGGGATCCCCCCTCCCCCCTCCAGGCAGGGTCATAGGTCACCAGACGACCGTTCTCTTCCAGGACCAGGAGTGCGCTTGTATGTCGTCCCCCCTCGGCCTCGACCCAGACGCAGTCCACCAGCCCTCCCAGCTCCTCCCCCGCGACCTGTTGCCCCGTACGCACAAGCGTCTCGCTGGGGCCCTCTCCGACAGCCGGATCGCCGGCATCGGAACGAATCGGGACGCCGGCTACCCATCCCTCGGCGGCGTCGAGCACGAAGAGGGTCTGCCCCGTCAAGACCATCCGGCGCTCGGCATTCGAAGAGCCGAAGTCAGCCAGCTGTGTGAGGGCCAGCCGGTGAATGCCGTCAAGCTGGTCGAGTGCGTCGCGGGTCTGCTCTCTTAGAACGTGAGCAACCGGGTGCTCGGGCTCAAGCGTTGCTGCTGCCTCTATCTCCTCAAGGGCCGTCTCCCAATGGGTCCGGGCCTCCTCGGTGTCGCTGCCGGCAGCCTGTGCCTGGGCGATTTGCTCCTTTGCTCGGTTGACGTACCCGCGGAAACGAGAGCGGGTTGCGAATTGAAGGTGTGCAAGTACGACCAGGGCCAGGATGACAAGGGGGATTACGACGGCAATCACCGTCATCACTGTTGCGTTCTCCTCAGGCGGCGGTTGCCGACGGCCCTTGGCCTGCGGCGTCCGATGCGTACCTGGAAGGGTACTGCGAATCGTAAGAACGACCGCGCCTAAGAGCCAGCCACCCAGTGCCAGTAGGCCCGCTCCCACCGCTGCCAATCCATGCCAGACGTACGCCAGTCCGTTGCCTAGGTGGCGGACCAAACCCCTGAGAACTCTACCTGACGCCAGGCCGATCTTCTCCAAGACTTCCTGGCCCTGGGCCATGCGTTCCCGCCGCTGCTGGCGAACCCGCGGTCGTTCAGCTCGGCGTCTCTCCTTGGGAGGAGATGGCTCTGCCGGCGCTCCATCTCGATCTCGACGGGCCTCGGCACCTACCCGGGGGGCTGGGGCACTGGATTCCTTGAGGCCGACCGGCGGTGGCTCTTGTGTGGGTGCCGGCTTGCTCTCGGGCGCAATCTCCCACCGCGCGATGAGCGCCGCGAAATCCTCGCTCCCGACTTGGATCAGGCTGGCTGCGGCGTTGTCGACGTCATCCATACAAAGCGCGCGTCGTACACCTGCCTCGCCGGCATCTCGGAGTAGGGTGTGGGGCGCCAGTAGGAGGGTGTCTCCGGAGAATGCAAAAACGTGGTGTAGTCGCACGTCCGGGACAGGGCCGATACCGAGATAGGCCAACTTCTCCCCGCGGGGGAAGCAGCGGAGATCCTGGTCCTGGAGAACGCAGGCCCAGGCCGGCCCTGCCGTCAGCAAGAAGAGGTCTTGATCCCGGAGGACGGCGCACGTCAGGCTGCCGTAGCAGCGGTCAGAGCGACCAGCGTTCAGGTTGTGCTCGAAGAGATGACGGTTCGCTACGGAGATCGACCTTCGGAGCGCGGCTGTCACGCTTCCGGGCGTGGACCAGTACGTCTGTGCGACGAGCTCAACGATTTCGCGGCAGAGATGAGGGGAGCCGTGGCCGGCAGGAAAGAAGAGGAGCAATAGCCTATCACCAACTCGGCTACGAGCTGCCCTGGAGGGTGTTCTTAGGGAGCGAGCTAGGGTCGCCTCATTCGTGCGCGCGACCCCGTCTACCACGCGCAGCGTGGCAACCGTGGGCTCGAGAGTGAACTCAGGACCTTTACTGCCGCCGCTGCGTGGGCGTTGCACGTTGAGCCCCCTTGACCGCTACTCCCACTCTATCGTCGCGGGAGGCTTAGAGGTTACATCGTAGACCACGCGATTGATCCCCGGTACCTCATTGACAATCCGATTACTTACCCGCGCCAGTAGGGCATCCCCCAGACGCGCCCAGTCCGCTGTCATATAATCCTCGGTCGTGACTGCCCGAAGGGCGATGACGTGACGGTAGGTACGTTCGTCGCCCATGACACCCACACTGCGGATCGGAAGAAGGACAGCGAAGGCCTGCTGGACTTGGGCCGCCGCGTCCAGCACGCTTTGCCCCTCCTGTACCTCTCGAAGGAGCCCGGCCGCCCCCAACTCTTCCAGGAAGATGGCATCCGCCGCCCTCAGGGTCTCAAGTCGCTCCCAGGTCACCTCCCCCAGGATGCGCACGGCCAGGCCCGGCCCTGGGAAGGGCTGGCGCCAGACGATCTCATCCGGCAGGCCGAGCTCCCTTCCTACCGCCCGCACCTCATCCTTGAAGAGATAACGGAGCGGCTCGATCAGTTCAAAATCCATGTCCTCGGGAAGGCCGCCCACGTTGTGGTGTGTCTTGATCCTGGCAGCCGCCTGCCGCTCAGGACCTCGGCTCTCGATGACGTCTGGGTAAAGAGTACCTTGAGCGAGGAACCGGGGATGACCGACGTCGTCGGCGGCGGCCTCAAACACGCGGATGAAGCGCTCGCCTATGATCTGGCGCTTCTTCTCGGGATCTGTCACTCCGCTTAAAGCATCCAGAAAACTCTCCGTGGCATCGACCGCCTTCAAGTGAATCCCGAGGTGGTCTTGGAATGTGCGCACCACCTGATCAGGCTCACCTCGACGCAGCAGCCCGGGATTGACGAATACGCAGGTCAACTGCTCCCCGATGGCGCGGTTGACCAGCGTGGCGGTCACCGACGAGTCGACCCCGCCGCTCAAGCCACAGACCACTCGTTCCTGACCTACCTGATTCCGTATCGTCTCCACTGCCTCGTCCACGAACGAGGCTGCCGTCCAATTTGCCTCGCATCCACAGACATCCAAGGCGAACCCGCGGAGGATTTCACTCCCTAGATCGGTGTGAATCACCTCGGGGTGGAACTGGAGTCCGTAGATATCCCGATCCTTGGACCCCATCGCGGCCACCGGAGCGTTGGCGCTCTTCGCCAAGACGCGGAACCCGTCAGGAAGCGATTCGATCCGATCGCCGTGCGACATCCAGACTTGGAGACTTGATGAGTCGCATCGCACCCGGGAGAAGAGGTCTGTCTCAATATCGAGAAGCTTCACCGTCGCAGATCCGTATTCTTGCTTGGTGGCCTCTGCCACGTGGCCACCTAGACGGTGGGCGAGCAACTGCATCCCGTAGCAGATGCCAAGCACGGGGATGCCTTCCTTCAGGACGTACTCGGGTAGCTTCGGCGCGGTGGGCGCATAGACACTAGACGGCCCCCCGGAGAGGATGAAGCCGCGAGGCTCAAGGTTCAGTACGTCCTCGGGCGCTGCGTCCCAAGGGAAGAGCTCACAATAAACCTTAGATTCGCGGACGCGCCGCGTGATCAACTGCGTGTACTGTGATCCGAAGTCGAGGACGACGATCGTGTCGCGGCTCATAATCCGCCTTGGGTACTAAAAGTATCCGCTCTGATCACTTAAGCCACCGTGATCGTGCCGTCGCTCATATCGGTGACCACGGCCAGGGAAACTACGGGCACGCCGAGAGCCTCCAGGTCCGCCCGGCCTCCTTCAAACTTCTTCTCCACCACCGTGCCGACGCCGACCAGCTCTGCCTCGGCGTGTCGGACCAGGCGGACCAGGGCCGAGATCGTCGCCCCAGTGGCCAGGAAATCATCGATCACCAGGATGTGGTCATCTGGTCCAAGGAACTCCGTCGAGACCATGAGAAAGACGTCACGTCCTTTGGTATGGGACGGAGCGACTTCGACGAAGACGGGACCGGTCATCGTCACCGGCCTGGTCTTCCGGGCATACACGACGGGCACGTTCAAGGCCTGGCCGGTGGCAAGCGCGGGAGCGATGCCCGAGATCTCCGCCGTCAGTACCTTGGTCACACCGGCATCGGCGAAGCGGGCTGCCATCTCTCGCCCGACTTTGTCCATCAACACGGGGTCGATCTGGTGATTGATGAAGCTATCAACCTTCAAGATCCCTCTTCCCAGGTTCCTACCGTCGGTTCGGATGCGCTCGCGAAGCTCCTCCACCAGGGTCCTCCTTCCTCAGGTCTCCGACCTTCATCTGAAACTCAGACTTTCGTACAGAGAGCACTCTGCATACCAGCCCATTTTACACAACCCGCTTTCACCTGACAAGCACCTCTGACGGCTGCTGAACATCAAGTGTCGCGATGTCGCTTTGAATGCATCTACTTGCGACCTACCCCCAAACGCTCTATAATCTCGTTTGCCTACCTCATCGTTTCATTGAGGAATTGCACGAACACCGAAGATCCCATCGCCACCGCGGAATCGAAGCGTGGAGTCTTAGAGTTATGGACAAGCTGATGAAATACTTTACGAATGCGGCAAGAAGAGTCTTGAAGCTTGCCCAGCAGGAGGCCAAGCGGAGACAGCACGCGCGCATTGGCACCGAGCACCTCTTGTTGGGACTTTTGCGGGAAGAAGCAGGTACGGCGAGCCAGGTCTTGCATGAGCTCGGTCTCCAGTCTGGCGACGTCGAACACTGGGTCGAGCGACTCAGCACTATGGGGCAAAGAGCGTCACTGTTGAAGCAGGACCTTGACTTGACGCCCCGCACCCAGCGGGTCCTCGAGCTCGCCAAGGAAGAGGCACAGCATCGTGGAGCTGCTCGCATCGATACCCACCATCTTCTGTTGGGCCTTGTCCGCCAGGGAGATGGCACAGCCATCGATATTCTCAAGCACCTGGGCGTGACCGATGATCAAGTCCGTCGCTACACAGAGCAGGTTGTGCAGGAAGAACCGGTGTATGCGGGTCAGAAGAAGGAGCGGCAGACCTCAGAGACGCCGACCACGGACAAGCTAGCCCTCGATCTTACTGTGTTGGCGGAACAAGGCCGGCTTGATCCCGTCATCGGGCGGCGTCAGGAGATTGAGCGTGTCGTACAGATCCTGGCCCGCAGGACGAAGAACAACCCGGCGTTGATTGGGGAGCCCGGGGTTGGCAAAACGGCGATCGTGGAGGGTTTGGCGCAGCGGATCGTCACCGGTGAGGTCCCTGAGCCGCTATTGGACAAGCGTCTCCTCCAGTTTGACATTGGATCCCTGGTTGCCGGGACCATGTATCGAGGACAGTTCGAGGAGCGGCTCAAGAAGGTGCTCGATGAGCTCAAAGGCAGCGATTGCATCCTCTTCATCGATGAGGTGCACATGCTGGTCGGGGCTGGGTCGGCAGGGTCCTCCATGGATGCTGCCAACATTCTGAAGCCAGCGCTGGCTCGAGGGCAGCTGCAGTGCATCGGAGCTACGACGCTGGGCGAGTATCGCAAGCACATCGAGTCCGATACCGCGCTGGAGCGGCGCTTCCAGCCTATCGTCGTTGATGAACCAACCGTCGAGGAGACCATCGAAATCCTCCAGGGCATCCGGGCGCCCTACGAGCATCATCATCAGCTCCATATCACCGATGAGGCTCTTGAGGCCGCAGCCCGGCTGTCGACGCGCTACATCACAGACCGATTTCTACCGGACAAAGCTATCGATCTGATTGATGAAGGGGCCTCGCGGGTGCGTATGTACAAGACGCCGCACGCGCAGAACCTCCGCCAGATCTTCTGCGACTTGAAGGAGGTTAGGCAGGCCAAGGAAGAGGCGATCGACGAGCAGCGGTACGACGAGGCCTCGACGCTCCGAGATCAAGAGCTCGACCTTCAGGAGGAGCTGGAGGTGATCCGGGCTGACCGTAGGACGGATTTCCTCCAGAATGGCGTGGCGGTCGGCCCCGAAGACATCGCGGAGGTGGTCGCCATGTGGACGGGCATACCCGTCACCCAGCTGCGCAGCGATGAACAGGAGCGCCTGCTGGAGATGGAGTCTGCCATCCACGAGCGTATCGTTGGCCAGGATGAGGCTGTTACCTCTATTGCTAAGGCCGTTCGGCGCGCTCGAGCTGGACTGAAGGCTCCTAGCCGGCCTATCGGCTCCTTCATCTTCCTCGGACCGACGGGGGTGGGCAAGACAGAGCTGACCAAGGCACTGGCGGAGTTCATGTTTGGGAGTGAGGATGCTCTTCTGCAGCTTGATATGTCCGAGTTTATGGAGCGCCACAGTGTGGCCCGTCTGGTGGGCGCCCCGCCAGGCTACGTAGGCTACGACGACGCGGGACAGTTGACGGAGACGATACGTCGTCGGCCCTACTCGATTGTCGTCCTGGACGAAATCGAGAAGGCCCATCCCGAGGCCTTCAATATGCTCCTTCAGATCATGGAGGAGGGACAGCTCACGGATGCACGCGGACGTAGGGTCGACTTCAGCAACACGATCGTCGTCATGACGTCAAACGTCGGAGCGCAGATGATCAAACGCCGTACTAGTATGGGCTTTGCCACACCTACCGATGGGTCGACGGCCTACTCCGACTACGATGAGATGCGGGACAAGCTGGTGGAAAGGCTCAAGCGGACTTTCCGTCCAGAGTTTCTGAATCGCGTTGACAACGTCGTGGTCTTCCACGCTCTTTCGCGAGAGGACATCGCGAGCATTGTTGAACTGGAGTTGGAAAAGGTGCGAGGGCGCCTCGAGGAGTCGGGCCTCCGAATGAGGGTGACCGAGAAGGCCAAGGAGCTGTTGGCCAAGAAGGGATACAGCGAGGAATACGGCGCGCGGCCTCTCCGGCGCGTGATCCAGAACGAGGTCGAGGACCCGCTCTCAGATGCCATTCTGGGGAGCACGTTCGCCGAAGGAACCGTAGTGCTCGTCGATGCGGAGGATGAGGTGTTCGCCATCAGGGCAGCTGAAGAGGAAGAGGTTGCCACGGGCGCGAAGGAGCTAGTGCCTGCCTGATCAGGTTCTCATCCACCTGTCCGGAGTTCACGAACGACAAGACCGCCGAGGCCCTCGGCGGTCTTGTCGTTTCTCTCGTCCACAGCGGCGCTACGTCATTCCCGGTAGACCGTCTCAAGTTGGGGCACGATGACACGCCAGTCATACCGCTTCTCGACGAAGGCCCGGGCGACGCCGCCCAGTTCAAGACGTCGGGGTCGATCGCGGAGGAGATTGATCACTGCATGGGCGAAGCCCGACGGGCCATCGGCCAGCAGCAGCTCCCGCCCGTCTTCCACGGGGTAACCCTCCGCACCCAGCGAGGTCGCTACGATCGGCTTCTCCATCGACATCGCTTCCAGAAGCTTGAGCCGTGTCCCCCCTCCCATTCGGAGTGGGGCCACGTAGACGGCGGCTCGTTCGAAATACGGCTTGACGTCCTCCACCCATCCCGTGAGACGGATGGAGGGATTCCTGGCGAGGGGCCTCAGGCGCCGATGGGGGCGCTGCCCCACGACGTCAAACTGGACGCTCGGCACCTCGGCCTGCACCAGGGGCAGGACCTCGTGGACAAACCAGAGAACAGCATCGACATTCGGCCGGAAATCCATCGTCCCGGTGAAGAGCAAGCGATGGTTGGCTCCATCGTCGGCGTCGGACCCACTCGCCCGATAGGCGTCTGTGTCGATGCCGTTGGGTATCACATAGACTGCAAGCCCGGGCACCAGGTTTCTCAAGGCTTCCGCGTCTGAATCGGAGACGGCCAGCACCCGGTCGGTCTCCCGGCAGATCCTCGCTTCATATCGCCGCAGCCGCCGCCACTGGACGAACGAGTAGGCGGCGCCAGACCAGCGAGTGGGCGAGTAGAGGTCCGTGAGGAATGTCCGCTCTTGGAGTACGTACTCGCAGTTGTGATCGTCGAAGACGATTAGCGTGCCTTGCGGGGCCGCCCGAACCGTGTCCAGGTAGGGGGCGAGTTCAATGCCCTCGATTTGCACCACGTCGAAGGGATGATCCGCCATCCAATCTCTAAGCGCACGGTCATAAGCCTGGGACGCCAGCCGGAGCGCCATATCAGGCTGGGTGGTGGTGATCATATCCCGAATCCGCTCCGACCGTGTTCGGGTCGGCTGAGGCACTGTGGCGATGCGTTCGCACGCTCGGTCCAGTGGAGGAGCGATGCTGGCGTCCTTGTCTGACTCGACGAAGCTGAGCAAGCTCACCTCGTGGCGCCCTGCCAGGCCCTGGATAAGACCCCAATTCCGAAGCGCCGTTCCCTTCTGTGGCGGATATGGGAGCTGAGGAGTGAGGAAGAGGATTCGCATCAGCCCAAGACATCCTCGTAGACCGCCTGTGTCTCGCGGGCCACGCGCTTCCAACTGAACTCGTGGGCTTGCTCAAGCCCTGCTCTCTCGAGTCGAATCCGCTCTGACTCATCGCTCAACACACGCGCCAGCGCCGTGGCAAGGGCTTCAGGATCATTGGGATCCACCAGCAGGCCAGCCTCTCCCACGACCTCGGGCAGCGAGGATCGGTCTGCGACCACCACAGGCGTGCCGCAAGACATTGCCTCCAGTGCGGGCAGTCCAAAGCCCTCGTAGAACGAGGGCATGGCCAGGACGTCTGCCGCGGCGTAGAGCGCGGGTAGATCGGCGTCGGGGACGTCGTGATGGAATCTGACGCGGTCTGTCAGGTCCAGGGCAGTCGTCCGCTCAAAGACCTCTTCATACAGCCAACCCTTGCCCCCCACTAGGACGAGTGGCTGGTCGGTCACGCCGTCATCCAGCAGCTTCCGATAGGCCAGGAGGAGCCCTGGGACGTTCTTTCTGGGCGCCAGCGTTCCCACGAACAGTAGATAACCCGGCTCCAGATTGTACCGGGCCGCGCCCTTGCGCACCGTCTCCTCAGGAAGTGGGCGGAACGATGGGTCGGCGGCGAGATGAACAACCGTGATCTTCTCTCTCGGGACGGAGAGGAGGGAGATGAGGTCCGCCTCCGTCGCGTGCGAGTCGGCGAGTATGTGGTCGGCTTGTTCGACTGCCCACGCGATCTGATCATTGTAGTATCGACGGCTGTCCACTGAAAGAAACCGCGGGTAGTAGAGGAAATTCAGGTCGTGGACCGTGATCACCGAGCGATCATACCCGAACGACGGCGGGATGAAATCGGGACTGTGGAGTAGGTCGAGTCCCAGTCGGGCTATCTCCATTCCTAGGGCCCACCGCTCGAGTCGATGGTGGGACGGGGTCCAGCAGCCCACAGATGAGAGACCCAAATCGGCGGGTAGTGCTCGATCCCGCCTCCGACTGTAGAGGACCCGGTAATCGAGGTCGCCTCTGAGGTCAGAAAGCGCCTCAATCAGATGGACAACATAGCTCCGTATTCCCCCACGGGAATACTGCGCAATACGTGCGTCAATGCCTATTTGCATAGCCAAATCAACAACAATTATAGAGGGCTCCCTCCCCGTGTCAATACGCAGGAACGCGGTGTCACGCGGGCGCAGTTATCAACTCAGTGGCACGAGGCT
>CAZIWL010000011.1:0-30597 GCA_964542755.1 uncultured Anaerolineales bacterium
TCAATGGAGCGGATTGAGGTTGCGTTGGAGCGGATGGGGGAGGCGCTGGGGAGACTGGGGTAGAATCGGCCATCGCTATTGGCTCGAATGGAGGAGCGGGACGAATTGTCGGGTGTGGAACTCCGACCTACTCGGATGGGAGCGGCTATCAAGAATGGCTCGAAGGGACGTGTCGCGTGAATCGTGGGGGATGGAAGCCCGACCTACGTCCTACTCTGCGTCAGTCTGTGTGATCTGCGGGTGGTCATCGCCCGCCGCCGCGGCATGGTGGTCCAACTCGCCGCTCAATAGACGTTGGAGCCGAGTTAATGTCCGCAGCGCCTCGGGCGGCATGTGATTTCGGGTCCGCGGGTCGAACGACATCCAGTGGAGGGCTTCCACCAGTCTCGTGGCGACCGCGTACGGCTCAGATGACGGCTTGCTCTCCACCAGCGGCTGGAGGATGTCGACCAGGCCGACGATTATCTCCGCTTGAGCCTCCACCCGGGCCGATTCGACCGGCAAGAGTTCGGGCTGGCCCTCAGCGCGGCTGCTAAGTGTCCTGGCTTGCCAGTTGGCGTGCCAGGCGTCGATCCACTGCCCGGACACGATAGCGGAGACGGTCTCTGAGACTTCATGGAGCGCCTCATCCTCGGCGGACCCGGCTCGGGCCTCCGGGATCCCGACGCGGAGTTCGCCGACCTTGACGTCCACCAGGTTCGCACCGACATCCTGGACATCCGTCTGAAGCACCTCTCGCAGGCGACCATGGATCTCGTCCCGAGGGTGCTGACGATCCCATTGGGGTGCCTTGATCAGCCAATCGAGCCGATACGTGGCCAGGGTGTCACGGACAGCGGACTCGGCCATAGAGGCAACCCGATCGGTCCAGTCCTTTCGTTCGGCATAGCCGTTGTGGCCGCGCACCCACGTGGCCGTCGCCGCGCGCAGGACAGACTCGTGATCGCTCCGCTGGGTCGAGGCTTGTTCTGGATCGATCTCCGACAAGGGGGTGTTCATGGTGCCCCGTCCGCTGCCGATCTGGAAGACGATGTCCACCTCGACTGTGATCGGTATGCCCTCCTTGGTCAGGGCGTAGACCTCTCGCACCCAGCGCTGTGGACGGAGGTCGATGGTCTCCCAGATCGTCTCGTGCCGACGGAGCGTGTGCATGCCGGTTCCCAGGATGCGCGCGAGGCTGCCGTACCGTTCTGTGACGACGGCACTGTCGTCGTAGACGGTCAGTTGAGCGGGGCTGCCGAGCCGCCCAGAGACTCGGTCCTGACCCGAGGCGATGCGGCCCGCCCGTACCGAAATGCGCGGCGTTCCGCCGAGGGCCCCGAAGATGGTGTGGTTCAGACGGTCCTGTGCCTCCTGCAGGCCGACCGTCCCGTAGAGGTGGCGCAGGAATCCGGCCAGGATGAGCGGCGTTGCGACCAGGGCGGCCACGAGGGGCGCCGCGGCCTCCAGAGAGCCAAGGGCCAGTGCCAGGGTCTCTCCGGCGGACGTGTAGACAGGGTCGGAAACCCCGGACGCGGTTCCGATCTCCCGGAGCCAAATCTCGGCCGCGAGGCCGATGATGACCCCAAGAAGGAGGACGACGCCCAGGGTTAGGACGGTACGGCTTAGATGGCGTACCCGTGCTTTCCGCCGACGAGTCGGGCTGGCCTGGGGGACCATTCTACTCCTCCACCGCCTGGCGCAGGTCGCTCAAGACGTCCCTGGTATGCTGCGGCAGGGCGTCGGTCAACTGTGGTCGGGCTGCGAGCGTCTCAAGCACCACAAGGAACTGCTTGAGCACGACGTCCGGGCTTGGCTCGGCCTGCGATTCGGCCAGACGCGCCAACTTCTGCCCCACATCAAGGATCAATTCCGTGCGTGCGTCGGCCCGCGCGTGCTCGAGGATCTGGAGCTGCTCGACCCGTCCCTCGGCCTGGGTGAGCATAACCTTCCGCATCCACGCAGCTTGCCAACTACGTGCCCGCTTCACGTAGACCTCGGGATCCGTGGGCTCAAAATTGCCCAGCTGAACGCCCACGAGCTGGATCCCGATGGGTTTCAGCGTGGCGTGGAGCTCATTGGAGAGGTGTCGGGCCACGGCGCTCCGCGGGGGTTCACCTTTCACCTGATGGGGCGCATACAGGTCGTCGAAGCTCATCCGGCTGACGATGTCCCGGAGGATGTGCTCGGCCCGGACGCCGGGGAGATCGGCCCACAGATGGCGTCTGACCTCGCCCGATCCTTGCCTGCTGCCGGCACGCTCCACCCGTTGAGCGTGGACGGCCTTGAAAGCGGCGGCTCGACTGAAGGGTATCGACGTCCCCAGCATGGGGCGACGACGCCCCGCGTCGATCTGGAACGCCACCGACGCGGGCACCCGCACCTCAATCCCGTCCAGCGTGCGCCCGACCAGCTCGAACGTCCGCTCTTGAGGCCGGAGGTCGATGATTTGATCGACGCGCTCGCCGGGCCTGAGGAAGACGAGACCCGGTCCGCGGACGCCCTTGAGCTGGAGCTTGTCGGATATGGCAACGACCTGGTGGCTGGGCGTGATGACAAAGGAAGGTTTGTCGACGGACCGCTCCAGCGGTTCGCCGGGGAAGGGGCGGGTGTCGTCCCCGACCATCGGACCGCCGTCCACGATGGTGCCCGGTCGGCCGGAACCGCCCAGCTGCGCCTTGAGGAGACGGAAAGCGTCCCGCGACTGATTCCGGTGCGGAATCGGCAGGAGTTGTGTCGCACCGTAGCGGAGTCCCGTGTAGAGCACCAGGCCGCCGAGGGCGAGTGGGGCGAGATAGAGCAGAGCGCTCCGCTGGGGGATGTGCCGGCTGAGCCCTAGTATCCACCCTGCACCGAGCGCCAGGCCTACGACGACGCCGAAGAACCGAGAACGCTGCCAGATGGCCAGGAGAAGAGCTACCGAGAGGCCAGATAGCATCCACCCATAGGCGATGGCGAAGAGGCCCGTCAGGAGGGGCCGCGTGAGGCCGCTGGTATCGATCAGTGGGAGGAGGACGATCAGCAGCCCGTGCAGGACCCCGGTGAGAGCCAGGGTACCGAGCAGCACGAGGAGATAGAATCCGAGAGAGCTTCTCCGACGAGAATCCTCGCGCCTATGTCTCTGGTTCCGCTGTCTCTGGTTCCGCGTCCGTTTTCCCATTTGGGGCGTCAACGTATAGCCCGGCTTGCCTGGCGGTCTGGACACTACAGAGAGTCGCTAGACCCCGGCGGCTCCCTCCAACAGATCGTCGGCGCGCGCGAAGAGCCCCCCGGTGCCCCCCGTGTGCCAGAAGAGTACAGCGTCCTCAGCGGAGAACTGCCCTTGCTTGATCCTATCGATGAGGCCGCCAAAGGCGCGTCCCGTGTAGACAGGATCGAGGAGGAGGCCCTCCTCCCGGGCCAGAACGCGTATGGCCTCGCGCTCCAGATCGCTTATGACGCCGTAGCCCCCCCCGACGTACGCATCCTCGACATCGAAGTCCTGCGGCTCGAATGCGAGCTCCAGGTCGAGAAGCGCGGCGGTGTCTGTGGCGAGTTCGGCGAGGTTGGATCGCAGGTCGTCGGCTGAGGGCGCGACGCTGATGCCGAGGATCCGTCCCTCGAAGCCGAGGGCGCGAGCGGCAAGGCATAGCCCGGCCTGAGTGCCACCGCTCGAGGAGGCGAGGACAATGTGGCTGAAGGTCTCCTCTCGCTGGGCGCACTGGGAGAGGAGCTCCTCCATGGCAGCCGCATATCCGCTCGCGCCGATCCGGTTGCTCCCGCCGTACGGGATGAGGTAGGGGCGCCGGCCTCTGTCGCGCAGCTCTTGGGCAACGGCCTCCATCCGCTCGGGTGGTGGGTCATCACCGGACCAGGCTAGCTCTGCGCCGAGGAGGTGATCCAGGAGCAGGTTGCCACGGCTGGCGCTGGGCGAGTGGCCTTCCAGAACGAGGACTGCAGCCAGGCCGCACTTGGCAGCAGCCGCGGCTGTCTGCCGTGCGTGATTGGATTGGGCCGCCCCGCACGTGATCAGGGTGTCGGCCTCTTCCGCGAGGGCGTCGGCGACGAGGAACTCGAGCTTCCGGGCCTTGTTGCCCCCCGTGGCCAGTCCGGTTTGATCGTCCCGCTTGACCCAGAGCGTGGGGCCCTTGAGGTAAGCCGACAGCCGGGGGAGCGGCTCCAGCGGGGTGGGTAGGTGCGCGACGTCGACGCGCGGAAGCGGATCGGTGATCATCGAACCTCCTCGTTGCCGTGCTGGCCGAACCATGGTTCCAACAAAGCGCCCATCAAGGTATAATGGCTCTCCACCTGAGTTCGCACTCACGCAAAGAACCTATGGCAGTCGTTGTGAATGGAGAGATATGAGAACACTCCGCAGAGTCGCGGGTATGATACTCCTATCCGTCGTTTTGGCAAATGGCCGCCAGGCGGTTGGCCCCTTGACGATGGGTGCTGCCGCTGCGGCACCGCGCGCGCCTGCCGAGAAATCCTGGAACAGTGGCCCGGACGATCGATTGGATGTCCTTCGTGTTGAGGGTTTTGTTGCCACTGGAGACCCGACCGCGCCCAGGGGGAGAATGGACCTTTCGTATGGCCCGTCAGACGCCCCACCAACCCTCCCCCTCGAACCCGACGTCCGGCGGGCGCTCGTCGAAGCTAGGGATGCGCCCGGCGGGCGGTTGAGGGTGATCTTCTACCTGAAGGATGAGGCGAGCCTGACCGACGCAGCAGCCAATGCGCGTGACGACCGAGACGTCCGGAGTGCGGTCGTCGCCTCGCTGCAGGCCACGGCGGATCGGAGCCAGGCGGGCCTCCACCCCTACCTGGAGGCAGGGCGGGCCTCCGGGCAGATTACGTCGTACACACCGTTCTGGATCACGAACGCCATCGCCGTGGAGGCGGGACCGGAGACGATTGTGGCTTTGGCGGGCCGACCATCCGTGGAACGGGTCTCTTTGGATCACTGGCGGCAGTGGGTGCCCCGCCTGCCGGCGAGGCTGGGGGACGAGGCCTCTGGGCCTCTGGGCACGAGTACAGCCCCGGCGGGGCTGGAGTGGAACGTGGAGCGGGTGCGGGCCGACGAGGTGTGGCAGACGCTGGGGATCTCCGGCACGGGCGCGCTGGTAGCCGGCATCGACACCGGGGTCGACTGGTTTCACCCGGCGCTGCGCGAGAACTACCGGGGGCACAATCCTAACGGACTCCCTGACCATCGGTACAGCTGGTTCGACGCCACCGGCCAAGGCGCGCTCTATCCGGTGGACGGTCATGGGCACGGCACCCATACGTTGGGCACGGCTGTGGGCAGGGGCGGGATCGGTGTGGCCCCGGGGGCTGACTGGATCGGCGTCAAAGTGCTCGACAACCAGGGGTACGGACGCGACTCTTGGATCCACGCGGGGCTTCAGTGGGCCCTGGCACCCGGGGGCGACCCCGAGCGCGCACCAGACGTGGTGAACTGCTCCTGGGGAAAGTCGAATCCCTGGTCGACGACGTTTGAGGAAGACCTTCGGGCTCTCAGGGCAGCCAATATCCTGCCTGTCTTCGCCAGCGGAAACACGGGCCCTGGCCAGGGTACGTTGAACTCACCGGCCTCGCTGCCCGACGCTTTCGCTGTTGGGGCTGTCGACCAGTACGATGAGGTGGCGAACTTCTCCAGCCGCGGGCCATCGCCTTGGGGCGAGATCCGCCCACACGTGGTAGCGCCCGGGGTGCACATCCGGTCCAGCATGCCGGGCGGCGCTTACGGCTTTCTTGATGGCACCTCCATGGCAGCACCCCACGTATCCGGCATTGCAGCCGTGATTCGAGCCATCAGCCCGACGATGGGCATCGCGGACGTGACAGCCGTCCTGACCGAGACCGCTGTGCGCCTGAGCGAACCGGTGCCCAACAACGAAAGCGGCTGGGGACGACTGGATGCCTTCGCCGCGGCACGCGCCGTGGCCGAGCCAGCTATCATCACGGGGATGGTCTGGGACGCGTCCGGCGGCGGCGGGGCAGAGCGGCTGCCGATTGCAGGGGCTCAGGTGAGGGCCTCGTCCATAGAGGGAGGGCGGGGTACCGTCACCACGGATGACGGCGGGGTCTACGTGATGGCGATTGCGTCCGGAATCTACGATCTGACCGCATCGGCCTTCGCGTATGAGCCTGCGACCGTCCGAGGGGTGCGGGCCATCAGCGGCACGACCACGGCGCGAGACCTTGGGCTCTCGCCGCTCCCGAGCGGCACGCTTGCGGTCTCGGTGACTGACGGCGCCACGGGCCAACCACTCACAAGCACCGTCGACGTGCTCGAGACCCCCTATTCCGTCGAGGCATCGAGCGCCGTCTTCGATCTGCCTACGGGGTCGTACACAGTTCGCGCCGAGAAGCTGGGCTACCACGTCGGCACCGTGACAGCCACCGTCGAGACGGGGGAGACCGCGCACGCATCAGTTGCTCTTGAGGCGGCTCCCTCCATCCTGCTCATCGACGGAGGCCGCTGGTACTATGACAGCCAGATCGCGTACTACCGCCAGGCACTGGATGACCTGGAGTTGTCGTACGACGAGCTTCCCATCCGGCAGATGTGGGGCGCCGCACCGTCGGCGGAGGATCTAGCGGCGTACGACGTGGTGATATGGAGCGACCCGCGCTATGCGCCGGGCTACGTGGGGGCTGGGGAGGCGATAGCCACCTATCTGGACGGGGGTGGGCATCTCCTGGTCAGCGGCCAGGACGTCGGCTTCTGGGATGGGGGTGGGAGCGCGACGGGCTGGAGCTCCTACTACCATGACTACCTCAAGGCCAGATTCGTGGAGGACGCGGCTCCCACCCGGGCGCTGGTGGGCAGCGAGGAGGGGATCTTTGCCGGGGAGACCATCACCATAGCAGGGCCCGGCGGGGCGGATAACCAGGACTATCCGGACGTGGTGAGTCTGGCCGACGTGGACGCTGCCGTGCCCCTGTGGCAATACGTGGATAACGGCTGTGGTGGGACGCAGGTGTCCACGTGCGTCCCCTATCGCGCGGCTTACTTCGCCTTCGGTTTCGAGGCCATCGATGACCGAGATAGTCGACGGCGGGTCATGGATCGGGCGATCGACTGGTTGGTGGCGGCCCCCCCGACAGTGGGGTTGGAGGTGACCTCCGAGCGCGCACTCCGCATCGCGGAGGCTGGGACGCTGGTGACGCACACCGTGCGCGTGCGCCACGTGGGCCAGGGCGGATCCGTGGACGAGATCACGCTGGCTGTGGACGGTGGTTCCTGGCTGACCGAGCTTAGCCACCCGAGCCTGACCCTGTCCCCCTGCGTATCATCCACCGTCACCATCAGCGTCACCGTCCCGGCGACGGCCGGCGTCGACGTGCGCGACGTCATCACGCTGACGGCTCAGTCCTCGCTCTCCGCCACGCTGACAGTCAGCGCGACGCTGGAGACGAAGACGCCTGCATCTGTCCTCCTGGTCGATGACGACCGATGGTACGATCAGCAGCCGGTGTACGTCGATGCGATGATCGAGGCGGGTCTGGGCCACGATGTCTGGACCACATCTCCGTCGTTGGGGTCCCACGGATTGGGCCCGGGCCCGGAGACGTTGGCCATGTACCCTGTCGTCGTCTGGTGGACGGGCTACGACTGGTACGCTCCCATCGTGGAGCAGGAGCAGGCCTGGCTGCGGGACTATCTCTCCTCTGGAGGACGCCTGTTCTTTTCGTCGCAGGACTACCTTTACTACCATGGAGAGGACCGCTTCCCCTTTGATCATCTGGGGGTTCTCACCTATACGCAGGACGTCACCTCCACGGCCGCCGGGGGCGTGAGTGGGCATCCCATCGGGGACGGTCTTGGGCCCTGGGAACTGACCTTCCCGACGGGCTACCAGAACTGGTCCGATGCGCTCACACCCGGGGTGGACGTGGGGGTCGTCTTCCGCGATCAGGAGGGACGGTCGACCGCCCTGACGAGCCGGGGTGGGCCCGGGGCGTCGGTCTTCCTGGGCTTTCCCTTCGAGGCACTCCCGGATGTGGAAAGGGGGAGGGTCATGGAGCGCTCTGTGGGGTGGCTCTCGTGGTTGGGCACATCGACTTTCGAGGCGTGCCCGGGGGGCGCCGCTGTCGGTGACTGGGTGACCCCAACGCTCATTCTGCGGAATGATGGGCCTGTTGCCGTCACCGGGGTGGTCTCGAACACCGTGCCGAGGGAGCTGGCCGTTGAGGAGGCGTCCATGGCCGGGGGCGCCGACTACGAGACGGCGGCCAGACGGCTTTCGTGGCGCGGGAGCCTGGCGTCTGGGGGCGTGACGACCATCACGTACCGGGCACAGGTGGTCAGCCAGCCGGTGGATGCCGACGCGGTGGTCAGCCCGGCCCGGCTCACGCTTGAGGAGCACGGCATTTCCTTCGAGCGGCATGCTAGGGTGCTGATAGAGGCACCGGATCTCCGCCGCTCGGCTTTCACCTGTACGCCCGCTACCGTGCGCCCCGGCGACGGCACCACCTGCACGCTGACGCTACGTAACGCCGGCGTGAGAGATGCCGTCGACGCACACGCCCGCATCGAGCTTCCCGGTGTCTTCGAGATCGGCGACGGGGTCGCTGCCTCGGAGGTCGGGCAGTTGAGGCAGGTGGGCAGCGCTATCGTATGGAGTGGGCCGCTGATGGCTCAGTCGACGGCCCGCCTGGTGTTTCCGGTGCGGATGTCGTCGGCTCTTACCCCGCGGGTGCGCTACGGCGTGACTTTCATAAGTGACGGGACCGGCTGGAGGGCCGAGAGACCGACCTGGGTGATGGTTGAGCCGCTGCGCGTCTACTTGCCCTGGGTGGTGCGAGAGGCCGGTGGGCTTGCCCGGATGCCCGGGCAGCGTTTACTGAGCGAAGACCAGGTGATTCAGGTGGGCGTAAAGGACGGCGGGCTCGGCGCGGAGGCGGATCAGCACGGCCTCCTCACGCCCCGCAGGCACCTGCAAGCGCCAGGCGTCGAGCCGGGGGAGGCGCTCGAGGAGGGTGCCGTGCCGGGCCAGCGCCCCCGACGCTGATACGCCGGGTTGGAGGGCGACGATGATCTCGCCGGGGGCGAAGGCAGGCTCAGGGAGGGCAGTCGGAGCCCGATCCTCGGCAAGGGCAGCGGCAGACGATCCGACGAGCCCCTGCAGGCAGAGGGGCTCGGGGCCGGCGGCGCCGTTGGCGAGGGCTGCAGCCGCATCGATGCGTCCGCAGCCGAACTCTTCGTCCCAGCCCGCCGTCCCCAGGTCCACGGCGTTGTCGAGGATGGCCGAAGCGACCTGATCCGGCGTGTAGGCGGGATACCGCGCCACGAGGAGGGCCGCCAGCCCGGCCACGTGGGGCGTCGCCATCGAGGTGCCCTGCTTGTAGCAGTACTGCCTGCCAGAACACCTCCAGTGAGGGTCGCCGGGCCAGGCCGTGCTGTAGATCTGACAGGTTGGGCAGCCCAAGGCCCCACCGGGCGCAGATACGCTCACGTGGTGACCGGAGTTTGAGTAAGGTGTCACTAGATCGTATCGGTCGGTGGCTGCGACGCCGAGAACGCCATCACAGTTGGCCGGGTACGTCTCAGGAGACGGCAGCGCGGTGTTGCCTGACGCGGCTACTACTACGGCGCCGCTGGCCCGCGCATAGTCGACGGCCGCTTGTAGCGACGGAGGACAAGCAGAGGCCTCCGCCAGGCCGAGGCTGAGGTTGATGACGTTCGCACCGTTGTCGGCAGCGTAGAAGAGGGCGTCGACGATATCGGTCAGCCACCCGTCTCCGGCGCTGTTAAGCGCTTTGATGACCTGGATCTGAGCGTCCCAGCCGAGACCCGCGGTGCCTTGTCCGTTGTCGGTTGCGGCCGCCGCGATACCAGCCACGTGGGTCCCATGTCCATTGTCGTCCTCGACATCAGGCCCATGTCCCACCACTTTGTCGAAGCGCCACCCGTGCGCGTCGTCCACGTAGCCGTTGCCGTCGTCGTCGGTGTCGTTTCCCAGGATCTCACCGCCGTTCACCCAGAGCTTGGAGGCCAGGTCTGGGTGGTCAGTGTCGATGCCGGAATCGATGACGGCGATCACCGTCCCCTCGCCAGTGGAGTAGGCCCACGCCAGTGGCGCCATCACCGTCGCCAGGGCCCACTGATTGACGTGGGCGTCGTTGGGCACCCGCGGTGATACCGGCGCTTGGTAGTGCTTCGCGGCCAGGGGGAGGTGCGCCGTATGGGTCAGCTCGTCCAGCGCGTGGAACGAAACCTCGCTGGTGTGCGGGGAACCTGCCACGTCCAGGGGGAAGGTCGCCGGTACCGTCAGCGTGCCGGTCTGTGTGACGCCAGGCTGGCTGGCAAACCCTGAAGGGGAGACGTGAAAGCCGTTTGGCGTCATGCCGTTGGACCGATTTACGGTGACCCAGTCATCGCTAATGGTCACTTGCCACGAGAAGGGAGCCCTCGGCCTGTCGTCTGACGGTGCGATCTTGCGGTTCGCGGGGATCAGCTCACCGTGCTGGAGCGTGCAGGTGATCCCATCGGGCAGATTGCCGAGTTCGGGCTCGTAGACCGTCGCCAGCTGAAGGGCGCGCGGCCCACCGCGCTCACCGTACGGATCCGGCGACGCCTCCCGGGCTACCGCATCGGTGGCGAGGATGGTCAGACAGAGAGCGAACGCCGTCAAGACGAGGGGACGCCATCCTCTAGTCACGGGTGGTCTCAATGGGCCCGGTCAGACCGCGAGCCAGGATAACCGGGACGGACGATCCAGAACTCATTGAGCGATCGGGGGTCCTGGAAGGACCCGGTGTCCACGACGGCTACCACGACTTCGTCGGTTCGGGCAACTCCGATGGGCTTTCCGGACGCGAGATTGGGCAATGGATATGCATAGGGACGCTCGTCCGGATGAACGTAGACGTAGCGCGGTCCACCGGGTGCATCGTGACTGTCGTACAGAGCCAACAAGTTGGGATCCGTACATATCCCATCCACGTGCACCACGTATCCGGGGCCGCCGTTGCCCGGAACGTAGTCGCGCGGCGGGCCTCCCACCGTGTCCTCACGGGCGTAGCGCAGCGCCACCGTGTCCTCGTCCGCGTAGATGACGATAGCCTCCTTGCCGCCGCCAATGTCGTACCCGGAGTCCGGGACGTAGAGGGATTCTCCGTGGGCAGTGCGGAGGCCAAGAGCCGTCACGGGTGGGTTCGCGATAGGGTCGGCGCGCTCGCCGGGGTCTGGCGAGGAGGCATAGTCCCAGTGATTGACACGATAGAAGCCCACAAGGGCCGGGACGCGGTGTGGGCTGAAGAGCGTCGCCAACTGGGGAGCCTTATCATCGTCGCAGCCGTAGTCCACGAGATCCTTCCGCAACCCGGGATTCGAGTTGGCTGCATAACCCCGCAGCTCGATGTTCTTGTCCGCGTGGTTCCATGCGGGACGGACGGGATCGTCCAGATCGTACTGGTAGACGGTGCCGTCCTCGTACTGATTCGTCGAGCTGGTGGGACACGCCGGCGAATAGGCGATGAACGGGAGGTAAGTGCAAGGAGTGGGCGTGGTATCCGGCAGAGCGCTAGCCGCACCGCTGGTTGTGGCCAGGGATGCCGTCAGGAGCACGGCCATTACTGAGGCTGCGGTGGCCGCAGCCAGGGACCAGCGGACGGCAGAGGTTCGTCCTGGAGTCATCGTGAGCGCATCTTACCCGGCATAGGCGGACACGACAAGGCACGTTCAGAGGCACCGACGGAAGCGCGGAACGTCCATCTACAAGAAGCGCGCCTGACCGCGACCCACCCCCGCGGCCAGGCGCCAAAGTGAGAGGAGAGACGGATGGTCTAGTAAGGAATACAGAGGGTGCGGCCTAGCTGGATGTAGTTGTAGTTCGAGATGTGGTTACAGCTCGCGATGCGCCACATGCTCACGCCGTAGTGGAGCGAGATGCGGTAGAGATTCTCGCCGCCGGCTACCTGATGGTAGGCTTTGCACGAGCACCCATACGGATAGCTGGGCGCGTACGGCGGATAGTGCGGGTAGTAAGGCTGGTACCAGTAGCCGTACGCGTTGGGAATCGCCAGCACCTGCCACGGATAGATGCAGTTGGGATTGGCAATCCCGTTGTGGGAGGCGATGGCCATGGGCGAGACGCCGTAGAGGCGGCCGATGGACGAAAGGGTCTCGCCGTGCCTCACGGTGTGGTACCTGACGGTATGCCATTCGTTTGGCCTGGCGTAGGCTGCCGACGAAGCCAGCGCAACCAGGAGCAGGGCAACGACCAGAGCGACCAGCATTTTGCGCATAGGAGCCTCCTAATACTCGACCCGAAAAGCGGCTACAATACCCCCTAAGGAGTATTATACACCATGTCTGCCCAGATTTCAATACCTAGTGCAGAACATGCCACAACATCAAGACGCCATGCCGGCTGCCCGACATGCCTCGCTAGTCGCCGGACGCGCGCCGGCTCCTTCTCTTGCGGCGCCGCTCCACCCACCATAAGATAAGCAACAAGCCTATGACAATGAGTGCTGCAGCCACGTAGGGCGCAACCACGGCGATGATGGACGTGACGAAAGAGACTACGTCCTCCACCGTGCTCACCACGGGATTGCCGACTCCCGCGGTCGTCGCCGTCACAACAGGCCTGCCAGTCGCCTTGGCTGCGTGCACGCCGCCGGCAAGGATCACGCCGCAGAGCGCCGCCAGGATGGGATGGAGGCCGATGACCTTGGTGGAGGCCGCGAAGAGTACGGCGCCCGCGGCGGGACGTATCAGGGTGTGGACAACGTCGTTGACGGTGTCCGCTGCCGGCACCTTGTCCACCAGGATCTCAACGACCATCAGGACCCCCAGGGCGCCGATGACCCACCAGCTGCTCAGGGCATCGTACGGCTCGCTGAGCGTGACGAGGGACGAGATCCGAGAGAGCAGGGCGACGATGAAGAGCGGGATGTAGGCGTTGAGACCCGCCGCAGTGGCGAGACCGAAGGCCGTCGCCAGGCTCAGAAACGCCTGTGCGGTCACAGCGCTCCTAGACGTACCCGGCCGTGGATCTCGCCTGCTGGGCGATCTGACCGTAGAGATGAGCGCCAAATACAAGCACCCAGACTCCCACGGGAATCATCGCCATGCCCAGTACGGCACCAACAATCCATCCACAGATGGGGATGAGGCTGAGGACCGAGATCACGCCGCCCAAGACCGTGCTGATGACGATCCCTGCAGCAGCCACCAGGAGCTGGGCGATGATGATGGGCCCGATATTGGAGAAGAGGAACCGGAAGACCTCGCCGAAGCGGAGGCAGGCCCCGAGCTTGCCGGTCTCTGCATACCGAATTTGAATCGCGGGTGAGAGAATCCAGATCAACAGGCCGTAGAGGAAAGCGAGGCAGCCGACGCCAATGCTCACGATCCCGGCGAGCCCGCCCAGGACGGCCATGAGATCCTCGCTCTCACCGGCCAATGCCGGAAGGACCCACACGAAGAGGAGCGGGCACATCAAGACGAGCAGGGGGATGGAGTAGACGAAGGTGGCGACCCAAACGAGGATGCCATCGACGAAGTAGTCGCCCAGCCGGTCCCACCCGGGTAAGGGGCGCGGCTGGCCCTCCTGGACGTTGCGAAGCACGGCGATGGCGTAGCCCATAACGGCGAAACTGCCAAATATGGGGATTAGAGAGATCAGGGCTCCGATGAGCAGTTTGCTGACCCACTGCTCGTCTTCGAAGATGAAACTGAGTGCTCGACTTACCTGCATGGTCACCTCCTCCTTGTCTGTCACGAAGGTCCCCTCGGGATGGTATCGCCGGTCGTTCGGACCAACCGCCGCAGCGGAAAGCCATGCGGGGGAATCCGATCGAATGGCGACTGGGTGCAATGTACGCGTGAGCTGGCGGATGCCAAAGCTGGAGATGCCTTCTGCACGCCATCGTGGCTAGTATATCATTGGATGGGGAAAGGGACAAATGTCAGTGCTGGTCCGGCAGGTTGGAGATAACCGGGGCGACGCCGGACTCGGGATCCGGCGATCCCTCAAGAACGAGGGTAGTGCACGAGCATAGTGAATGCCAGCCCTCCAGGGCATCAGAGGAACTCAAAAACCGATGGGCAACCCCTCCAGGGTCCCCGTCAGCCGATAGCGGACCAGATCGATAGCGGACACCTGGATGAGGGCGAGAAGCAATCCGACAGCCAGCGGGAGAAGGGCTTGACGCCATGTCTCGATGGTGTTCTCCCGCCCTACTACAACGACCGCCAGGACCGTGTTGACGCTCCCAAGCAACACCAGCACGGCAGCGCCACCCAAAACCGACAATGGATAGAGCAGCCAATCTGCCCCTGAGAGGACGACCCCAACGAAAGCCATTTCCAGGAGGACCAGCAGGAGAATGTCCCGGCCCCCTTGGATGGCCGGCGCATCCAACGGCTGCCGCCAGATGCTGATATTCAACACGGGGAGAATCAGAGCACTCATCGTCAGCCCGTTGAGCGCGCCCGTCGCTAGACGAAGCGCATTCAACGGTTCGTAGGCGTGCGGTCCACCTACCAGCGCTAAGTAAGAGTTCACACCGTCGGCGGCCCATAGGAAGGTGAAGCTGATCAGGACGGCCAAGATGACGGCTGGTGGAAAGCCAGCCGCTCGGTGACGGCGTAGGATGACGGCCTGACCAAAGAGACCGACCATGGCGCCGATGAACGTGCCGGTACATCGAGCGCACAAGGGCAGCGCACGTCCACCCAGGACGAATGAGTGAGACTCGATCTGGTGGCAGACGGCGTATCCGAGCATGTGGGCCTTCCCGAGGATGCCCGGCGGTGCGGAGATCCAGAGGACCGCCAGGAGGATGACGAGTAACGCTCCAACAAGCCAGGGGAGCACGCGACTGACGCTGTGCCGTTCACGCCGCGGTGTGTCTTCGTGTAGTACATTATCGGTCATACAGCTACCGCCTCTCATCAGTACAAGCAACCGTGGAGTGGATTGTAGCGGATAGGGTGGGGGTGTCAATGATGTTGGGAGGCGGGAGCGGGAAGCAAGGAGCAAGCGGCGGGGAGCACCAGCGCCGTTGTCTGCAGACCGGAGAGCGTGGTACAATGGTGCAGAGCATGAGCATGCGAAGGGCAAGAATGCGGCAAGAGCGAATACAGCGGGCTGTGTCCGCCTGCGCCGTTGTGGTAATGCTGGTTGTGATAGCAAGCGGGGCACCGGTGGGAGCGAGTCAGACGGCGCCGATGGAGTCTATCGGCGACGGCGACGGGAGGGCGGGGACGTGTTATGCGTTCTACCCCGATCCGCACACCGGGAAAGGGCGTCCCTACATGCCCCTGGCGCACCAGGCTGGCTCCCGCTGGGACCGCTTCGACTTCACGTGGCCCGTCATCGAGCCCTCCCCGGGGACGTGGCACTTCGAAGGCCACGACAACGTGGTGGCCGATCTCCGCGCCGGCGGAATCACCAACATTGTCGGCATCCTCCTCTGGACGCCAAGCTGGGCCGCCCCCTCGAGCGCAGCCGCGGCGTCGGGACGAAGCCTGACGGATCGACCCCCCGGGTGGTACGCCCCGGTCGCTGGCGGGGTGACCTCCCTGTCGGCCGCCGAGGCCAGCGCCGACAGCTCGCCCCCCGAGGGCCTGTACCAGCCCTGGGACGACTGGACGGAAGCCGACGGCGACCCCGCCAACCACTGGGGCCGGTACGTTCATACGGTGGTCTCCCGGTACGGCGATCGGGTGAAGCACTGGGAGATGTGGAACGAGCCGGAGTGGGACTACTTCTGGACCGGTACCTCGGTGGACTACGCCCAGCTCCTCAAGGTCGGCTACCAGGCGACGAAGGCCGCCTGCCCCGACTGCCAGGTCCTCTTCGGCGGGCTCCACTACTGGGCGAACACGGAGTACTACAAGTGGGTGCTCAACACGCTGAGCGATGATCCTCAAGGCCCGGCCAACGACTACTTCTTCGACGTGATGTCCGTGCATCTCTACAGCCGATCATCGACGGCCTACGACGTGGTGAACACGATCCGCGAAGGGATGACGGCCAGGGTTTCGGACCACCCGATCTGGCTGACGGAGACGGGGGTGCCGGTGTGGAACGACGCATCCGTGGACCCGGTGCCCCTGGAGTACGACTACGCCGCCAGACAAGAGGAGGCGGCATCGTACGTGATCCAGTCCTATGCCAATGCGTGGGCGGCGGGCGTGGAGCGGTACTTCTTCTTCCGGACCAACGACGAGGACATGATCGAATACTTCGGACTGATGCGGAACGACTTCTCGCTGCGGCCTGCCTACGGGGCCTTTCAGGTAGCGAGCACCTACCTGATCTCGCCGACGATGGTCACGCGGGTGGCAGAGCCTGGGGGCGTGCGTCGGGTGACGTTGTGGGGCACGCCCCACGGTAAGGTGAGCGTCCTCTGGAACCGGACGCCGGAGCAAGTAACGTTCGACTACGGCGCTGCGCTGCCCACTGCCACCTTGATCGATCAGGGGGGCGTGAGCGAGACGGTCGAAGCAGCGGGCGGCTCTTATGAGATCACGCTGCCAGGGGCGACGTGCAATCTCGTCTCCAATCCCAGCGACTACATCATTGGGGGCGAACCGTTCCTGGTGCTTGAGGAGGATACTGTGCCCCCCAGTGTGCCCACGGTAGGGCCACTCCCGCCCACTACGTACTCAGATACGGTTTCGGTCCCGTTGAGCGCCACCGACAACGGCGCTGGGGTTTGGGGCTTCGACGTGCAGGTACGGCGGGAGGGCGGCGCTACCTGGAGCGAATGGCTGGGGCTCGACGACACCGTGGGGGGCTGGGCGGCGTCGTACACCTCGGGCGAGCATCGTGTGACGTATTGCTTTCGCGCACGGGCCTGGGACAGGGCAGGCAACGTGGGCGCGTGGTCGGACGGTGCCGACTGCAGCTACGTGGACCCCGACCGAGTGGTGCAGCTGAGCGTCGGACCTGTCTACGGCGATGTGGACGGCGATGGGCAATGGGATGCGGGTGAGGGCGAGGTGCAGCTGAATGCGCTCCGCTTCCGGTTGGTTGACGCGAGCAACGCGGACGTCGTGAGTCCCGGCACCGGTCAGAGCTGGGAGCTGACGACGACGCTGGGGGCGGGGGATTATGCGGTGGTGGTGGAGCCGAGCGGGTGGCCCGCCCCACCGCCCGGCTGGCTGCCGCGGCGGCTGGGTATCCACGTTGAACCGGGTGCTGATGTGTTGGAGGTGGTCTTCTCGCCGGTGGGTCTGCTGCGCCACCGGTCAAGCAGCTACCTGCCGTTGATCGCAGACTAGAATTCTAGCCCGGACGGAGCCGCAACCAGGATCCAACCACGGATTCCACTGATTCTCACGGATTCTTTCTTGGTCCCAATCGGGGTAGCAGAAGTCGGTCGGAGACCCATCTGTGGTTCAGCGTCTGTTCTTTGCGCGGGAATTTTATTGGACCTGGATGCGCAGGCCCCGGCCTCCGAAGAGGCCGAAGCCTGGCGCGGCAAATTCCCTTCGCTGCCGGACTTCTGGCTAGGGCAGGGGCGGCACCTCGTCTACGATGACTGGTGCGTTGGCCCTCAACTCGTCCTCTCGCACGTCGTCCGCCGTCAAGAAGACGTCCGCATTCCCATGACATCCGTCACACGAGCTGTTCTGCGGGGTGACGCGCTGGATGTTATGCGGCGTGGCCAACTTCCAGGTCGGCAATCGGTCGAACGTGTCCAGTAGATCCTCGCCGTAGTAGGCGAAGGAGTCGCGTGCCACAGGCACGTGGCGCAGCGGTACGTAGTCCCATGGTCGGTCAGGTCCCTTGCGCGGATTCCGCCCGATCTTGAAGGCCATCTGCGAAGGCTCCACTTTGTAGAACGGCCGGCCATCCTCGGTCTCCTGCACGTGACAACTGTAGCAGTTCTTGTACGCCACGGAGTGGCAGGCCTGACAGCTAAGCCTCGCCAGGTGGGTCTCGTCGTGCAGCCGGATATCGTCATCCGGCGAGACGGTGTGGCAGCCCTCCTGTGTGCATGAGGGGTTCGCGGGACCGTCGTAGCGGTGGTTGTAGTCGCCTGCGGTACCGTGCAACTCCTCCCCGTCGTGGCAGGCGAAACACGAGAACCCGCCCGGGTTGTAGTGGACGTCGGCCGGGTAGCGGCCGCCCTCCTCCCGATCATTCCGGCCCTTGTACTCGTCGTTGACACGGCTGCCGTGGCACCCGGTACACGTGTTGTTCATGGGCGGCTGCTTGCTGGGAACGTGACCGTCCAGCAGGCCGCCGTCGTTCGCCGCCGGTCGGCTGATGTGGCACTGCCCACAGGACGCGTGACACTCGGTGCAGTGGAGCTCGTAGCCCTCCATCAGCTGGTCCCACTTTTCGCCGCTACTACGGGCCGCGAGGACTGTCCTATACCCCTCCAGGTCCCAGTGGAGGCTGTCGACGTGCGCCTCGGAGATATCCGCGTGGCACAGCTGACAGGTCTCGGAGTTGGTGGGATGGGGATCCGGCACGAGATCGTCGTGGGCGACCTCCATGTCCTCGGTGCCGCCCGTGCCGCCGTGACAGGCGATGCATCCGAAGCGGGCGTGATAGCTGGCGAGGAAGGACTCCTCGACGAAGACTTTCTTCCATGCCTCCAACGGAGGCAACTCTCCGCCTCACCCCTCGCCCTCGGAGAGCTTCTCCTCCTCCGCCGGCTCCTGAGCCAGATCCTTGACCGCCGCCTCATCCGTGTGGCACGCGATGCATTGGCCATCATCGAGTGCCGCAGTGTCAACGTCCTCAGCGGGCGCGGCCATCGGGAAACGAGAGGCGAGCTCGGCCTGTTGAACCTGGGCTCCATCATCGCTCGCGCCTCCGGCCCGCACAGCGGGCGTCGGTGGGGGTGGGTTGGGGGTCACCTCGGGCCGCGCGCGGCAACCAGCCACGGCAGCGGCGCCCAGGATGATGCCAAGTGTAAGCAGAAGGCTCATTCTTCTCATAGGTTCTCCTCGAAACGGGAAAAGGTGGCCCGGGATAGGTGACTAAGGATACAGTCCACCCGTCCCCATGACCCGCTAGCTGCCCAGCTCATTGGGCTCCGTCTCAACCGGGTAACCGGCCGCGCCGGCGAACGGATCGGTGGCCAACACCTCGGCGTCGTCGGTCCAACCCATCATACCGAACTTGAGATTGGTGACGTCGTACCCGAGCAGACCCAGGGACGTCGCTGCCACCTGACCGGTGTGGCCGGTGTAGCAATAGCTGACGATGGGCGTGTCGGTCGGAAGCATCTGGAGATTCTCCATCATCGCAACCTGGCGCCACCCCACATTGTGAGCGCCCGGTACGTGGCCGACGTCATAGTGCTCGGCCGAACGGACGCTCACGATGAAGGGATCGTTTGCGGCGTCGCCGTCATTGAGGTTTTCATAGAGCACGTCGGCCGTCATCACCGGCTTCCAGTCCGCCAGGAAGGCCTCGGCGCGGGCGCGAGCAATGGCCGCAGCCTCGGTCTCACCCATGTCCAGCGTGGGCAGGTCGTGGGTCTCCGTGAGTTCGTTGACGCCCGTCTCGACCGGATAGCCGGCCGCTCCCGCGAAGGGATCCGTGGCCAAGACCTCGGCATCGTCGGTCCAGCCCATCATCCCATACTTCAGGTTCGTGACGTCGTATCCGAGAACGTTGAGGATGGTCGCTGCCACCTGGCCCGTGTGGCCGGTGTAGCAGTAGGCCACGATCTGCCGGTCCCTGGGCAGTTTCGCCAGGTTCTCCGGATTGGCGATCTGACGCCAAGAGATGTTGTACGCCCCGGGGACGTGCCCCAGCTCGTAGTGCTCGCGAGAGCGCACGCTGAGGATGAAGGGGTCGTTCGACTCGTCCCCATCGTTCAGGTTCTCGTAGAGGGCGTCGGCCGTGAGGACCGGCTTCCAGTCCGCCAGGCGGATCGTAATCTGCTCCGCCAGGAGCGTGAACTCATCGTCACTCCCGGCAGCCGCCACAGCCGCAAGCTCATTGACCTTGGTCTCGAGGGGATAGCCGGCCGGTCCCACGAACGGGTCGGTGGCCAGCACCTCGGCGTCGTCAGTCCAGCCCATCATCCCGAACTTCAAGTTCGTGACATCGTAGCCGAAGAGACCCAGCACGGTGGCCGCCACCTGGCCCGTGTGGCCGGTGTAGCAGTAATCGACGATCGGCTGATCGGTGGGCAGGTAGGCCAGGTTCTCCATCGTCGCTACTTGCTTCCAGGGGACGTTGTGCGCCCCGGGGACGTGGCCCACGGCATAGTGCTCCGCCGAGCGGACGCTGAGGATGAAGGGATCGTTTGTCGCGTCACCGTCGTTCAGGTTCTCGAAGAGGGCCTCGGCCGTCATCACCGGCTTCCAGTCCGCCAGGAAGGCCTCGGCGCGGGCGCGAGCAATGGCCGCAGCCTCGGTCTCACCCATGTCCAGCGTGGGCAGGTCGTGGGTCTCCGTGAGTTCGTTGACGCCCGTCTCGACCGGATAGCCGGCCGCTCCCGCGAAGGGATCCGTGGCCAAGACCTCGGCATCGTCGGTCCAGCCCATCATCCCATACTTCAGGTTCGTGACGTCGTATCCGAGAACGTTGAGGATGGTCGCTGCCACCTGGCCCGTGTGGCCGGTGTAGCAGTAGGCCACGATCTGCCGGTCCCTGGGCAGTTTCGCCAGGTTCTCCGGATTGGCGATCTGACGCCAAGAGATGTTGTACGCCCCGGGGACGTGCCCCAGCTCGTAGTGCTCGCGAGAGCGCACGCTGAGGATGAAGGGGTCGTTTGTTTCGTCGCCGTCGTTCAGGTTCTCGTAGAGGGCATCGGCCGTGATGACCGGCTTCCAGTCCGCCAGGCGCGCTGTCACATGCTCAGAGAGAAGGGCAATCTCATCAACATCGGCTGCCTCGGTCGTCTGGGGTGTCGGGGAAGACTCCGGCGTCGGGGTCGCCTCAGGGAGGTGGCAGCTACTGCACTCTGTGGACAGATCGTATCCCACGAAATGACAACCCTCACAGGCGACATCCTCGTGGTGCCGATACCCTTCCCACAGGGCAAGATGGTCGAACTCGTCCTCCTGGATGGCAGTCCACTCGCCGACGTCGACGTGGCAGGTCCCGCAATCGTCCCCGCCAAAATCGTGAGGCTTCGTGTGACAATCGCTGCACTCGAACCCAGAGATGTGGCGGAAGTCGGGTCGGAGGTGACACTCGAAGCAATCCAGCTCACCGTGCGCCCCCTGGAGCTCCATGGGGTGGACGGCCAACTGGACGGACGACCACGTCTGTGTGGAATCGTGGCACGTCTCACAGTCCATCGCCTGGGAGACGTCGTGCGGCCCGACGTGGCACCCGGAGCACCTGTGTCTCTCAGGAGGCACGTTCTGTTCCTCGTGGCACTCGATACAATAGCTGGCGAGGAAATCATGAGTGCGTATCGGCTCCTCTCCGTGGGCCATGGGTCCGTGGCAGTTGCTGCAGGCACAGACCTCCTCGTCCTCGTGGACACCCCAGAGGATACGTTCGTGAGGGGTCTGAATGTTGTGCTCGGGAATCTGCGTTCGCAACTCGTGGTGGCAGGGCAGGCAGTAGGTATCGGCGTCCTGGTACGTACTGGGATTGGTAACCAGGTTCTCGTGAGCGCTGTCGACGTCCTGCGTCGCGGGGGTACCGCCGTGACATGTCACGCAGCCCAACCGTCCGTGGAGTGTCATCGTGCTGTCGGCTGCGACAAGCAAGTGGGGCAGGTCCGAAGGGCTGCCGCCAGCATCCGTCAGGCGTTCCTCACTCGCGTGGCATTCGATGCAGCTCTCTGACTGAGACGCGGCATACGGGAGTGGGGTGGGGAACCCGGGCAGCTCCGTGCTCGACTCGACGACCGGCGTAATCGCCTGGACCGCCGGCTCCAACAGCAGCCCGAGGCCGACGACCACGACGACGAGGCTGAGCGCGATAGGGATGAGACTCCAACTCGGCCACCTGGATGGAAGCATGTAGACCTCCTTAGAGGAAGGCGTGGACGGCGCTGACAATTACCAAGTAGCGGAGGAAGAGCCCGGACGCGATCAGGCTAATCCCGGAGACCAATCCGGTGACTGGCTGGTGACGACCTCGACCGGCCGCGTAGACGTGGCCGATGAAGGGAATGATGAAACCCAGCACCATGATGAACACCCAGAAAACGATGCTGTGAGGACCGATGAGAATATCGCGAGCGCTCTGGGCCGCCGCCTCGCCCTCAAGAAAGGCATGGGCGAGCAACTGACCGAGGAGAACCGCCTCGCCGGTTATGAGCCCCAGATGGATGAAATGCTCACGTCGGCCGCGCGGTGCCTGCCCGCGGCTAGAGATTGTGGCGGCGAGATCGATGGTAAGGGCCTCTCCGGTGGAGAGAGCGGAGATCAGGAAGAGCACGGGCAGTGTGGGTATGGGAAGAAAGGGGACGAGGGGCGTGGACCAGAAGGGGACAGCGTGGCCAACCTCGCTGATCAGTACCCCCGTGTAGGTGGCAACGGCCAGTGCCAGCACACCGCCCACAGCCGCTACGATCCGCTTGATGGGCCTTAGGCGCAGATTTCGCAGAAAGGCAGCCCGAGCGGTGAGGGCCGACCACGCGCCCGGATAGACGTGCATCAACTCCAGGAAGCCATAGAGAAAGGCGACGGGAATGAAGATGGTGAGTATCCAAACGCCCCAGGTCATGACGGAATCGGGGTGAGTATACATCAGCGGGATCCGCCAAGGCTCGCGAAGTCCAGCTCCCAGCTCGAAGATTAGAAGGAGGACGCCGGCTGCCACAAGGGGACCGGCGACCGTGGACCCTACCAGCGTGACGGGACAGACCTCTGGGCACGTGTCTCCTTCATACCGTCGGCCGCTCAACTCGAAGAGCGCCGCATAGGCCATCGCTCCGGCTCCAAGGCCGCCCAGGAAAAGGTAGATCGCGGCCAGCCAACCCCATTCAGCGTGCATCGTTCACCTCACCTCCAGTGTCCGCGCTTACGCCCCTCGTGTCGATTGCTCCGCAGGGTCGTCGATGACGTATCTCAGTACGGCCGGCTGGGTGCCGAACTCGGGACGGAGCGGCCTGGCCCGGCCTGAGGCAACCAGTTGGCTCACCGTGCTGTCCGGATCATCCAGGCGGCCGAAGATGCGGGCACCCGGGATGCAGGCGTGGACGCACGCGGGCTCACCCCCCGCGAGCACCCAATCGAGACAGAGCCAGCATTTGTCCGCCACCCCTCGCTCCTGGTCGAAGATACGAGCGTCGTACGGACAGGCGTACATACAGTACTTGCAGCCGACGCATAGCTTCTCATCGATAAGGACGACCCCGTCGTCGCGTACGTACGTCGCGTTCGTGGGGCACACGGTGGCGCACGGGGGGTCGGCACAGTGTTGGCACTGGACCATGAGGAACCAGCGGAGATGCTGGTCGCCCTTCACCCGGCCGTGGATGTAGCTGAGGTCCGATGGCAGATCGTTGCGCTCGTTGCAGGCCTTCACGCACGCCTGACACCCGGTGCACTTGTTGGTGTCGATCACCAGCCCATAACGGGCTTCGACAACCTCCTTCTGCCGGTCGCCCCCAACTGGAGCCAGCCGGGCGTGGACGTCGGGGAGCTTCTTGACCTGCACGGCGAGGCTGGCCGACGCGCCGCCGGCCAGGGCCAGGCCCAGGAAGCGTCGTCGCGAAAAATCTGGGGTGCTCATGGTGCCTCCTCAGACAAGGAAGAGAGACGAATGCCTACCGACTGGTATAGTCAGGGCTGAATAGTACAGCGACTCGCAACCCGGTCGGAGTCTATCATAGATTCCTGAGGGTGTCAAACTCGGTCCTGACCATCCAGTTGTTCAGCCAGTCACCCGTGATATAATGGGGCGGTGGAAAGAAGGGAGGCGTGCAGTCCTTCGACCTCTGCCCCTGAGGGAGTCGACAGGCTGATATGCTAACAAACAACGATCTACTCGTACTGGGGATTCTCCTTGACCGCCCCATGCACGGCTATGAGCTCAGCCAACACGTCAAGGCTGAGGGCATACCGGTCTGGTTCGATATCAGCACGGCCGCCATCTACTACTCGCTCAACAAGCTCCGCCGCGAAGGACTCGTCTCCGAGACCCAGTCGGGCGCCCACGGCGAGAAGACGATCTACCGCACCACCGAGAAAGGAAGAGAGCAGTTCTTCGACAAGATGGAGGACGTGCTCGCCTCTGAGGAGCCGGTGCGGTTCGACTACGACCTGGGCATCTTGCTGTTGAACCGGCTCCCGCACGAGCGCGCGTTGGGGCTCCTGGAAGAGCGGATGGCCTTCCTTCGGGAGCGGCAGGCCACCCTCGATCAGCTTCTCGAGCGCGAGTCTTCCTCCGGGGAGGCCCTCAAAGCGGCCATTCTCGAGCACGCTGCGTCTTGCACCCGGGTCGAGTCCCGGTGGCTCGGCAGCATCGTCCAGCACCTGCGGGGTGGGAGCGACGGACGGGACGGGTACGGAGGCCTTATGCGACTCTCCGGTGACCTCCACGAGTTTCATCTTCCCAACCTCATCAAGCTGGTGGCATCGGGGAAGCACAGCGGGAGGCTTTCCGTCAGCGATGGTGCACATAAGCGGACCATCTCGTTTCGGGAGGGAGGGCCTGTCTGCGCAACCTCAGAAAGGCCCGAGGGGGAGGTGCAGGATCCAGATAGGGTGCTGAAGGACGTCTATGATCTCTTTCGCTGGCAGGAGGGCTCCTTCACGCTGGACCAGCGCATGAAACCTAGCGAGGGATGCACGGTGGTGACGATGAGCGCCTACGACCTTATCCTGGCCGGGGCCCGGTGGGTAGACAACTGGTCGACCATCCAGCAGGTGGTTCCATCCGCCGAGACCGTGTTCGAGCACCGCGACGGGCCGGTGGCGGCGTCCGCGCTGAACCTCGATGCACTGGAGGAGCAGGTCTTCAAGGCCCTCGACGGGCTGCGGGACGTCTCGGACGTGGCGAGGGCGTGTGGGATCACCGAGTTCGAGGCCAGCAAGACGCTCTATGGGCTGTGCACCGTGGGCCTGGTCCGCCCGGGGGACCGGGGAAAGATTCGGCTCCGCCGCGTGTTCAGGGAGTTCGCAGAACTCCTATGCCGCGCGACGATCCCGTATCGGGAGGCTCCTGACGACTATACTTGCGAGGAAAGCGTGAACGAGCGCTGCAGCGAGCTTCCGGTGCGGTTCGTGGCCAGTCGCATCGAGGATCAGACGGATCCGGCGCTGACCGCCGAGGAGTTGGCCGATATCTACCGGAGCTTCCTCCTGGCGCAGCGAGCCGTGGTGGAGGAGCGCTTCGGCCACGACGTCGCAGATGAGTTCCTACAGCAGGTACGCTCCCGTATCCACCCCAGCCTACGTACAGCCCTCGTCGAGCACGAGTTGATCAGCGCTGACTGAACACGCCTCAGGGGCAGGCGCTGTGTGCTTGCAGCAGGTCTTCCCCTCGAGTGCGACCAAGGAAGAGGGGGCTTCCTCATGCCTGGCCGCTGCCCTCGCACCACCCCTATTCAGGATTGCATTAGCCCCTCGGCCGGCTGCTCGCACCTACGGGTGGCACTTGGTGCACTTCTCGAAGATGCCGGGAATACCCGCGTTGGTGTCGAGAGTTCGGGTTCTGTGCGGCTCGCGGCAGACGAAGCAGGTGTAGACGGTAGGTTGGCCCTGAGGGTGGGACAGACCACGGTCCTGGTCAGCGCCCCCGCGGTCGAGGGGAAGGGCATGGTCCGCCAGGTCTAAGGCCTCGGCCGCGGGGCCGAGGGAGAGCGACGACCAACCAACCGGCGAGTGACAGGTTTCGCACGGCGGCGGGTAGTGTCTGGCGGGGGCTCGCGACAGCTGTCGCAGCGATACTCGGGCATCGGCGCCCCAGTGTGACAATCGCGGCACCAAGCCTCGGCGTGTGCGCCCACCAGCGGGATGGGATGCTCCCGGGTGGGGTCGAGCTCCAGTTCGGGCTACTCTTGCCCGTGACAGGCAGAGTTCGCGCAGAAGCTGGAGTCATCGGTCCCGAACGCGATCTTGCCGTCGCATTCGGAGCAGGCATCACTGGCCTGCCAGCGATGGTCGGCCAGAAAGCCTGCGGCCTGGTGTGACTCGGGTTGCTGCCGGGCAGCTGCCGGAAGGGCGGGAGGCTGCTCCGACGGTCCTGCTTTCTCCGGGATCGAGTGACACAGGGTACATTGGACGCGGAGGGGCGTGCCGTCCTCGCGCTGGAACTTGCCGTTGTGACAGCGAAAGCAGCCGGGGAACGGCTTGTGACCGCCGTGCCCTGAGTGGTCGAAGAAGGACTGCCACGTCAGCCCGGCGGCCTCGAAGACGACGACCTGCACCAGGGACCTGGCAACCTGAACAGCCTCCTCGATATTCGTTTCGTAAGCCTCCGCAACGCCGGGATAGATCGTCTCGTACGTCGTGCGCACGGATTCCATCGCTTCAACCGCATCAGCCTGAGCGGCATCGTCCCGCGAGAGCAGGTTAACCACGATCTTCTTCGCTAGGGTAGCTCGGAGCTCAGGTGTCCTGTCTCCAGCGCAAGATCGACGAGGCGATCCGTTGGATAGAAGGGGTGACCCACCTGATTATGGCAGTCGACGCAGTCGATTCGGTCCGGTTCGGCTTCCTCGATCTCCGCGCCGCTCAGCGGGTCGGTCACGTCGTCATACGCCGCGACGCGCCCGGCGGAAAAGTATGCCCGCACCCAGCGGATCTCTTCGCACTCCTCGTCGCGGATGCACTCGACGTGGTTCGCTATGTGCCAGAAGATACCCTGCCCACGGTCTCGACTTGTGCGCCGCCGGACCCGGTTCTCTCCACCATCCGAACCGCTTCAATCTTGAACTCTTTGGTATACGTTCTTCTCTTATCTGTCATTTGCTTCCTCCCTAGGCGTATTGTACACGGTGCGCAAGAGCTTACGGATCCCTTACTACTAGGTCTATTGCTCCAGGGGAAGTCAAGTTCGATTGGGTTGCGTTGGGGTTCCGTGGGGTGAGGTTTGGGCGAGAAGAATCCAGGTCAGGCCGGCGCCATCTCGGGGTCGTCGGCGGTCCTTGCCGACTCCGTTTGCACTCCTCTGGAAACCTGCTATGATCCAGGTGCGCAAGCATTCAAGTATTTGGATGGAGGGATAAACAATGGAATCCGCTCTGCAACGGGAAATCCAGCTGCTGCACGCGGAGATCTGTCAGGCTTTGGCAGATCCCAAGCGCATCGCGCTCCTCTATATGCTCGACCGTGGTCCGCAATGTGTCAGTGACCTGGCCGAGGCACTAGACGCGCCGCAGCCGACGGTGTCGTATCACCTGAAGGTCCTTCGAGAGCGAGGCCTGGTCATGCCGACCCCCGATGGGACCACGGTGCATTACTCGCTGGCGGATCGCCGCATCATCGAGGCGCTGGACATACTGCGAGAGATGCTTGCCGACAGCCTGGTCCGACAGGCAGCGCTGCTCCGCGATGTAGAGGACCTTACACGAAGGTAAGAAGGAGGCTGACGTGGGACTGAACGCGAGCCAGCGAGACTGGCTTCTTGAGCAATTCGGGGATCGAGTTCGGATGGACCTGATGGAACGGAAGATCTACAGCCACGATGTGGGCGTCATGCCCTCTCTGGTGAAGCCTTTGATCGGCAAGGCGGTTGCCGACGCTGTGGTTCAGCCGCGGGATGAGGACGAGATCGTGGAGCTCGTTCGGTGGGCCGTTGCCGAGAAGGTCCCCCTGGTGCCCAGGGGAAAGGCGACGTCTGGCTACGGTGGGGTGCTGCCCGTCAAGGGTGGTGTCATCGTCGATCTCTGGCGCATGGCAGATCTCGTGGACGTCGATGTGGAAGCGCAGTTGGCGACGGTCGAGCCCGGCATGGTCTGGGAGGACCTGGAGGATGAGCTCGCCGGGCAGGGGCTGGCACTCCGGCTCTATCCCTCTAGCGCACCCTCTTCGACCGTTGGCGGTTGGCTCGCCCAGGGTGGCTTCGGTTACGGCAGCTTCGCGTACGGCGCCTTCCCGGCCAACGTGGCATCGGCCCGCGTCGTGCTGCCAAGCGGTGAAGTTAGGACTCTTTGCGGGGAGGACCTGGATCTCATTGCCGACGCGGAGGGGATCACTGGTGTCATCACCAAGGTGACCGTGCGTGTCCGCGAGAAGGGGGAGGACGTGGTGTTGGGCGCGCGCTTCGACCGCGCGGAGGATCTGGCCGATGCCCTTCGAGACGTCGTCGATGAGGAGCTCCCGCTCTGGTCTGTCAGCTTCATCAATCCAGAGATGGCCAGGTTGAAGAACCAGCGGCCGCCGAAGACGGAACATGGACAGCCGGTGGAAGATCATCGGCCCGGGATCCCTGAGGCCTATGTGGCCGTCTTCGTCGTCCCCGCCTCCAGGGCAGCGGAGGTGGAGGAAAGCCTTGGGGCGATTGTCTCCGCGCGAGGTGGGAGAGCTCTCGACCCGGACCTCGCGGCCCACGAGTGGGACGAGCGCTTCGCCATCATGCAGGTGAAGCGGCTGGGACCGTCGTTGATCCCCACGGAGGTGGTCGTCCCGCTTTCAGCGCTCGGGCAGGCCCTGGCCGAGATCGAAGAGGCCATCGAGTTGCCGCTCATCGTGGAGGGTATGCTGGCGAAGGGCACGGGGGATCCTGAGGTGATCCTCCTTGGCTTCATGCCTCACGATGAACGCCGCTTTGCCTATAACCTCGCCTTCGGGCTGTCCCTTTCGGCAATCAAGAAGGCCAAGAAGTACGGCGGCCGCGTGTACGGCAGCGGGCTGTACTCTGCGCATGAGGCGGAGAACGTCCTTGGGGCGGAACGCGTCCGGAAGTTGGAAGGGTTCAAGGAGGCGTTCGATCCACAAGGCATCATGAACCCCGGCAAGGTCGTAGGGAACGGGAGCTTGCTCAGCACGTTCATGAAGACCGCCACGACCTTCGAGCCGGTCGTCCGGGTGGTGGGCAATCTGGCGAAGGCTCCGACGGGTGAGCGGATCGCGGGTTCCGGCCGCCGCGGCGTGCCCGATGAGGTAGCCTGGTATGCGCACGCGTGCGCCCAGTGTGGGTACTGCGTCAATCCTTGCGATCAGTTCTACGGCCGCGGTTGGGAGTCGCAGTCGCCCCGCGGCAAATGGTTCTTCCTCAAGGAGTATATGGCCGGCAGGGCGGAGATGACCCAGGAGTGGGTTGACACGTTTATCGCCTGTACCACGTGTGAGCTGTGCAACGTCGAATGCCCCCTGGAGCTTCCGAATGAGCCCAGCTGGCTCACGATGCGGGGTGAGTTGATCCACGATCGGGGCGAGATGACCTTCCCGCCCTTCGAGATCATGCGTGCCAGTTTGCGGAAGGAGCATAACATCTGGGGCTCCTACCGGAGCGACCGTGCGAACTGGGCGGCGGCGGGGCTGGATCAGCTTCCCGACAGAGCTGAGATCTGCTATTTCCCCGGCTGCACGGCCTCCTACGTGGAACAGGATATCGCTCAATCCACGGCTTGCCTGATGACCAAGGCCGGCGTGGAGTTCACCTACCTGGGCGAGGACGAGGCGTGCTGCGGCATCCCAATGCTGATGGCTGGGCTCTGGGACACGTGGGAGGAGATCATGCGTCACAACATTGGCGCTATGAGAGAGCGCGGCGTGAAGACCGTGGTCACCTCCTGTCCCGCGTGCTGGCTGGTGTGGAAGGAGTATTATCCGCGCTGGGCAGAGAAACTGGGCATCGACTATCCCTTCGAGGCGAAGCACTATTCGGAGATACTGGCAGATCGGGTGCGGACGGGGGACCTGGTTTTCGACCATCGGGTGGAGAAACGCGTCACCTGGCACGACTCGTGCCACATGGGACGCGCTGGGGGCATCTATGAACCGCCGCGGGATCTTCTGAAGGCGATACCGGGTCTCGAGTTCGTCGAGATGGAGCACAACCGCGAGCAGGGGCACTGCTGCGGCTCGGTGATGAGTCTTGTGGCGGATCCTCCAGCGGCCAGACGGATTGGCGACGCCCGGCTGCGGGAGGCTGACGACGTGGCGGCCGAGGCTGTGGTGACTTCGTGCCCGTGTTGTGAGGTCCAGCTGCGGGTGACGGCGGATAAGACCGGACGGGATCTACCGATTCTCGATCTCGGTGCTGTCGCTTGCGACGCGGCCGGTGTCGAGCACCCGGATTCGACGGCCTATGCGCTGGAGATGTGGGCTACGTTCGAGGCGATGATCAATCTCCTCAATCCAGAGCCTATGGCGGAGCTGATGGAGGAGCTCTTCCCGCAGTTGGTGGACGCTATGCCGCTGGGTATGGGGACTATGATGCGGACGCTAGGAAAGGTGCCCGGGGGCGGCGTCATGCTCCGCGGGATGAAGCCGCTTTTCCCCACGCTCTTCCCGCTCCTCATGCCTGCCATGATGCCCAAGGTCATGCCGGATATGCTTGAGGCGGTGGAGCGGCGTGTGCCGATGCCGGACCATATGAAGGAACAGATGCCGGACCTGATGCCGATGGCAATGGAGAGGTTGATGCCGAAGATGCTGCCGTCGATTGTGCCGCTGATCAGCGACTCCCTGGTGGCGTATCTGGAGGGGAACGGGCCGCGGGGGTCCTAGGGGCGCTCAACGTGGCGAGGGTTCCGATGGCTGGCGTGGTAGTGGTACGGCTTGCGGGAGGGGAGTCGGGGGCGCTGTGGGTCGGCTGGGTACCCGCGCAGGGTTGTTCTTGG
>CAZIWL010000011.1:30697-62166 GCA_964542755.1 uncultured Anaerolineales bacterium
GCCGGGTACTCGCGCATGGTTGCCGGGGAGATAGTAAGAATGTCCCGTTGACAGCGCTCCGGCGTTGTGGTAGATTCATTGGAGGTTATTAAGCTGACGGCATGACGGCAAAGAGGGCGGGACACATGAAGAGTAGGAGCAAGCTCATCGCGGCTGGGCTGCTGATCGTGGCAGCGGTCGTTTACCTCATCGTGACGAGCACGGGCAGCACAGCCCACTATTTCTTGACCATCGAAGAGGTCCAGGCGATGGGCGGTGAGGCAGCCGACCGGCGATTGACGATCTCGGGCGCGGTGCTCGGCGATACCATCAAGTACGATCCATCCGAGCCCGTAGTGACCTTCACCGTCGTACAGGTCCCCGGCGACCCACGGGAGGTCGAGCGCGCCGGAGGGTTGGCGAAGGTGCTTCACAATGCCGTCAGCGACCCAGACGCCGCGCGAATGGAGGTCGTCTACACGGACGTGAAGCCCGATCTTCTGCAGCACGAATCCCAGGCGATCATACGCGGCCGGATGGGCGAGGATGGGCGTTTCCACGCCAATGAAGTTCTCCTCAAGTGCCCCACCCGATACGAAGAGGGTGTACCAGGACAGTTGGAGGCGTCTTGATGTTATCAGAGGTCGGCACGATTTTGATCGGGCTCGGGCTGGTTACCACCGTCTATGCGACCCTGGCCGTCTATCGCTCGATCCTGCGCAAGGATGGGCGGTGGTGGGAGAGTGGACGGAACGGCGTTATCGCCGCGTCGGCGCTCCTCGGCGCAGCGGTTGTGCTGCTCTTGGTCGGTTTCTTGAACGATGATTTCGGCATCGACTACGTAGCCCAGCATTCGAGCCGCGCTCTGCCTCTCTACTTGAAGGTGACAGCGATCTGGGGCGGGCAGGATGGCTCGCTACTTCTGTGGGCCTTCCTGCAGGCGCTCTTCGGCGCGATTCTGTTGGCGCGGCCGTCCGACGAGACCAGGCCGTTGATGGCGTGGGCGACCGTCATCATGGGCCTGATCACGGCCTTTTTCGTGAGCATGACCCTCTTCCTCTCCAATCCCTTCGCTCCGAGTGCGGCTGTGCCGGCCGACGGACAGGGACTCAACCCCTTGCTCCGCCATCCGGGCATGGTGTTCCATCCCCCGGCGATGTATCTTGGATACGTGGGGCTGGCCGTGCCCTTCGCGCTGGCGTTGGCTGCTCTGATTACCCGGCGGATCGACGATTGGTCAGCGGCTGCACGCTCTTGGACACTTGGAGCCTGGCTTTTCCTGGGGCTCGGGCTGCTCCTGGGTATGCGCTGGGCGTACGACGTGCTGGGGTGGGGCGGCTACTGGGGCTGGGATCCCGTGGAGAACGCCGGGCTGATGCCCTGGCTGACGGCGACTGCCCTCCTTCACGCCCTGATCATGGATGATCGACGGCGCGGATTCCGCTGGTGGTCGATGATCCTGACCGTCCTCTCCTTCGTCCTGGTGTTGTTCGGTACCTTCACGACGCGGAGCGGCCTTATTCAGTCGGTGCACGCCTTCGCCCGGTCTCCCCTTGGACCGTATTTCCTGGCGGCGATGGGGGTGACGATCGTCGCGTCGGTGGCGCTCCTCTATAGCCGGCGGAGGTTGCTGACCACACCCGGGGGATCGGAAGACTTGCTGTCGCGGGAGGGTATGTTCTCCCTGACCCTCATCCTGCTGCTCACCATCACAGGGTCGGTCCTCATTGGGAGTGTGTTGCCCACGCTGACGCAGGCCCTAACGGACACGCGTTTCGAGGCGGGCCCAGCCTGGTTTGACCGGGTCACCGGCCCCCAGCTCGGGGCGCTCGTGCTGGTGATGGGAATCTGCCCCCTGATGGGCGGGGCGATCGGCACCGCCCGCCGTCTGGGTCGCCTTGGCATAACCGCGCTCATAGGAACCGTGGCAGTGCCCCTGGTCGCCTTGCTCATGGGCTTCCAACGCCCCATCCCATTGATCGGCTTCGCCGTGGTCGGTCTGGCGGGCGGGACGGTGGTGGGAGAGATCGTCCGCGGGGCCCTGAAGCGGACGCGGCACGGTGAGAACATCCTCGAGGCTGTATGGTCCATGGTCGGGCGGAATCGGCGGCGGTACGGCGGTTACCTGGTCCATCTGGGTATCATCCTGATGGCCCTGGGCGTCATCGGAACCCGGTTCTACCCCTACGAGACTGAGACGGTGCTCAAGCCGGGAGAATCCGTGGAAGTAGGAGGGTACTCCCTGGCGCTGGAGGACCTGCAGCGGCAGGATCAGGCGGATCACGTCGCAACGTGCGCCCCAGTCTCGGTCTACCGCGACGGTCGGTATGCAGGGGCTCTGACGCCGAGATTGGACGACTATACGGCGTATCATCAAACGGTAGCCGTGCCAGCCGTGATGAGCAGTCTCAGGCAAGACCTCTACATCGTGCTCGCCGGCTGGAGTGCGGGGGGCTCCCAGGCGACGTTGAAGGTCTTCATTAACCCACTGGCGTCTTTCCTCTGGCTCGGGGGGGTCGTCTTCATGACTGGGGGAACGATCGCCCTCTGGCCCCAGACGCGGCGCGCTCACGTCCGTGCCCGGCATGCGCGGAGGAGGAGCGTGATCAGTACGGCAGGTGTCGCCGTCGGACTCGCGGTGCTGGCACTGACGGCGTGGGCCATGTGGGGGCGCGGTCCCTTGAGCTCTGCTTCCGGGTGCACGCCGGTGGAGAGTGGATCGGCACGCGCGGCGGCGTCGGCGGCTGCGGTCCAGAATCGGACCGACGACGGAGGGTCCTCTGCGTCATCGCGGGGAGGAAGGCCCAGCGTAGGAGAGCCGGCGCCAGACTTCAGCGTAGAGTTGCTGGATGGATCGACCTTCTCTCTTTCGGAAAGCGATGGCGGCATTGCGGTCATCAACTTCTGGTCCCCTGACTGCAAGCCGTGCAAAGAGGAGCTTCCCGACTTCCAGGAGGTCTGGGAGACCTATGAGACGCGGGACGTGGCCTTCGTCGGCATCAGCTTGCCAAGTTACGAGGAGGACGTACGAGACATGGTCGCGGAATACGATGTGACGTATCCTGTGGCCCTGAACACCCTGGCGCCCATCAAGTATGGGATCACGGGCGTGCCAGAGACTTTCGTCGTCGATCAGGACGGGACGGTGGCCCACGTTTACGTGGGTCCGGTCACGGGCGAGCAGCTGCGCAAGAAGCTGGACGCTTTGTTGGGTGGAGAAGGATAACGTGATGAGTATTGGGTCGATCTTGGTTGGAACCGCAGCACTGCTCGCCGTGGCCGCGTACGTGGCAAGGCCCCTTCGGACATGCGGGACCTCGGCCACAGACCGGGCCATCGAGGCGTGGGTGGCGCAGGTCCGGGATGACGTTGAGGAGGCCGGTACTCCCTCTGCCCGAGACATGTCTGCGGTGTCTGCAGACGGGTCCGAGCGGGTGGTGAACTTCTGTCCGCAGTGCGGTCAGCGGACGGAGGCGGGTGACCGGTTCTGCTCCGGCTGCGGAACACCGCTCAGGAGGAGCTCCTGATGCGTGTGAATGCGCAGGAGATTCTGCACGCACGGCACCGTGGCGGCAGCCGGGCCCTGGCTCTGGCCCTCCTCCTGCTGGCGGCGGCCTTGACCGTGGCCTGGACCGGATCGCCGCAGAGCGGGGAAGGCACGGTCACCGGCGAGGTGTCCAACGGGACGCCCGGCGGCAGTGTACCATTGGACCTCACCCTGACACTCCACACCTTCTCGGACAGCGCGGAGACCGGCGTCTACACCACGTCGGTATCCGACGGACCGGACTACGTTTTTCGGGGTGTTGCCCTCACCGTTGGCGAGACCGCCGTGGTGAGGACGGTCTACAAGGACGTGATGTATGTCTCTGAGTTCGCCACCATTGAGGACGAGAGCGGGGACCTTGCGCTGCCGGTGACCATCTATGAGACCACCGAGAATCCCGAGCACTTGAGCATCGCGCAGCTCCATTTCTTCGTCAACAAACTCGACGGGAAGGTGCAGGTCGGCGAGTTCGCCGTGGTGGCGAACACGGGCGATCGCACCTTCGTGGGCCTGTCAGACGTCGAAGGACGAAGGACCTGGTCTGTGACGCTGCCGGAGGGCGCGGACGGGCTACGTTTTGACGGTGCTGAGCTGGGCGGGCGCTTTGTTCGCACGGAGGATGGGTTTGCCGATACACGGCCCGTTCCCCCCGGGGAGGCCAGTGTCGAGACGTCCTTCACGTATGAGATCCCCTTCGAGGAAGGGCTTTCGATCGAACAAGTCGTTGACCTCCCCGTGCGTGCCGCTGTTCTGGTGCTTCCTGAAGGAGGTTGGAGCCTGGCGGGCGAGAGGCTGAGCTCCGAGGGAACGCTGGAGACGCAGATGGGGGCGGCTCTCTCCTACACGGCCGGTCCGATTGCGGCTGGTGAGGCCCTCTCCTTCCGCCTCGTGCCCCGCGAAGCGGGCAACGGGCCGGCCGAACCGACGGCCCAGGGTGGATCTGGCGGCGGGTTGATCTGGGGCATTGCAGCCCTGGCCGCCGCCGGAGTGGCAGCCGCCGCCATGTGGACGTCGGGCCAGGACAGTCCGATGCCTGTCGAGGTGGAGGACCACGTGCGCGCGATTGCGTCCCTTGACCGGGCCTACGAGAGTGGGGATGTTGCCGAGCAGGTGTATCGTGAAAGACGCCGCTCGCTGAAGCAGAAGATTCGTCAAACGGTTTCGGACTGACGTCGGTGATCGAAACGCGAGGTCTCACCAAGACCTTCGGCCCGCGCACTGCCCTCGCCGGTGTCGACCTCTCGGTCGACGCTCGCGAGTTCGTTGCCCTCGTCGGCCCCAACGGGGCTGGGAAGACCACGCTGCTTCGCATCCTGGCGAACCTGGCGCGGCCGACCTCGGGATCCGTCCAGATTGGGGGACTCGATCTGGCTGCCCCGAGCGAGGCAGCCCGGCGTCAGATCGGGTTCCTCTCCCACCGCACGCTCCTCTACAACGACCTGACGGCCGAACAGAACCTACGTTTCTACGCGCAGATGTACGACATAGACCCCGCGTCGCCCCGGATCAGGCGGGTCCTGGAGCGTGTGGGGCTGGGCCTCCGTAAGGGTGACCTGGTGCAGACCTTCTCGCGCGGGATGCGGCAGCGCCTCTCAGTGGCCCGGGCCGTGCTCCACGAGCCTCAAGTCCTGTTGCTGGATGAGCCGTACACCGGGCTCGATCCGCAGGCCGTCGATATGGTTCGAAGCCTGCTCACCGAGCTGACCGGGGCCGGATCCACCGTTTTGCTCACGACGCACCGGCTGGGGCACGCACTGACCGCAGGACAGAGGATCCTGGTGCTCCACCACGGGCGCGTTGTCTATGACCGACCGGGTGACCGGGTAGATGCGGCGAGCTTCTCGGCGACCTACCGCACGCTCACGCAGTAGCGTCAGTCCAAGGATAGAGAATTGGATTACGTGCGCAAGGTCGCGGCGATCATCGAGAAGGATATCGCCGCCGAGCTCCATACGAGGGAGATGATCAGCGCTATGCTCGTCTTCTCGGCGCTGGCCACGCTCATCTTCAGCTTCGCTCTCGACCTGCGCGGGGAGTTAGCCGAGGCGGCGGCACCCGGCGTGCTCTGGTCCACCATTGCTTTCGCGGGAACCCTGGGACTGAGCCGCTCCATGGCGCGTGAGAAGGAGACGGGCTGCATCGATGGCTTGCTCCTGGCGCCCGTCGATCGGACGGCGATCTTCTTCGGCAAGGCGGTTGGTAACCTGCTGTTCATGTCGGTGGTAGAGGTGGCGCTGCTGCCTCTCTTCTCCGTGCTCTTCGACGTAGGTTTGATGCGGGCGAGAATCCTGGTAGTATTGGTTTTGGGTACCGTCGGCTATGCGGCTGTAGGGACGCTCCTCGCGGCGATTGCGGTCAACACCCGCGCGCGGGAGGTGATGCTTCCAGTTCTCCTTCTACCTCTGGCGGTGCCGGTGCTCATTGCAGCGGTGCGGGCGACGGGGGCTTTGCTCGAAGGCGCGGCTCTTAGCCAGGCTGCGGGTTGGATTCGCATTCTGGTCGTCTACGACCTGGTGATCGTGGCCGTTTCCTTGCTGACGTTCGGTTACGTGGTGGAGGAGTAGGGACCGATGAAGAGGGACAAGGACAACCAGAGGCCGACGAACGACCTGATCGGCCTACTTCTCGCGGGCGCCAGCGGAGTGCTGATCATCACGGCCCTCGGCATGGTCTTCCTCTACGCGCCCAGAGAGCTCACCATGGGGGATGTCCAACGCATCTTCTACTTTCACGTAGCCTCAGCGTGGGTGGGCTTCTTCGGGTTCTTCGTGACCTTCCTGGCCGGCGTCGTCTACCTGACGGAGGGAGGGCGGCGCTGGGACATCCTGGGCCTCTCCTCAGTGGAGGTGGGCCTGACGTTCATCATTATGACGGTGGTCACCGGTATGCTGTGGGCGAGGCCAGTCTGGGGCACCTACTGGACGTGGGAGCCGCGCTTGACCATCTCGGCGGTCCAGCTGCTGATCTACGTGGCCTACGCTATGCTCCGTGGGTCGATCGAGGGGGCGGAGCGGGAGGCACGCTTCGCGGCAGTGTACGGTATTGTGGCCTTTGTGACAGTGCCGCTCTCCTGGTTTGCCATCCGCTGGTGGCGGACCATCCACCCGGACATCTTGACCGGTGGCGAGGGCATGGCGGTGACACCGCGCATGATTCAGACGCTCATCGTGAGTATTCTGGCGTTTACCGCGCTCTACGGGACGCTGCTCCGTCAGCGCATTCGCCTGGAGTGCTCAAGGGATCGGTTCACGCGCCTGCGCTTGCAGCTGGAACGGAAGCTGTCGGCCTACTAGCTGATCGGATCAGCATCGGGGAGTTCACCATGTCAGTCTACCTGGTAGCCGCCTACGCCATCTTCTGGGTCTGCTCATTTGCGTTCATCCTGCTGCTCTGGGCGCGGCAGCGCCGGATCGAGCAAGACCTGCGGCGTCTGGAGGATCAGATCGACAAATCCTGAACGGCATCTCCCATCCAACTGCATACCAGGCTCGCTGAGGCCACCCCCCGGCTCGTAAGGACCCAGGGCTACGGGTGGCTTTCGTTTTTCCAGGCCACGGGAATGCGAGAGGATTGGTGCGGAGACCACGAAGGGCACAAAGGACACTAGGAACGCATAGGGACGCGACGTGCTGAGAGGTGGCTCGAATCGGAGGGCATGGGATTTAGCAGATAAGCTTTGCATTTATCGGCGAAATGGGCTACAATCTGTCTGTGGAAGGGAAGGATTTCCGATGGGAGGGTGAACAGTCATGAATGACTACACGCGTAGATTGTTTCTTCACCGGGCCGCCGCGAGCCTCGGCGCGTTGACCAGCGCATGGCTCCTGGGAGGCTGTGGCAGCGAGGAGCTAGTGACGCCGTCGGCGGGAACCGCACTGCCAGCGACGGCGACTCCGATGCCTACGGCTCCGCCTACGGCGACGGAGCGGGCGGCGGATGAGGGAGGAGCGGTTGCTTCGGAGGAGCCAACGGGAACGGCGCCAGCGACGTCGACCACACCGGCGCGACGGCCCAACGTCGTCGTGGCGCGAGGCGGGGAACCGGGGGCTATGGTGCGCCGGGCTTTGGCGGCTTTGGGCGGCATGGAGCGCTTCGTCAGTCCGGGGGATGAGGTCGTCGTCAAGCCCAACATCTGTGTTGCTTACCATACCTACGAGTATGCGGCGACGACCAACCCGTGGGTCGTCGGCGAGCTGGTTCGTCTGGCCCTGGAGGCTGGGGCAAAGCGCGTACGGGTGATGGACAACCCCTTTGGTGGGAGTGCTGAACAAGCTTACGCCAGGAGCGGCATCCAGGAGCAGGTCGAGCAGGCTGGCGGCGAGATGGAGATCATGGCCCGCTTCAAGTATGTGGACGTGGATCTGCCAGAGGGGCGGGATCTGAAGCGCTGCAAGATTTACGACGCTGTGCTGAATGCAGACGCCGTGATTGACGTGCCAATTGCCAAGCACCACGGGCTTGCGCGCTTGACCTTGGGGATGAAGAACCTGATGGGTGTCATCTCTGACCGCCCTGCTATGCACCGGAACCTGGGCCAGAGGCTGGCGGATTTGACCAGCCGGGTCCGGCCCACCTTGACGGTGGTCGATGCGGTGCGGATGCTGATGGCCAACGGTCCTAGTGGGGGGAACCTGGACGATGTTCGCGAGGCAAACACAGTGATCGCCACCCCGGACATCCTGGCCGCAGACAGCTACGCCGCGACGCTATTCGGGCTGCGCCCGGATGAACTCGCGTACGTGCAGGCGGGTACTTCGATGGGCCTGGGATCAAGTGACCTGGAGAACCTGAGGATCGAGGAGGTCACGGTCGGTGGGTAGTGAGAACGAGGGGCGCCGACTGCGCCCCAAGACCTGGGTGACCCTGCGGCGGATCGTGCAGGGAACCGCCTTCCTCACGTTTCTTGTTCTATTCGTTTGGTCGCGCCGAGGTGGATGGCCGGCCAGGCTGGTCAACGCGCCGATGCGGCTCGATCCCCTGGCGATGTTGGCGCACCTTCTGGCGAGCCGTACTTTCCTGGCAGGCTCGGCGCTGGCCCTGATCGTTGTTGTCCTGACTCTGCTACTGGGGCGCGCATGGTGTGGCTGGCTTTGCCCGCTGGGCACACTGCTCGACTGGTTCCCACTCCATCGCTGGCGCAGGAAGCGCACAGAGATTTCCGATGGATGGCGGACGGTCAAGTACGGGCTCCTGGTGACAATTCTGCTGGCGGCGGCGCTCGGGAATCTGACCTTGCTGGTGCTGGACCCCCTCACGATCCTCTTCCGCACCCTCTCCACCGCCGTCTGGCCCGCCGTTGACCAGGTGGTCACGCGCGTCGAGGCAGCCCTATACGGGATACCGGTGTTGCAGGGCGCCGTCTCGGCCTTCGACGGGGTCGTGCGGCCCGTGGTGCTCCCCTACGACCCCGTCTTCTATCGATACACATTTCTCTATGCGGGGTTCTTTCTGAGCATTCTGGGGCTCAACGCGGCAGCGCCGCGCTTCTGGTGTAGGAACCTCTGCCCCCTGGGGGCGCTGCTCGGGCTGCTGAGCAAAGTGGGTCTGGTACAGCGAGAGGTCGCGTCTTCCTGCACGGATTGCGGCGCCTGCGCGCGGGTCTGTCCTACCGGTACCATCGACCCGGACAGGGCCTACGCCAGCGATCCCGGGGAGTGCACGATGTGCATGGAGTGCTCTTCCGCCTGTCCCGTGGACGCCGTCCGCTTCCCCGCTCGGGCCCCGCGAGCACCGCAATTGGAGAGTTATGACCCTGACCGCCGGCATTTGGTGGCCGCCATCGGGGCGTCTGCGGCCGGGATCGGGCTCTTTAAGAGCAACCTGGCCTCCAGCCGAGATCACCCGCGACTGATCCGCCCTCCAGGTGCCCGCGAGAACGACTTGCTGCACAAGTGCATCCGCTGCGGCGAGTGCAACCGGGCCTGTCCCACGAGCGCGATACAGCCTGCCATTACCGAAGCGGGTGTCGAGGGGCTTTGGACGCCTGTGCTGGTCCCGCGGGCAGGTTACTGCGATTATTCCTGCAACGCCTGTGGGCAGGTCTGCCCCGTCCAGGCCATCCCGCCCCTCGACCTGGCGACCAAGAGGCAGCAGATCATCGGGAAGGCCTACATCGACGAGGGCCGCTGCATTGCGTGGGCCGACGGGACTGACTGCATCGTATGCGAGGAGATGTGCCCACTGGGGGAGAAGGCGATCGTCCTTGAAGAGGCGGAGGTGATCACCGGGGATAACGCACGGGTCACGGTGCAGCAGCCCCGAGTCATCCGAGACCGCTGCATCGGCTGCGGTATCTGCGAGTACAAGTGCCCCGTGAACGGTGAGGCGGCTATCCGCGTCTACGTGCCCCCGTCGGAGTCCGGGACGGTGTCCTTCTAGAGCTGGCTGTTCTGACGCCGGATCCCCCGTCCGGTCACCTATCAAGCAGCGGGTCTGCTCCAGGCCTCCCTACGGGTGGGTCTGGTCACGGGTGGGCGCGACCACGGGTGGGTCATACCCGCCTATGGACTTGCCACATGACCGAGGAGGGAACGATGGGAAGAAGACGTCTACTCTCAGGAGCAGCAATTGCAGCCCTGATTCTGGTGGGCGCGGCGATGCTCCTAGGTGGCCGGGGTGTCTCGCGTGGAGCGCGGGCGCAGCGGCCTGATGTGGAGATCATGGTGGACGAGGTGGTGGCCTCGGGCCTGAGCCACCCGGTCCAGGTCACCCACGCCGGTGACGGTCTGGGTCGGCTATTCGTGGTGGAGCAGGGGGGCCGGATCCGGATCGTCGAGGAGGGAGAGGTCCTGTCGCAACCCTTTCTCGACATCACCGACCGTACGGACCGGCAAGGCGAACAGGGACTGCTTGGCGTCGCATTCCATCCGGACTACGCTTCCAACGGATACGTCTACGTCAACTATACGCGTGACAACGATGGCGCAACAGTCATCGCGCGCTACTCGGTCTCGGCGTCGGATCCCAACGTGGCCGACCCCGGGAGCCGCTTTGTCCTCCTCACGATTGCCCAGCCCTACGGAAACCACAACGGCGGACAGCTTCTCTTCGGTCCTGACGGTTACCTCTACGTGGGGATGGGTGACGGAGGGAGCGGCGGGGACCCCGAGGAAAACGGACAGGATCCGGGGAATCTCCTCGGAGCCATGCTCCGACTGGACGTCGATGGGGATTCGCCCTACGAAATCCCGGATGACAACCCCTATGTAGGAGAGGCCGGTGAGGACGAGATCTGGGCCATCGGGCTGCGGAACCCGTGGCGCTTCAGCTTTGACCGGGAAACGGGCGATCTTTACATCGGCGACGTGGGGCAGAACGCCTGGGAGGAGGTCAGCTACCAGGCCGCGGGGACTCCCGGAGGCCTCAACTTTGGATGGGACTGCTACGAGGGCACGCACGCGTACGAGCTCGACGAACAGTGTACGGGGGCCGATCTGACCGACCCGATCGCTGAGTACAGCCACGACGTGGGCCGCTCGGTGACCGGCGGATTCGTCTACCGGGGGAGCCTGTTTCCGAACCTGAGAGGACGGTACTTCTACGCCGACTACGTCACTGGGAGAATATGGAGCCTGTACAAGACGGGCACGAACCCGGAAACGTGGTCCGACCCCGAGCTGGAGTTGGATACCGGCCTCAACATCAGTGCATTCGGTGAGGATGAGGACGGCGAGCTTTACATCTGCGACATAACGGGTGGAACGATCCGCCATCTGGTCGACGCGGACGGACCGTTGGAGAACCTGTCGGCGTCCTCCAAGTCTGTCTGGCCTCCGAGCATCGACGCCGGAGAGACGGCGACGTACACCATTGGGCTGGTGAACAACGGAGGAGCCGTTGACGGCACGGTCTACGTGACGGACACGGTGCCGGCGGGGCTCACTTATGAATCTGGCTCGCTGGACGCATCTACTGGAACCGTCGACGACGGAGGAGCTCCCACGCTCCGCTGGCGGGGTGCCTTGGGAGCGCGCGAGGCCGTGTCCATCACCTATCGGGCTGCGGCGACAGGGGTGATCACGGGGTCCATCGTTAACCGCGCTCTGGTAGAGGGCCCAGTGGGCGCCTTTGAACTCGCGGGGGGGCTGTTTGTGCCGCGATCGGTGCTCACATCGACAATGAGGGACGTCTTCCTTCCGGGCACGCAGCCAGGCCAGCTCACCACGTTGATCCCCAACTCCGTCGACTGCGACGTCTGCCACAGCGAGCCGATTTATGACCGCTGGCGAGGCGCAGTGATGAGTCAGTCAGGCCGGGACCCGCTGATGTGGGCCGCCCTGGCGGCAGCCAACCACGACGTGCCCAACAGTGGGGACTACTGCCTCCGCTGCCACGCGCCCAAGGGGTGGTTGGAGGGGCGGAGTCATCCCTCCGACGGATCCGGGCTCGAGGTTCAGGACACGTCGGACGGGGTCGCCTGCGGGATCTGCCACCGGATGGTCGATCCGGCGCCCACGGCAAGCGAGGTCCCAGCGATCGACGCGGACGTTCGGGAGAACCTGACGGCCACGGTGCCGATCACCTACGTCGGAAGCGCGACGATGATTGTCGATCCCGACGACAACCGGCGAGGGCCGTTTGCCTTCACCCCGACGCTGCCGTACCACTCCGCTTATCAGACGGCATTCGCGGGGCAGTCGAGCGGGGCCATCACGCGGGCGCGACTTTGCGGCACGTGCCACAACGTGGACAACCCTCTGCTGTCATGGGATGAGTCGCGGGGCCAGTTCTGGCCGAACGAGATGGACAGCGGTGCACCCCGAGCCGACCTGGGGGGCGCCGACCTCTTCCGCATTGAGAGCACGTACGACGAGTGGCTGAACAGCGCCTACGCGCAGGGAGGTGTGGAGGCGCCCGGCTTCGCCGGGGCCGACTCCGATGGGGTTGTGGAGGCTTGCCAGGACTGCCACCTTCGCCGACTAACCGGCCTGGCCGCGGACCCGCAGTTCAACCCGGTCCTCCGGGATTGTGAGACCACGGGCTGCTTGCCGGAGCACACGATGGTCGGTGGGAATACGTGGCTGCCGAAACTCCTTCAAGATGCGGATTGGCGGCTCTCCGCACCGGATGACGAGCACCTCAATGCCGCGTTCCGTGAGACCCAGCAGATGCTCCGCCGGGCCGCGACGCTCAGCGCGACGCTGACCAGCAGCGGCACACAGAAGATTGTTCTCGTGCGCGTCGTTAACGAGACCGGACACAAGCTCCCGACGGGCTATCCCGAGGGCCGGCAGATGTGGCTCCACGTCCGGGCGTACGATGCCGACGACAGCCTCGTCTACGAGTCGGGAGCCTACGATGTGGGGGCCGACCGGCTCGTGCGGGATGAGGACGCGAAGGTCTACGAAGCAAAGCAGGGCATCACGCCGGAGTTTGCCGCGCTCCTGGGCAAGCCAGCGGGCGCCTCCTTCCACTTCCTCTTGAACAACGAGGTGCTCAAGGACAACCGCATCCCGCCTCGCGGATACACGCAGGATGCCTATGCTGAGCCCGGCCTCCGGCCGGTAGGAGCCACCTACGGCGACGGACAGTACTGGGACGATACCGTCTACGACGTCCCGTCGGCAGCAGTCCGAGTGACGGTGGCGCTGATGTATCAGACGGCCTCGCGGGAGTACGTTGAGTTCCTCCGGGATCGGGGCGGCGTGGATGGCGAAGCATTGTACGGTCTCTGGCAGGAGAGCGCGAGCCCACCGCAGATGATGGCGCAGGCTTTCTCGCCTGCCTACGCCGCATACCTCCCCTTGATCCTCCGCGACAGCTGAGAGCAAACCCGCCGCGTCGAGCCAGGTGCGCTTGTTGCCCGCGAACGGCGTCCAACAGACAGCTCGACGAGAGGACCGCGCATCAAGGGGCAAGCGGCCGCGACGTGTCACCGTTCGCGGTTCGTGCGGGTCTGGCCGGCCCGGGATGGACAGTAGGATAGAAACGATGGACCCGGCGGCCCGGGCGGGCTTTCTCTGGCGTGCGCCTTGTGGTATACTTGGGCGCGTGCAAAACGCCTGGAGCTCCGCATAAGGAGCCAGCTCATACGCCGGGAGGTAACCATGAAGCACTTTCTTGATCTCTCCGATCTGACACCCGAGCAGTTTCAGGGGCTGCTCCGACTCGCGGTCGACCTGAAAGAGGAGTGGCAAGACGGGGGGAACGCACCCGTACTGGGAGGGAAGACCCTCGGGATGATCTTCCAGAAACCGTCGCTGCGTACCCGGGCGTCCTTCGAGATGGGTATGATCCACCTGGGAGGGCAGGCGCTCTACTTCTCGCCCTTCGAGGTTCAGCTTGGCGAGCGTGAGAGCGTGGCGGACGTGTCTCGTGTCTTCTCCCGCTACGTGGACGGCATCATGGCTCGCGTCTTCGGTCACGCCGACATTCTGGAGCTGGCCGAGTACTCCCGCGTGCCCGTCATTAACGGCCTCTCGGACTACAACCACCCCTGCCAGGCCCTCTCCGATCTGCTGACCGTCGTCGAGAGAAAGGGTTGGGACCTGAACGGGCGGAAGCTGGCCTTCATGGGGGATGGAAACAACGTCTCCACGTCGCTCCTGTTCGCGGCGTGCCTGATGGGCATGGATTTCGCCATCGCCAGCCCCCCGGGGTACGAGCTGGCAGACGAGGTCTGGGAGGAAGGGCAGCGCATCGCAGCGGTCACGGGCAGCAACCTGCTCGCCACCCACGATCCGCGCGATGCAGCCGAGGGGGCGGACGCGATCTACACCGACGTCTGGGCCTCCATGGGTGAGGAGGAAGAGGCAGCGGAGCGGGCGGCCATCTTTGAGCCGTACCAGGTCAACGAGGGACTCCTTCAACACGGCACTTCGGACGTGATTGCTATGCATTGTCTCCCGGCTCACCGTGGGCAGGAGATCACCGATGCGGTCTGTGATGGACCACACTCCGTTCTGTGGGATCAGGCAGAGAACCGTATGCACGCCCAGAAGGCGATACTCGCCAAGCTCATGGGTGAGGAAGGTAACTAAGGGAGCCGATTGTAGCTCGGCCCAGTGGCAGGGCGGCCGACTCGGAGACGAATCGAAAGGGAACGATCTTGACAGCTAACCGCGGGGCGTTCGGTGAGGCGATGCGAGCTGCCGCCGATGCTGCCTGGGAGGGCAGGTGGGAGGAGGCCGTAGAGGCCTACCGCCTGGCGTTGGCCCAGTCGCCCGAGAACGTCGAGGCACTGACAGGCCTGGGAATGGCCTACGCCCGGTCAGGAAAGCACAGCGAGGCATCCGCAGCCTACCGACGGGCCAGCGACCTGGCGCCCGAGGACCCCGTCCTGCTCGAGCGGGTGGGGAAGGCGCTGGAGGGACTGGGACGGCATGAGGAGGCGTGCAAAGTCTACATCGCCTGTGCCGAGCAGTATATTCAGCAGCAGGAGTCGCCTGAACAGGCGGTGGCATGCTGGGAGAGCGCAGTCCGAGTTCAGCCGGATGCTGTGGAGGCTCATGTTCAGCTGCTGAAACACTACCAGCGGCAGGGTCGGATTCGGGAGGCCGCCGACGAGTGCCTGCGGCTGGCCCGGATCTACGGCGATCAAGGGCGATGGGATTATGGCATCCGCCTCTGCGAACATGCCCTGAAGCTGTCCCCGCGTAGCTCGGACGTTCTGAATCTCAGGGATGCGCTTCGCCGCGAGAAGCGTATTGCAGAGCGTGAGGAACCGCCTGAGTCCCAGGGGTCCAGGTCTCGGTCGGCGGAGAGGGAACCGATCGCCTTGCCCGACGCAGACACGCTGGAGTTCCGAGCCGAATCTGAGCAAGCGGCCGAGCAGGAGAAGGGCAGTCCTGTCGAGAGTACACGGCGTCGCGCCCTCACGGAGCTGGCGTCCAGCGTCTTTGAAGAGAACGCCGTGTCGGCCACGCGGGCCGAGCGGCTGAGCAAGGACGCCGTCGACACTGTACTCAGCAAGGCGATTGACTACCAGACCCGTGGCAACGTGGACGAGGCCGTGGCGGCTTACCAGGACGTCCTCGACGCCGGTGTAGACCGTCCAGCCGTCCACTTCAACCTGGGCCTTCTCTACCAGGAGCAGCTCCGTTTCGAGGAGGCCATCAAACAGTTCCAAGGCGCCGTGACGCACCCAGACTACAAGCTGGGGAGTCACTTCGCCCTCGGAGAGTGCTATCGGGCCAGGGGGCGCGTCGACGAGGCGCTGGAGCACTTCATCCAGGTGCTCAAGATCGTGGACCTGGCGACGGTAGAGCGCGAGCACGCCGACGACCTGATCAACCTCTATGAGCATCTGACGGACGGCTATCTGGTCAAGGGTGACGAGGACCAGGCCCTGGAGTTCGCCAGTTCCCTGGTCGCATTCCTGAACGAGCAGGGATGGGAGGACAAGGTCCGACACGCCCGCCGGCGCCTCGACACGCTGACTCAGGAAGGGCCGGTCGTCACGCTGGCGGAGGCCCTGACCGTGCCGAACTCGGAGCGCATCCTTGAGTCCATCGCCCTTTCGCAGGAGTACTCGAGGCGGGGGATGCACTACACCGCCATGGAGGAGTGCCACATGGCGATGGAGTCGGCGCCAGGCTACCTCCCGATCCACCGCCAGCTCGCTGAGGTGTCGCGGGAGATGGGGCGCGTCGAGGAAGCTGTGCAGAAGCTAGGCGTTATCGCGGGGACCTACCAGGTACGCGGCGCGGCGCGGCAAGCGGCGGCGATGTATCGCCAGGCCCTGAAGTTGGCGCCGATGGATACTGCCATCCGCCGCAGGCTGATCGACTTGCTGGTCAGTCACGGGGAGATCGAGCAGGCGCTCCGCGAGCACATCATTTTGGCCGACAGTTACCAGCACCTGGCGCAGATGGACCGGGCCCAGGAGATCTACCAGGAGGCCCTGCGCCTCGTGGCTCGTGTGGACGACGAGCGAGAGTGGCGCGTCCGCGTCCTTCACAAAGTCGGGGACATCGCCATGCGCCGTGTAGATTGGAAGAGAGCGCTCTCGGTCTACCGCGAAATCCGCGACCTCTCACCGGGCGACGAACGGGCACGACTGACGCTGATGGAGCTCCTGGTGCGTTTGGATCAGCCGCGCCAGGCTGTGAAGGAGCTCGACGAGCTCCTAGGGATCTACGGCGATGACGGGCGCACTGCGCGGGTTTTCGCTGTCCTCTCCGACCTGGTTAACCGCTGGCCCGACCTGATTCCGATTCGTGCGCGTCTGGCGCAGGCGCATCTCAACGCGGGAAACAAGGAGGAGGCGCTGGAGCACCTCGACAGGCTTGGCGAGATGCAGCTCGAAAACAGGCAAGTGGCGCAGGCCAAGGCAACGATTCGAGCCATTGTCGCTCTCAGGCCTCCTGACGTCGAGGAGTATCGACGGCTTCTTGCTCAGCTCTGACAGGACGGCGCCGCCGTATGGGCTTGAGAGGCCGTTGCAAGAGGACTGTGGTCTACGACGTGCGAATGCTCAAGCTGAGTTCTATGATCTATGTTGACTGACATCTTCTGGTATCTCCAGAGACTCGGATGGATCGACATTGTCGACATCATTCTGGTTGCCCTGGTGTTTTTCTCGCTGCTCTATCTCGTGCGCGGCACCCGGGCCGTGGCGCTTCTGCGAGGCGTCATCTTCCTGGTCATCGGCGTGGTGCTGCTCAGTGGGTTCATCGAGCTCCTGGCATTTGGGTGGCTCATCCAACGCGCTCTCCCCGCGCTGCTCGTGGCGATCCCCGTCGTCTTCCAGCCGGAACTGCGCCGTGCGCTTGAGCAGTTGGGCCGGCCCGGGGCGCTGTTCGGTTGGCATAGCGGGTCGCGCGAGGTCCTCGAGCAGGCCCTTTCGACCATCACCGATGCCGCCCAGACCCTGGCGGACCGCCACCACGGGGCCTTGATCGTCCTGGAGCGCCAAAGTGGCCTTCAGGAATTTGTCGAGAGCGGGGTCCATCTCGATGCGGAGATCTCCTTTGAGCTCCTGCTGACGATCTTTGACCCTAACACCACTCTCCACGACGGAGCCGTGATCGTCCGCGAGGGTCGTGTGCTCGCTGCTGCCTGCGTCCTTCCCCTATCGACGGCCTTCCTGGCTGACCGACAACTGGGTCTCCGACACCGCGCAGGGATTGGCGTCACGGAGGAGAGCGATGCTATTGGCGTGATTGTGTCCGAGGAGCGAGGGGCGATTTCCATCACCCACAACGGCCGCATCATCAGGAACCTGGATGCCAAACGGCTGCAGAAGGTACTGCGGGCGTTCTACCAGCCTGTTCTTGAACGGGAGAGCGGCGGCTGGCTGGCGCAACTACGGCGTCGTCTGGGAGGTGAGTCGTGAAGCAGGCGCTACGCTGGGCAGCTGCCAACGTCCCCTTGATGCTCATGGCGCTCTTGTTGGCGGTCCTCGCCTGGGTAGGCGCCCTGGAACAGGCCAACCCGACGCTCGAGCGGAGTTTTCCTCGGCCCGTTCCAGTGAGCTCGACGAACGGCGGGGAGAACCTGCTCATCGTCGGTTCATTCGACGAGGAGGTCCAGGTCACGCTCCAGACCACGCAGTCCGTCTGGGAGACCCTGGAGGTGGACGACTTCAAGGCGACTGTGGACCTGAGCGGTTTAGGGCCGGGTGTCCATGAGGTGCCCGTGGATGTCGGCCTGGACCGAGAACCGGCAACGATCGTGAACGTCCAGCCGGAGATGGTCGAGGTTGAGCTTGATGCCGCTGCCAGTCGGATTGTCCCCGTGCACGTGGAGACCCAGGGGGAGCCGGCCGTCGGTTACGTCGTGCGCCGGCCAACCGTTGACCCCGCTGACGTCACAGTTCAGGGACCGAGCAGCTACGTCACGCGGGTCGTAGAAGGGTTCGCCACGCTCTCCATTGCGGGCGCCAGGGACAGCGTGGAGGAGACGGTATCGCTCCGCCCGCACGGGGCGGAGGGGGACACCGTACCTCACGTATCACTCAATCCAGATGAAGCCCAGATCTTCATCACGATTGAGCCCTCAGGGTACCACAGCACCCTGGCCGTTCAGGTCGTACTCACCGGCGAGGTGGCCTCTGGCTACCGAATCACGGAAATCTCCATCGACCCGCCGACCATCACAGTTTTTGGTGATCCGGCCGATCTGTCAGCGCTGGAGGAGGGCTTCATTGAGACAAAGCCCATCAATGTGGCTGGGGCGCGGGAGGATGTCGTGGTCCGCCCCGGCCTCACGGTGCCGGCCAAGGTGACGGTGGTGCCCGGGCAGCAAGTCCAGGTACGCATTTCTATCCAGGCGATCCAGAGCAGCCTTACAGTGACGAGCACGCCAGAGGTCCAGGGACTGGAGCCGGGCTTCACGGCCACCCTGTCGCCGGACGTCGTGCAAGTGGTGCTCAACGGACCGTTGCCTAGGCTGCAAACGTTGACACCGGAGGACGTCAGGGTAGTCCTCGACCTGTTTGGCCTGCCGCTGGGCACGCACCAGGTCGAGCCTGAGATCATCGCCCCGGGAGAGATCATGGCGCAGAGCATTATCCCAGCGACGATCCAGGTGAGGATTCTCGAGACGCCGGTCGTGACCGTGACGCCAACCTCCACATTGACGTCGAGCGTCACCTCGACAGTAACCGGAACGATCACACCCACGCTGACCGTCACACCATGATGAACACTGAGAACAGAGACCGTCGCAGGCGAGAGGCTTCTTCATCCCGGCTACCGGTGGTGGCGCTCGTCGGGCGTCCCAACGTGGGCAAATCTACCCTGTTCAACCGCCTCGTGGGCCGTCGATTGGCCGTCGTCCACGAGGAGCCCGGCACAACCCGCGACCGGCTCTACGCCGGGGCCGAGTGGAACGGCGTCCCTTTCACGGTTATCGACACCGGCGGCCTGGAGCTGCTACCAGAGACCGTCGAGGCTGGGCGTCGTCCAGGCCCAGAACGTGTCCTGACCCAGGATTCCGCCCCGTACATTGCGCTGATGAGGGCTCAGGCCGAGTTGGCCATCGACGAGGCTGATTTGGTGATCTTGGTAACTGATGCGATCAGCGGTCTCACGGCGGGCGACGAGGAGGTCGCCGAAGTGCTGCGTAAAGCCGAATGCCCCGTCTTCCTGGCTGTGAACAAGGTCGATAACCAGAGCCTGCGGCAGGACGCGTTGGAGTTCTACGCCCTTGGCCTGGACAGTCTTTACCCCATGTCTGCCTTCCACGGAGTTGGCGTCGCGGACATGCTTGACGATGTAGTGGATACCCTGCGCGATACGGCAGAGGAAGCCCCATCCCCTGTTGGAGAGGCAGGTGAGGGCGACGTCTCCCAGGCGGAGGAGAGCGTTCAAATCGCCATTGTCGGCAGACCAAACGTGGGGAAGTCGTCGCTATTGAACAAGCTGCTGGGCGAGGAGCGCGTGATCGTCAGTTCGGTGCCCGGCACCACGCGAGACGCAGTCGACACGCAGCTGGAATGGGAGGGCACGCAGCTGACGCTCATCGACACCGCCGGGATGCGGCGTCGGGGCAAAGTGGCGTCGGGCGTCGAGTACTACAGTCTCCTGCGGGCGCTCCGAGCCGTCCGCCGGGCGGATGTCGCACTGCTGGTCATCGATGGGTACGAGGGGGTTCGGGCTCAGGACACCCACGTCGCCGGAGCCGTACTCGACGAGTTGGCCAGCGTGGTCGTCCTGGTGAACAAGTGGGACTTGGTCGAGAAGGATGCCGACACGATGGTGCAGTACCGCGAGTGGGTCCGAGAGGCCCTCAAGTTCATGGACTACGTGCCGGTGCTCTTCATATCGGCCCTCACCGGCGAGCGGGTTGGTCAGGTCCTGCCGATGGCCCTGAGGGTTTGGAGGAGTCGATTCGACCGCATCAAGACGAGTGAGCTGAATCGCCTGATCCAGGACGCGGTCGCCCGCCACGCCCCGCCGTCGCACCGCGGGCGACGTCTGAAGATCTATTTCTCCAGTCAGCCCGAGGTGGATCCCCCCACCTTCGTCCTCCACGTCAACGACCCCGGCCTGGTCCATTTCAGCTACGAGCGCTATCTGGAGAATCAGATCCGGAAGGCCCATCCCTTTCCCGGGACCCCTATCCGGCTCCTGTTCAGGCCTCGCCGCCGTCCAACCTCTGATGATCAGGGCTGACCCAGGGCCAGGTCCGGAGCATACGTCCCGCACAGGCCCGACGACGCGCGTTTCGCGTCACTTCCCGTTGAGACAGAGGAGAAGACAGACGCAGAATGGGGGAACAGCAATCGGTGGGACCGGACACCGGTTGCGCCACACGCAACATGCAGATCAGCGCAGCGTCCTGGAGTACGGGGTGAAAACGTGGGGGAAATATGCCCCGGAGAGGAGTCGAACCTCCACGCCCTTGCGGGCACAGGCCCTCAACCTGCCGCGTATGCCTATTCCGCCACCGGGGCATTCAGGCGCGTATTATACCTTGGAAAGGATCCTTGTCAACTCGTGAAGCGGGGGACGGTGCGCTCTACGGCAACTATGAGGAGAGACAATCGATGAAGATCGTGCTCGACGCGATGGGGTCGGACACCCATCCGACCCCGGACGTCGCCGGGGCGGTGCTGGCCGCGCAGGCGTGGCCCAACGACGAGATCATCCTGGTGGGACAGGCTGATGTCATCAATCGCGAGCTGGAAGGACTGGACGCACGTGGTGTCAACCTCCAGATCGTAGACGCACCCGAGGTGATCCAAATGGACGATGATGCGGCGTGGGCCGCTCGTGAGAAGAAGGATTCCTCGATGCACATCGGGATGGGACTGGTCCGTGACGGCGAGGCGGCCGCCTTCGTGAGCGCTGGGAATACCGGAGGCGTTCTGACCGTCGCCACGCTCCACACGCTTAAGCGAATCCGAGGGGTGAGACGACCAGCGCTGGCCGCGATTCTCCCTTTGCCGGAGGGACAGTTCGTGACGCTGGATATCGGGGCGAACGCCGACTGCAAGCCGGAGTTCCTTGTTCAGTTTGCTATGATGGGCTCGGTCTACGCCGAGGCGGTGCTGGAAAGGAAGAATCCCCGGGTAGCGCTCTTGTCAAACGGCGAGGAGCGAGGGAAGGGCAATCTGCTGGTGAAGGAGACGACCAAGCTCCTGGAGTCCTCGAGCCTAAGGTTCATAGGTAACGTGGAACCCAAGGAGGCGCTGGCCTGCGCGGCCGACGTGGTCGTGCACGATGGATTCACCGGGAACGTCTTCATCAAGACAACGGAGGCGGCCGCCGGCATGCTCAGCGGGTTAATCAAAGAGGAGATCAAGGCCAATCCCGTCACTGCCATGGGCGGGCTGTTGGCCAAGCCGGCCTTTGGACGAGTTGCCAGGCGGGTTGATCCCTTCGAGGTCGGCGGCGGCCCGTTGCTAGGTGTGGAAGGCGTGGTGATCGTGGCTCACGGGCGCTCCAATGCTCGCGCCCTCAAGAACGCCGTTGGACAGGCCCGCCGGGCAGTGCAGGGTGGGGTCGTGGACGCGATAAGGAAAGGTCTGGGGGAGGAGACGCGGTAACGTATGGCAGGACAGAGACGGGTGGTCGTGACAGGGATTGGCGCTATGACGCCCCTCGGGCTGGATATGGAAGAGACGTGGGAGGGTCTACTGGCGGGCCGGTCGGGTATTGCGAGGATCGAGGCCTTCGACGCCGCCGATCTGCCCTCGAAGGTGGCGGGGGAGTTGAAGGGCTTCGAAGCCTCCGACTACATCGAGTACAAGGAAGCCCGCCGCATGGCGCGCTGCTCGCAGGTGGCGCTCGCCACTGCCAAGCAGGCAGTGGCCGATGCGGGACTCGCGGTGCCTCTGGAGGCTGAGGAACGGGTCGGCACGCTGATCGGCAGCGGCGTGGGAGGGTATGAGAGGGCTATTGAGGGAGTGGACACCTATCGCGAGAAGGGACTGCGGCGCGTCAACCCCTTCGTCCCCATCTCGATGTTGATCAACATGCCGTCCCATCACGTGAGTACCTGGTCTGGGGCCAAGGGGCCCATAAGCACAGTGGTCGCGGCGTGCGCCACCGGGACCCAGGCCATCGGCGAGGCTGCCGAGCACGTGCGGCGGGGGGCGGCCGAGGTGATGATCTGCGGTGGCGTGGATGCCATGGTCCACTTCACTCTGATGGTGGGGTTCTGCTCGATGCGTGCCCTCTCCACGCGGAATGACGAACCGGAGCGGGCCAGTCGGCCTTTCGACGCTGAGCGGGACGGTTTCGTGCTGAGTGAGGGAGCTGCCGTTATGGTGCTTGAGGATCTGGAGCATGCCCTGGCGCGAGGCGCGCGGATTCGTGCTGAGGTGCTGGGCCACTCCTCCTCGTCCGATGCCCACCACGTGGCGCAGCCGGATCCCAAGGGCGAGGGTGGAAGCCGGGCTATGACATGGGCGCTGGAGGACGCCGGCGTCCTGCCCGATGAGGTGGATTACATCAACGCCCACGGGAGCGCCACGCCCATCAGCGACCCCATCGAGACGCTGGCCATCAAGCGAGTCTTCGGGGAGCACGCCTATCATGTGCCGATTAGCTCGACGAAGTCGATGATCGGCCATCCGATGGGCGGCGCGGGAGCCATTGAAGCGGCTGTCTGCGTCAGAACGATCGAGGAAGGCTATATCCACCCGACGGCTAATCTGGAGAACCCCGACCCTGAGTGCGATCTGGACTACGTGCCCGAGGGACCGCGCTCAGCTGACGTGCGCATCGCGCTCTCAAACTCCTTCGGTTTGGGCGGGCAGAATGCCTGTCTGGTGTTGGGACGATTCGAGGAGCAATCAGCATGCAAGTGATACAGAACGAGCGGCGCATCGAGGTCTTAAGCGCTGTTGGTCAGTACGGGACGCTGGGCGGCCTCATGGTACTTCTGGCCGGCCTGGTGATATCCTTCGCCAGGCCCACGTGGGTTCTTCCCGTGGCCATCAGTATGGGCGTGGGATTTACCCTCTCCGTCGTCGGCGGTTTCTTCGCCGACCGGTATGCCGGGGCTCTCGCACACCACAAGACCCTGGCGGAGGTCCTGAAAGGGTTGGATTATCGCCATACCCTCCTCCAGTATGTGCTTCCGGTGGATCACGTGCTCCTTGAACCTGGCGGTTGCACCGTGTTCGTGGTCAAGTCGCAGGGTGGAGAGGTCGTCTATGAGGATGGGGAGCGGGGCAGATGGAAGCACCGTGAGCGTGGTCGCTTCTTCCGCCGTCTCGTAGGTCAAGCGGGGGTGGGTCGCCCGGACCGCGAAGCGCATAAGGAGGTCGAGGCTCTGCGCACCTATCTCCAGGAGAAGATGGAGGACGCCGAGAGGGTGCCCGTCCGCCCAGCCATCGTCTTCGTCAACGAGGACGTGCAGCTGGACGCCGACGGATCGCCCGTGCCAGCGTTCTACCGGAAGAAAGTCAAGGATTGGCTCCGCGGTCCGGGGGATCTGCGGGCACTCCCGGAGGACCTGCAAGTTCGGCTGGCGGAGGCACTGGGGGCGAATCAGGGCGAGGAGGAGGAGGCGAGTTAGGCACTGAACCACCGCAGGCTCAAGTGCCCTGGATGATGGGCGGCCCAACGCCAGTTACAGCCTTGGGCCGCTTGCACGCTGGATGTCTTCGTTCAGCTAGGTTCCTGTCCGTTGCGCGTACCTACCGAGGGGTCTCGTCGCATCCCTGCCGGCGGATCGAACTCAGCCCTTGATGACGCCGAGGGGCTCCAGCCGGGCCACCTTCTTTGCGATGCCCAGGCCGTGCACGGACTCGACAACGCGGCTGACGTCCTTGTAGGCCAGCGGGGCCTCCTCGGCCAGACCTTTCATGCTCGACGCCCTCACGGCGATCCCTTCCGCCTCGAGTTGCTCGCGCAGATCGTGTCCCCACACCTTCTTCCGGGCCGCCGTCCGGCTCATGGTCCGCCCGGCCCCGTGGCAGCTCGAGCCGAACGTCAACTCCATGGCCTTCTCCTGCCCCACCAGGACGTAAGAGGCCGTCCCCATCGAACCCGGAACGAGCACCGGCTGCCCTACGTCCCGGTAGGCGGCGGGCACAGCCTCGTGACCGGGGGGGAAACAGCGAGTGGCTCCTTTCCGATGCACGCAGAGCTCTTTCCTCTCCCCATTCACCTGATGGGTCTCAAACTTGGCAATGTTGTGGGCCACGTCGTATATCTGACGCAGATCGAAATCGTGCACTTTGCCGGCGAGGATGCGCTCGAAGGCCTCTCGGGCCCCCATTGCGAGGACCTGCCGATTCACGAAGGCGTAGTTGACGGCGCAGGCCATGGCGCCGTAGTAGTCCTGTCCCTCCGGCGAGTCGATGGGCGCGCAGACGAGCTGGCGGTTCGGCAGGCTGATGTCATACTTCTTGACCGCACCCTGGAGGCTTTTGACGTAGTCGTCGCAGACCTGATGGCCGAATCCGCGGGAGCCGCAGTGGATCTGCACCACGACCTGCCCGGCGCGGAGACCGAAGGCGTCGGCCGCGTCGGCGTTGTAGATGTCCCGCACGATGTCGAGCTCCAAGAAATGGTTACCAGAGCCCAGCGAGCCCACCTGCGATAGGCCCCGCTCCTTGGCCCGGGGACTCACCTGGCGCGGATCGGCGCCGGTGAGGCTGCCGAGTTCCTCGGTGTGCTCCACGTCGTCCCGCCGCGCCAGGCCCTGATCGAGGGCCCACGATGCCCCGTCGCTCAGGAGCTTGTCGAGCTGCCGCTTGTCCACACGAACCCGGCCGTCGCCACCCAGACCGCTGGGACACGATTCGTACAAAGCGTTCATCAGATCCTCTGCGTGCGGTTCGACCTCCTCCCAATCCAGGTTGGAGGCCAACAGGCGGACCCCGCAGTTGATGTCGTACCCGACTCCGCCGGGCGAGATCACGCCGGATTCAGCATCGATCCCGGCTACGCCCCCGATGGGGAAGCCGTAACCCTGGTGCATATCCGGCAGTGCCATCGCATACTTCATGATGCCGGGTAGTGTCGATGTGTTAATCAACTGTTCGACCGTGCGGTCGCCAAAGGCAGCGTCGAACAGCTCCGAATCCGCGTAGAGCCGCACGGGCACCCGCATGTCCTCGCGGTGGTCCTTGGGCAACTCCCACGTGAACCTGTCGACACGCTGGAAATCCTGCTTGCCTGTCATAGTCCCCTCCCTTTCCAAAGCTTAGAGGTCCCTAGCCTGGCCCTAGAGACGTCAAACGTCAAAAACGATGGGCGTCTCGTAGACGCCGTCGATCTCCCTCACGTCCATCTGACTGAAGGTAACCGCTTTGATGTGTGCCTGGTGTTCCGCGATCCTACCGCCGCGAGCCAGCGCCCGCAGCTCGTGGTGCGTGACTGTCATCATCTCAAACTCAACGAAGACGGCATCCTCACGCTCACCGAGATAGAGAAGCTCTCCGAGCCAGTCTACAAGCAGCATCTCCACGTCGTCGGCGCGCAGCGTGATCTCCCTCTCGATGGAGATCTCAATCTCCTTGACATCCGCCAGCTGGCAGGCCATACCGTAGGCGGCGTTGGCAAAAAGCTCGCCCAATGCACTGCCCCGGACCCGAATGGCGATGTCCGCCGTATGCTCAAGCTCCTCGAATCGCGCTTCGTTCATACGACAATGGTAACACAGGGGCCCAGTAAATCAAGGAGATCCCACTCGCAGAATGGATCGGCGAGGTCTGGCGGGCGCCCCCGGAGTGCGAGCGCGTAGATCGTGCGCTACACGCTGGCCCCTTTTACGCGCCCCTGGCGTACTGGCCCAGCTCATCCTGTCGGACGGCTCCAGCCCATTTAATCCCCAGGCGCGGCGAATCGGGACAGTCCCTAACACCCGCACGGCACTTCTGTATACTACGTCTCGTCATGGTCCACCAGGATCAACCACGACTTACTGAACAAGGGTTCGCCAGTGCATGGTCAGGGGCACACGCCCATCAGGTGGAATGGACCGGGGAGCTGCATTGCAGCGGGGCCAAAACTGAGAACGTGTAATTGGTTCCGGTGAACAGGCGTGCGCTAACGAGTTGTCGCGGACCGACCGCGGATTGGCTAGAGATGATTCGTGACAGTCTGTAGAGGCCCATTTTTAAGTCGTTTCCGACTTCCGCCGCGAGATCTATGACAACTCGTTAGCGCACCCGGTGAACAGCGCGGCCTTGACAATGAGCGAGGCGTCTGCCATACTGGGCGACATGTCTGCCGCGCATGAAAGCCGGTAGGACGGGTACGCGAGCTTCGATTCACACCGGCGTTGCTGCTATCTTGAGGGGGCGAGGGCGGCTGATCCACGTCTCGGCCGCGCTGCTCGTTGACGAAGTGGTCGCCAGGGGCGCGAACGTCGGGGCTTTTGGCTGACTTCGGTCTACCCTGGGGAACAGGACCTCGGGTCTGACAGAAGTTGATCGTCCGCGGATCCGCGCGGTCTCACCAACCTCGAAGTCCGCATTCAGGCCTCATCGCCGCCGCATAGGAGGCTCTATCTCGTTCCTACCTTCAGCTTCGAAGCTCGTGTTCCTCTTAATCCTGAGCACGTGCGTCCTTCTCGTGCCTGGATCGCTTGAGACTGCTGATGGCGGCGCCGCACCGGCGGTGCCGGCACGGCCGATGCAGGGGATGACCTATTATGTGCGGCCCGACGGCGGTTCCGAGAACGCTTGCACCGGCACGGTCGACGCACCGTACCCCGGCACAGGGACGGGCCGAGCGTGCGCGTGGGATCATCCCTTTCGGGCTCTGGAGCCCAGTGGGGAGGCGGGGCAGGCGGGCATCGTCCGCATCGCCGGCGGTGACACCCTGGTCATCGGCCCCGGCTCTTACGCTGTAGGCTATGGGGCACCCGGCGCTCATCGCTGCCAGAGTCAATACCCCTACGATTGCACCATGCCGCCGGTCCCGTCTGGACCGGATGCGGCGCATCCAACGCGCATCGTCGGCGCAGGATGGGAGCGGGACTGCCCCGATCCGCCCGAGCTCTGGGGCACTGAGAGACCCTGGCACGTTCTGAGCCTGGACGGCTCGAGCCACATCGAGGTCGCCTGTCTGGAGATCACAGACCATGCCGCGTGCGCTGAGTACCACTCGGGCGGGCTGGCCTGTAATCGTTCGAGTTTCCCCTTTGGCGACTGGGCTCCGACCGGCCTTTTCGCTCGAGACTCGACGCATGTGGTGCTGCGGGATCTGAACATCCACGGGCTGGCCGCTCATGGCGTCCTCGCGGGCCGCCTCACCGATTGGACGGTCGATGACGTGCGCATCATCGGGAACGGATGGGCCGGTTGGGACGGTGACATCGAGGGAAGCACCGGGGGCGATGCGAACGCCGGCTCCTTGGTATTCCGCGGCTGGACCGTAGCATGGAATGGATGCGTGGAGACGTATCCCGACGGCGTCCCGACCGGCTGCTGGGCGCAATCGGCCGGGGGGTATGGCGATGGAGTTGGAACGGGGCCCACCGGGGGAGATTGGCTGATCGAGGACTCGGCCTTCCTGTACAACACCTCCGACGGTCTCGACCTTCTCTATCACAGCCTGGGTGGGACAGTGACCCTGCGGCGTACGGTCGCCCGCGGGAACGCCGGCAACCAGATCAAGATCGCCGGCGCCACAACGCTTGAGAACGTGCTCGCCGTCGGCAACTGCGGTTTCTTTGAGGATCAACCCTTCACACACAACGTCGATCCCTGCCGGGGGATGGGCAACACGGTCGCCCTCTTTCCAGACGCCGGGGACGTGATCACGGTCGTCAACAGCACGTTGGCCGGGGAAGGGGACTGTCTGATCACCGCCGAGTGCCTTGGGGACGACGACTGCATCGGGACTGAGTCCATCCTCCTCCGAAATACCCTGTTTCAGGGCGGGCCGCAGCACGGATCGGTCGGAGACACGACCTGCCTGACCTGGACGAGTCTCAGTGGCAATCCCTTCACTATGGACCACGCTCTCATCCACAACGTCAAAGGGATGCCGTCTCCATGTCCCCCGCAAAGTCAGTGCGGTGTCAACCCGGGCCTCTTTAGCGGCGTGATTGACGCGTTCGATGGCCGCCTCATCGACGAGAGCCAGGCCATCGACGCCGGAACCCCCGATTTGGCACCTGCCGTCGATCTTCTCGGGCATACGCGGGACAGCACACCCGATGTCGGGGCGTATGAATGGTGGAACTATGTTCATCTGCCGCTTGTGCTCCGTCTTGGGCGGCCGTGACAGCGAGAACGGCTATCAAGAATGCCGCGCATGGGCAATCCACAGGTGCACCAGTGGCGCAACTAGCGGCAGCGCACGCCGCATGGAAGAAACCATCGACTTGTGGTAGAATATGTCTCCATGCAAACGAAGTGTCCTGGACGCGTCTCACCAGACAGCGAAGTGACCATCGCCCCCTGGACTTCAAGGTCTGGGGAATGCGTGCGCAGGCGCGCACGCCCACGCTGTGGTTCTGAGCTAGGGCCACTTCGTATAGTCACTATTTTGTCCCTTTTCTTCCATCACCCCCTGAGACGTTCTCGTCGCCACGGGACCAAAACTGTGCGGCTCTGGGTGTTCGGTCCAGCGCTGTGTCTGCTTATCGCACTGGCGCTGACAGCGTGCTCGGGCAGGGCGCTGCCGTACTATGGAGAAGGGAAGGTGATGGCGACCTATCCCCACGATCCAGCGGCCTTCACGCAGGGCCTCGATTTCGACGGAGAGACGCTCTACGAGTCGACCGGTCTGTACGGGGAGTCGAGCATCCGGCGCGTGGATCTGGAGACGGGTGACGTGCTTGAGATAGAGCATCTGCCGGCGGAGTTTTTCGGCGAAGGCTGCACCGTCTGGAAGGACAGTCTCATTCAGCTGACCTGGAAGGCCGGCACAGGATTCGTGTACGACAAGGAGGCCTTTGGCGTGCTGGACCGATTCAGGTACCCCGGCGAAGGGTGGGGGCTCACGACGGACGGGCGTCGACTGATCATGAGCGATGGGACGAGCACCCTGCGCTTTCTCGACCCGGAGACCTTCCAGGAGCTGGACCGGATTGAGGTCCTCGACCGGGGCGAGCCAGTGGACCGTTTGAACGAGCTGGAGTGGATCCGCGGCCAGGTCTGGGCGAACGTCTGGCAGACGCCCAGCATCGTGCGCATCGACCCGAAGAGTGGTGAGGTGCTCGGCTGGATCGACCTCAGCCGTCTGGCCGAGGAGGAGACGGGTGGGGTGCTCAATGGCATCGCCGTACAGGGCCGGCACGTGTACGTGACCGGGAAACGGTGGTCCTCGATCTACCGCATAGAGGTGCAGCCTGCCCAACCGACGCCCGCGGGATCCTGAGCCTCCGGCACTGACGTCGTTGTGGGTCCGCCGGATCGTGCCGGGAGGCCCCATGGGGCTGAATACGAGGCTGATTGTCACGCTGTCCGCCCTTGCCGTGCTTTCCTTCGCCGCAGCGGGCTGCAGCCCGAGGCTGGAGCCACTGGTTCTTTCTCCGTCTCCGACATTGGTTCCGCCCTCGCCTAGCCCCCTACCCACGGAGATCCCGCCGACGGCCACGCCGGTACCGCCGCCCACCCCTACGCCATCCCCAACGCCCGCGCCCACCATCAACCCGACCAGGCTGTCCAACCAGATCGACGCCGACCAAGGGGCGATAGCCTCCCGGAGCGTCGATCCGATCTGCCTCCAGCAGGGGGATGCGGACGATGACGGGATCCCGGAATGGGTGGGTGTCTATCTACAACCGGGCGACCCGGGCAGGCTTCGAGGTTTCGTCCTCGACGATACCGGATGGTACGATCTGCAACCGCCCACCGAGGAGGGCGGCGGCATGGGCACGTACCCCACGTGCGGGCTGACCATCGAGGATCTCAACCGGGATGGGCGGACCGAGCTGCTGATTGAGGGCCGCCTAGCAGGGAACGTCGATCTGCTCCATATGTTTGTGTGGCAGGGCGATGGCTACGGCCTGCTGGCCTCCTTTCAGGGCGATGTTGGCGTGGACGCGCGGGACACGGACGGCGACCTCATTCCAGAGATCATCGCCCGCTACCACGCTGGGACGGGGCTGGCGTGGGAAGCCGTTCACACCTGGGACGGAAGCCATTACGGATGGACGTGGGAACGGTATGCCTGGCTCCATTGGGACCGCCCGCATGCGCTCACGTCGGACCAGCCGCGGAACGCGGTCATCTGCTACTACCTGGCTTTGGACGGACGGGACCTGCCGGGTGCCTACGATTTGCTGAGTGGCGAGGCGCAGGGGACCGAGCCTTATGGAGGGTGGGCGGTGGGTTTTTCGACCACCCTCGGGGTGGAGGTCGGCTCGGTGCGGGAGATCGAGCGGACGGCCGACACGGCCCGAGTGACGGCCCAGGTCCGCGCCTACGACAACGAGGGGGGATACGCTGTTGGTCGAATGTGGGATGTCACCTGGAACCTCACCCTGGAAGGAAACGGTTGGCGGCTCAACGACAGCACCGCCGACCTCCTCGATGAGTGGGAGGCACCTTACTACCGGTGAAGGGGGGGGGCAGGGCGACGTCGGTGGGGAGTCATCTTGGAGCGCACGCGTTCCGTGCGATGCACCACGCAATTACAAGTTGTGACGCAGGCCAAAACGGCCTATAATGGGCGACAGATAGGAAGCGCGTAGGCGGCGCACTGGACCCGCCTCGTGCCAACGGGAGGACTACGATTACACGAATCTCTGAGCCAACGGGCTCGCCGATTGAGCGGGCTTTTCTGGTCGGGGTAGAGGCGAAGGGCCCCGGCTCGTTTTCTGCCAGTGACGACTGGCCTGTGAAAGAATCCCTTGCCGAGCTTGAGCGGCTCGCGCACACCGCTGGGATGGTCGTGGTCGGCTACGAGACGCAACAGTTGATCCATCCCCACCCGGCCACGTTCATTGGACCGGGGAAGGCGAGGGAGATCCGCGAGCAGGTCGAGGAACTCGCTGCCAACGCGGTGCTTTTTGACGACGAGCTCTCCCCGCGCCATCAGCGCGAGTTGGAGGAGGTCCTCGGCGAAAAGATCAAGCTGCTCGACCGGACCGCCCTCATTCTGGACATCTTCGCGCAGCATGCTCATACCCGAGAGGGCCG
>CAZIWL010000012.1:0-10576 GCA_964542755.1 uncultured Anaerolineales bacterium
ACGGGCGGGCGTGGACACGCTCGAGCCCGCGGAAGTGCGCTATCCTGTCAAGCGAAGGGCTTGCTGAGCTTCTCGTCAGGGCGTAGACGGTCCCTGGGCCCACTCTTCCCCTGGACGGATGCGGCGTCGGTGGATGGGCCGCCCCCGGGACCGACAGGGGATGGTCCGTTAGGTTGCGCCCCCAAGTGTGGAACACGCTCACCATCCCCATTCGCCCACCCAGAAACTGCGGGTCGTTACCTAGCTTGTGGACCGCGTCGGCCGGGGTGCGAAAGAGCAGATGAAGGAAGCATTCATGATGGCTGCGTGCCATTCTTCTGAGTTCGGCGGGCAAGGTGAAGGTCAGTATGAAGTAACGGGCAGGGGGACAAAGAGAGAGCCGGGGCTTTCGCCCCGGCCCTATCTAAAGGAGGAGAAGAAGAGAATCTTCTAAGGGTACTATACCACACCCCACCCCCCAGGGCTTGACGCCACCCTTACGCTTGGCTGACGAGTAGCTTCCACGTCTCGGCGCTTCCCCAAACGTCGCCTCTCATCTGCCGGGGCCAGAAGCCTTAACCGCCCCTTAACGTCCAATTAAAGCCCAGCAAATGTGCCCCTGGTATGATCTGTGTGGCTCAGCCAGGGAACATCGCTGCCCTTCAATATGGACATCCCTTTCTGAGCCCGCTAACAAAGATCTCGCGGTGAGACGCGTAACCCGATCAGCGGAATCCATCGACCAGCCAGATTTCTCCGCGGGCGGATCCGTCGACGCCAGAAAGGGAGGATACCTTGAGTGAAGCGACCGCAGCAATTACCGACAAGGGTTGGAGCATAGGCTTCACCCCGGCGCATCCCGTGGATCCCTCGCCCTGCCGAGCCCGCGGACTGGTTCAACTGAGGCACACCGCCCAATCTACGGCCGAGGCTCCATCTGCGAGGATCGACACCTCCAGGCTGCTTGCCTTCCTGCACCGCTATCCCCAGGCGTGGCAGACTCTCCGCGAGACCGTGGGCCACGACGAAGCCGTGCGGCTGGCCCAGTTGCGACGGAACGACGCCATGACCTCACTCCGAGTTGAGCATCGCTGGTCGCTCCAGGCCATTGGCGATCTCTTCGACTTGAGCCGAGAGCGCGTGCGTCAAGTCACCCCCGCCATTGAGGGCGTAGGCGCGACGCCCGACCTCGAAGACGTCGCCCCGCTCGATCCTCAGGCAGTTCGACGCGACCTGGAGTCGCTCTTCAAGAAGGCCGTCCACCATCCAGAAGCCTGGAATGGCCGAGGTCAGGTGTCGAAGCCCTGGGTCGTGAGCCAGCTCGGCTACGAGCCCAACCTGCCCGGTCTGGACTTCCGCCAGCTGATCGATTCGAAGACCCGGTTCCTACTCCGCTACGGAGTGGGCTTGCGGACCGAGGGGGCCATGCGCCGCTGGCTGAGGAGGATGTACTTCGAGCGTCACATGACCTACGCCGACATCGCCAACTGGCTCTCCGGGCGGTTCGTCGACGTCGCTCCAATGACGGTCCACCGGTTTGCCACCAAGATTCTTGGCATTGACGGGTACGCCCGAGGCAGCCGCCCCGACCGCTGATCCGCACAACCAGGCATCTCGCCGCCAATCCCCTCCCGGCGCTCAGGCTGCATCGCCGCTCACAACCATCCCAACCCTCGTCGCCACTCCCCCCGCGAACCACGGGATCTCACGATCCCTTCAGAGCGGAAAGGGGCACGCTCAGGCTGCATCCGCGGGTGCCGAACACACCCTCCCCGCGGCACCACACCATCGCACCGCCGTGCAGAACCTCTCTCCCGGACCTACCATGACCCTACCCTCTAACTTGACAGACCGCTGGTACCGGATACAATCATACCGACCGGTCGGTTTGGCCAACTAAGGGAGGGGAAACGCATGACCGTGCAACAACGAGGCGAAGAGACCCGCGAACGGATCCTGCAGGCCGCCATGGCCTCGTTCGCCGAACGTGGCTACGACGGCACGCCGGTCAACACCATCTGTGCGGAGGCCGGTGTGAGCAAGGGCGCCTTCTACCACCACTTTTCCAGCAAACAGGGCGTCTTCCTGGAGCTTCTACACGGCTGGCTGTCGGGCATGGACGAAGGCCTGGCCGATCTACAAACTGAGCGCCTGGAGATCCCCGAGCAACTGATGGCCATGACCAACATGATATGCGACGTCTTTGACGCCGCCGGCGACCAGCTTCCAATGTTCCTGGAGTTCTGGTCCCAAGCAGCCCACGACCCGGAGGTCTGGGAGGCCACCAGGGCGCCCTATCGGCGCTACCGGGCCTTCTTTGCCGCCATGATTGAGGCAGGTATCGCCGAGGGATCAATCCGGCCCGTCGATCCGGACACAACCGCCCGCGTCATCGTCTCGCTGGCTGTAGGCCTGGTCCTCCAGGGCCTCCTTGACACTGAAGGGGCGGATTGGGGACGCGTAACCACGGGCGGTGTACGCATGCTTCTAGAAGGCATCAGCACGGAAGAACGGCCCTGATGGCTCCATCCTGCGGCCCCGTCGATAAGGCCGACTGCCGCGGCGTCAGAATACGACGAAGGGCGACGAACAAGACCCGACCCACATTGCGGGAACACAGGGTCCACGATAGAATTGAGGGTTCATGTCGATCAAGCGACTGTTGAGCATTCTAACAAAGGAATACCGGCACATTTTCCGTGAGCCGCGAACGCTGTGGATGGTCTTTCTGTCCCCCGCCTTCGTCCTCATCGCCCTCTCACTGATCTTCACGAGTGGAACCAGCCGTGTGGCGCTCGCCGTCTGGGATCAGGACCACACTACCCTCTCCCGCCAATTCATCGCCACGCTGGACAGCGACGGCGATTTCTCCGTTCGCCGCCTCTCCGGCTACGAGCTTATCGAATCCTCGCTGATCAGGCACGAGATCGAGGCAGGCGTCATCATCCCTCCCGGTTTCGCCAAGACGGTACAGAGCGGAAGGTCGGGATCCATCCAGGTTATCCTCGATGGTGTGGACACCCTCGCCGCGGGGCAGGCCACGGGCAGTCTGCTGGGCCACGCATCGGACTTCGGCGCTCAGATATCGAAGCAGTTCCTGGTCCCTCCGCCACCGGTTCAGGTCCAGTCCCGCTCGGCTTATCTACCGAAGACAGCGGATCGCGACAGCATGGTATCGGGACTGATCCCTATCGTCTTCTCCCTCCCCATCATCGCCGCCGCATTGGCGCTGGCTCGGGAGCGGGAACGGGGCACCCTGGAGAGCCTGGTGGCGACCCCCGTCCGCGGCCTCGAATACCTGGGCGGCAAGCTGATCGCCTACGTGACGGCTTCACTGGTGGGTCTCGTGCCCGTGTGGCTGACCGCCTCCGTCCTCTTCGGCGTCCCTTTCCGGGGCAGTTTCCTCGTCTTGCTCCTCCTCACTGCCGACTTTTTGATGGCCAGCGTCGGTTTGGCCACGGTCATTGGAAATGTGGTGGGCAGCCAGCAAGCCGCGACGGTGCTCTCTCTCTTCATCTTCTTCGTTCCCGCCTTCTTCCTGTCCGGTCTGCTCGAGCCTATCGACACAACAGATATCGTCAGCACCATCGTCTCCTACGCCATGCCGAGCACCCATTTCGTGTCCATCTGCCGCGCTCTTTTCCTGAAAGGGGCGACGCTGATACAGCTCTGGCGTCCTGCCGTCATGCTGGTCGGGCTGTCGGCCATTTGGATGGCCCTGGGAGCACTTACTTTCAGCAAGGAGGCCGCGGGATGACCCACCCTTCTCGGGAGCCTTCGGCCGCTTATTCGTCGATGAGTCTGGATTGAGGATACGTTACCCTATGATCAGAGAGCATCTTCACCGCATCTGGGGACTGGCGGTCAAGGAGTTCCAACAGCTCCGCCGGAACCGGCTTTTGCTGGCCTTTCTTATTCTCGGTCCGATCATCGAGCTGGGCCTGATGGGCAGCCTCGCCGGCGGAGGGATCAAGAACTTACGGCTAGCCGTGGTGGATAACGACCGGACCCGGGCGAGCCGGGACTTGATCGCAAAGCTGGATCGGACCGAGGAGCTACGATTCACCTCCCACGCCGACGGGGTCGCCGAGGCCGAGCACGCGATGCAGGATGGCGACATCGACGCGATCGTCATCATCCCGCCAGGGTACGGCAGCACTCTGAGCGACGTCGCCCAGAGTGCCCAGATGCAGGTCATCGCCGATGGCTCTCATCACGCGGTCTCGACCGTCGCCATCGGTGCGGCCCAGGACGTCGCGGCAGAGATCAGCCGTGAGCTTGCGGCCTTGCACTCGTCGGCCAACCAGGGACCCGTTGAGCTGCGGATCGTCGCCCGCTTCAACCAGTATCTGAAGGACCGTCCCCACTCTATCACAGCCATGCTGGCCATCGTCGTCTTTGAGGTAGCTCTGGTGGTCGCGGCCCAGACCATTGCCCGGGAGCGGGAGTTGGGCACGCTGGAGCAGCTTCGCGTCACCCCCCTGGGCCGGTTCGAGCTGATGGTGGGCAAGGCGATACCGACCCTGCTCGTCGGGTTACTCGACTTCCTCCTGATGCTGGGCCTGGCCGCCGCCCTTTTCGACATTCCGATTCGGGGATCCGTGCCCCTCCTGGTGCTGCTGACCGCGCCGTTCATCGTGGCGCAGATCGGTTGGGGCACTCTGATCTCCCTTATCTCGCGCACGCAGCAGCAGGCCATGCTCTTCGTCTTTGCCCTGGCTATGGTGGAGGTCGCCTTCTCTGGCTTCCTCGTCCCATCGGCGGACATGCCGCCGGCCATGCGCGTCATCTCCTATGGTTCGTCCATACAACACTACCTCGTTATCCTACGTGGCATCACCCTCCGTGGCGCCGGTATACGGTCGCTCTGGCTCCCGTCCGTCGCGCTCTTCGGCATTTCGTCGGTACTTGTCCTGCTGGCCTGGGCGAGGCTGCGGGTGGGCCTGGACGCAGGTTCCGTCCGAGATCGTCTCGCCGCCATATTCAGCCGACTGCGGGATCGATGTCAGAGGCGTCGGACGCGACGATCCACCAGGAAACAAACTGCCCCCAAAGAGTGGAGCCGCGAGCCGGCCTAGTGTGCCGACCCTCACGCCTACTCTGCCATTGCGCGGTTGCCTGAGCCGCAGACGCTCCCGGTTCTTCAGCTCCACGTTGCGTTCTTTCTCGCGCTCTGCGCCAGGACGCCATCTCCATCTGTCTGCGCCCCAGCACTGAACGTGGGTCCTGAATCGATCAGCGAGCCCCCATGTGTGACTTAAGTCACAGACGGAGGAGCGCATCTGTGGTACCATTCTCCACAGCATGGAGAATCTCTCGATGATGACAGAGCGTGCAGTGCCCAGGATAGACCTTAGCCGCTGCAATCGATGCGGCCGCTGTGTGGCGAACTGCCCCACGGACGCCGTTGAGATGACTGCGCAGGGCCCGGTGATCGCCCGCCCTGATAACTGCAGCTACTGCACGGAGTGCGAGGTGGTCTGTCCCGAGAATGCCATCCGATGCCCCTACGAGATCGTGTGGGGGGCCCGGGAGGTTTGACACCGCCGCATGTGCGGGTCTATCCCAGCCAGCGGTGGATAAGGTTGAAAGCATAGACACGAAAATAGGAGTACGATGAGCACAGATAAGGCAACCCTGAAGGAACGCGTACAGACAAGCCTCGACACGGTCCGACCGGCACTGCAGGCCGACGGCGGCGATGTGGAACTGGTGGACGTCAACGACGATGACGGCGTTGTATCCGTGCGCCTCACCGGGGCCTGCGGCGGCTGTCCGATGGCGACGATGACCCTCAAGATGGGCATCGAGCGGACATTGATGCAGCAGATCCCCGAGGTGAAGCGCGTGGAGTCCGTCTAGCCCACGCAAGAGATGCCCAAGCGACAGATCGTCCGTATTGACGAAGAACTGTGCAACGGCTGCGGGGCGTGCGTGACTCCGTGCGCTGAGGGTGCCATCGAGCTGGTGGACGGCAAAGCCCGGGTCGTACGGGAGGAGCTGTGTGACGGCGCTGGATTCTGCATCGGAGTCTGCCCGACGGGCGCGATGGAGCTTGAGGTCAGGGAGGCACCTGCCTTCGACGAAGACGCCGCGGAGGCCGAGATGGGACTGCGCCAGAGCGAGTTCATCGAACAGGCGTGCCACGTTTGCGGGATGGGCGAGGAGACGAAGGTGCTCCTCCCCTGCCGCAAGGCAGGACAGAGCCTCTGGGTCTGCACGCAGTGCCTCCCGCAGCTGATCCACGGTTGATCCTGGACGGCGCTCCAGGCCTGGCGGACTTGGCTCGCCCCGTGGCTCTTCCGTGTCGGGGAGCGTGCGGAGTCGCCTTACGGGCGGCCTGCGCATAGGTGCAGACATGAAAGAGACAGACAGCGCGCGTGATGAGATGATCGATGTGCACCTGTACGGAAGGCTGCGCCGTCACGCAGCGGATCCGAGAGCCCGTTCGGAGAGTGTGTTGCGGGTGAAACCCCGTTCCGGGGAGACCGTGCGCACCCTGATCCAGAGCGCGGGCATCGACGAGGCCGAGATCTGCCACGTCTTTCGGAACGGACGGCTGCTGAGCACCGAGAACTCGATGGCCCCCTGGCTCGAGTACTGCCAGGAGGAGTGCCAGGGCCTGGACACGCCGGTTGAGGCAGGCGATCGACTCGGCCTGTTTGCGCGCGACATGGCGCTGCTGGTGGTATAGATACCCATCCGGTACGTACGGGGGATCGTTCTCGCCTAGGCGAGAACGATCCCCCCAAGCGAGAACGATTGCCTGAGCGAGAGCGGGCGCCCGTGCGCACGTAGACCGGGCGGCAGGGGATGGCCAGATGGACGCCACGGAGAATCAAGGCGTTAGGCAAGGCTCACCGGAGGCGATGTATGACGCCTTCAGCGCCGAGTACGACCACTTCGTCGACTGGGACGCAAGGCTTGCCGCCGAGATGCCCTTCCTGGAACAGCAACTCCAGTCCGCAGGGGCCGATCGTGTGCTGGACGTTGCCTGCGGGACGGGGATGCACGCCGTCGCGCTGGCGCGACGTGGGTATGAAGTCGTAGGTGTCGACTCCAGCGCCCCAATGATCCAGCGGGCCCGCGCCAACGCTGCCGAAGCGGGCGTGGAGGTCGACTTCCAGGTTGCGTCCTTCGGCGACGTAGTTGACACACTCACCATGCTGCACGTCGAGCCCACCTGCGACGCGGTCCTCTGTCTCGGCAACTCCCTTCCCCACGTTCTCACGACCCGTAAGCTCGGTGAGGCCCTCGATGATCTGACCGCATGCCTGCGGACCGAGGGACTCGTCCTCGTCCAGAATCGAAACTTCGACCCCGTCCTGTCAGCTCGCGACCGGTGGATGAATCCGCAGGGCCACCGGCACGGCGCGCACGAGTGGCTGTTCGTTCGCTTCTACGATTTTGAGGCCGACGGGCTCCTGACATTCAACATGCTGACGTTCCATCGCGAGGGAGACGAGCCTTGGGAGCAGCGGCTGACCTCGACGAAGCTTTGGCCCCTCACCCATAGGGATCTCGTGCCAATGCTCGAACGGGCCGGGTTGGGACAGATTGCCGTCTACGGAGACATGGAGGGCGCCGCGTTCGACCCGGACGGCAGTCCCAACCTCGTTGTAGCCGCGCTCAAGACCAGTTAGCGGAGGACAAAGGACAGTACGAGGGCTGTGCCGCCCCATACGCGCGAGGGGAAGGAGACACCACGATGATGCAGTCTGCGGACACTCGGGAATTCAAGAAAGAGGCTCTCAAAACGGTCATTCATCGACTACACGAAGGAAAGGCGGTCGAGGAAGTCAAGGAGGAGTTCGCTGCCCTGCTGGAGGATGTCGGCGCTACCGAGATCGCCGAGCTCGAGCAGCAGTTGATCGACGAAGGCCTGCGGGCGACCGAGATCCAGCGCCTGTGCGACGTTCACGTGGCAGCTTTCCGCGACTCGCTTGATTCGATGGAGGATCCCGAGTCCCTTCCCGGCCACCCAGTCTACACCATGATGGCAGAGAACGCCGCCGCGGGGCGAGTGCTCGATGCGCTGGAAGCAGCTGTCGAGCAGCTGAAGAGAAGACCGAAGGACCGGGGTCTCCTGAAGGAGGCCCGTGCTCAGCTGCGGGAGCTGCAAGGATTGGAGAGACACTATCTCCGAAAGGAGAACGTCCTCTTCCCATTCCTCGAGAAGCACGGCTTCGAGGGGCCGTCCAGCGTGATGTGGGGTATCCACGATGAGATTCGGGAGGCTTGGACTGAGCTGGAAGGAGCCTTGAGCTGCGGTCCCGCGGCCGACGGAGATGCATTTGGCGCTCAGCTTACCGGGGTCTTAGAGCCGATGGCGAGCGAGATACGGGAGATGTTCTACAAGGAGGAGAAGATCCTCTTCCCGACAGCCCTGGAAAAGCTCAGCGGCGAGGAGTGGTGGGATATCCGCACCCAAAGTGTGGATATCGGCTACGCCTTCGTGAAGCCGGGGGACCAGTGGCCCCCTGAAGAGACGGCACTTGAGAGCGTCCGGGACGTCGCGGAGCGCACGGAGCCGGCAGACTCGGGGACCAAGGACCTGCTCCATCTAGACACGGGCAGCCTCACCCCGGAGATGGTCAACCTCCTCTTCAACCACCTACCCATCGAGATCAGTTTCGTCGATGACGCGGATGAGGTCCGTTTCTTCACCCAGACGGGCGAGCGGATCTTCCCTCGCTCTCCCGCAGTGATCGGACGGAAGGTGCAGAGATGTCACCCGCCCGACAGCGTCGACAGAGTAGAGGAGATTCTGCGCGACTTCCGGGACGGGACACGGGACATCGCTGAGTTCTGGATCCAGATGGGCGGGACCGAGGACGGGGCCCGCTTGATTCACATCCAGTACTTCGCGGTCCGGGACGACGCAGGACTCTACCGGGGAACGCTTGAGGTCGTGCAGGACGTCACGCACATACGTAGCCTCAAGGGCGAGAAGCGGCTCCTCGATTGAGATGACGCCCGTGCGGGCCGCGGTGATCTACGCGAATGCGAGGGTAGTTAGAGGGAGCAACTGACGTGCGCATGCTTGCGATTATCACGGGAGAATATGGGCGGCGCATGGTGGAGAACATCCGTGTCCACGCGCCCCCAGCTTGGTCCATCAAGGTCTGGGAGGCGCCAGCGGTCTATCCGCCGGTCATCGACTACCCGGAGGACCACGTCCCCGAGTCCCTGCCCCAGACAGATCTCGTCCTCTCCTTCGGCGAGCACAAGGGTGTCGCCGAACTGCTGCCGGAGATCGTGAGACGGACCGGCGCCCGATCGGTGATCGCCGCTGTGGATCGAGAGGAGTGGCTGCCGCGCGGGCTGGCCCGTCAGCTCCGGTGTTGGCTCGATGAGATCGGTGTCGTCTGCGTCACTCCCAAGCCCCTCTGCTCCCTCACTGAGAACACGTACAATACGCGTGACCACGAGAGGACGTATGAGGATGCGCTCATCTCCACCTTTGCCCGCTGCTTCGGCCGCCCCAAGTTTCGGATCGTCGTCGACGCCGACACGCGGGACATCCTCGATATCACGGTGATGCGCGACGCCGTCTGCGGTTGCGCCAGATACGTGGCTCGCGAGCTAACGGGCGTGCCCGCCAGGGATGCGGAACACCTCGGGGGCCTCCTCCACCACCACTACCCGTGCCTCGCCTCCATGGGTGTGGATGACGACTTTGACGACACCATCATGCACATCTCGGGCAACATCCTCAAAGCGGGGATCCGAGACGAGGTGGAGGAATACCGCGAGATTCGATACCTACGGCCCGGCACGAAGGCCGACTAACCGACCCAGGTTAGCTGGGGAATCGCGGGCTCAGTCCCGGGTCGAGCAGCCAAACGTGCCGAGCAGATCGCCCAGCCCCCGGTATTCGCCGCTCACGTAGGCCACCGGCTCCGCGCGGGCGGGATCCAGCCGCCCTCTCTCGTCGAGCGTATCGACGTCCGTTTGGACCGCCAAGACCTCTCCGATGAATAGGTGATGAGTACCCAACGGCACCACCTGACTGAGCGAGCACTCGATATTCACCGGGCACTCACCAATCGCGGGGACGTCCACCTCGGTCGCAGGGTGCCGAGTGAACCCACACGCATCCCACTTGTCCACGTCCCGCCCCGAGACCGTGCCGCAGTAATCGACCCACTCGACCTGACTGGCTCTGGGGACGTTCACCACGAATGCCTCTTCTTCCTTGATCAGCTCGTACGAGTGGCGACTCGGCCGAATCCCCAGGCCCACCGTCGGCGGGTCCGAGCAGAGCGTTCCAGCCCACGCCAGCGTGATAATGTTCGCCCCCGCGCCACTCCCACAACTAACCAGCACGACCGGCAGCGGATAGAGCACTGTCGACGGTTTCTGTATCCTCTTCTCCATAGGTCTCCAATCTCCCTCACGGCTCAACCAGGCCCATATGGCCCCCACCCCATTCATAGACGCGCTACGCACGTGTCCCACCCAAGCAGTATACTGAGATGATGAAGGAACGTCAAACGCCGTCCCCCCCGAACCGCTCCCTCGATTCCCCTGAGCAGCAGCCCCGGGAGGTACGGCCTCCAGTACCATGGAGACCACCTGCTCCGCCTTGGGCCAT